>NZ_JBSAXF010000020.1:0-106761 GCF_053427845.1 Burkholderia sp. AW49-1 | reverse complement strand
GAAACCCCCGCCCGACAAGGCGGGGGTTTTTGCATTGGGGCGGCGGAAATGCACGAGATGACAGAGAGCCGTCCCCATCTTGCAAACTGCATGCTCTCCCGAGGACTCCTTTTCAGCGATCTCGAGAGTGCCTTCGCATCGGCCGCACGCGCTTCACGAACGCTAACGCCGTGGCGCATCTCTTCCTCCCGTCATCGGCAACGGTTGCCGAGCACTGTCGGTGCGCGACAGCGGTAGCATCGGCTCACCTTTCGATCCAGCAGTTTCCTGATTTGCGGGCATGTCGTAAGTTCAACCGATCTGCGATGCATGTCCGGCGACGACACGCCACTCGCTACCCGATCGGCGCCACAGGCGCGTATAGGCGAACATGCCATCGAATGCGTTGCCGTCGAAACGACCGGCAAGCTTCGCCTTCGTCGTGGTGAGGATCATCTCGCCGACCGTCTTCGCCTGAGTCTCCTGGACATCGAGTGTGTCGAGGCGCAGCAGTTTCGCGCGATGCGCGGACAGATCGTCATCTTTCGAAATGACCAGCCCGCTCGGGACGGTGAAGACTAGGTCGTCGTCCAGCAACGTGTCGAGTGTGTCGACGTCGTTGGCGAGCATCGCCGCTCGCAGTGCGGCTTCATACGGTTCGATGACTGCACGAACGGCATCCATATCGGGGCCTCGCAACGGTTCGAAGGGTCCGAATTTCATACGCGACCGGCAATCGGGCTGCGGCGGCCCTCGCATTCCGGCACCAAGGCTATTCGACAGAGGCTACCCCGGTTTCGACAGCGCCTGACGTCGCACCATCATCACCAAGCAGATGCCGATCGACGCGACGATATTGACCGCAGGATAGAACGCGACCGTGACATTCCACGTGCTTAGCGCCAGCAGCACCAATGCGTACTTGAGCACGCACAACGCGAAATACGTGAGGCTCTCGCTCCACGGATCGCGAAGCGTCTTGCGTATGGTCGGTCCCAGGCCGGCAAGCTCGATCAGCGTGACCAGGCAGATCGACATCGTAGGGTCCTCGGTCAGCATCCAGAGCGGAATAGCCGATAGCGCTGCGCACAGGAAGAGCCAATCGATGCGGGTCCAGCCGCGCTCACCTCGAAACAGACTCGCGACGAAAGTCAGAAAGCAGGTCAGTGCGATCGCGGCAGTGCACCATGCAGACGGTCCGGCACCCGCAACGAACTGGCCGGTGGCCGCGATCACCGTGACGACCGACCAGATGAGCCATGTGAACAGGTGCGCCCGAACGGTGCGCCGGTAGATCGCGAGCGCGTACGGAATGGCTGCCGACAGGGACACAGCAGATCCCACGACACCCAGCACTGAAGCGGCACCCTGATCGACAGTCACTATCAACGCGGTCTTGTTCGCATGGGCGGTCAGTATGTGGTCAGGCAGCGCAACGCGCAACTTCGCGCCGGCATGCGGCACCGTCGATTCTGCGCCGTGTCGTTGCCGAAGCCGGAAGCGATTGAACGCCAACAAACTGCAGCGTGATTGCGTGCTCCCAGCCGAATCGAATGCGTGGGGATCGCCTCTTGAAGCAAAAGAGAGCGGTTCTTCCAGAATGTCCTTTGAAGGCCAACAGCTCGAGCAACCGCACGACTGCCGAATTTCACCGCGATCATGCACGTCAGCCTTACCCTTTAGCCCACTCGCACTGAACGTGGCGCACACCCGCGCCGCAATTCAATGCTCCGCCTGCGCCGCATTGACATCCCGCCGAAATGCGCCCGGGCTCGTCCCGGTCCATTTCCGGAACGCGCGATGAAACGCGCTGGGCTCGGTAAAACCGAGTTCCGCCGCGATTTCCGCGACGCTGAGCGTGTGCCCGCGCAGCAGCGACTGGGCCAGCGCACCGCGCAGCTCGTCCTTGATCGACGCGAAGCTCTGCCCCTCGCTGCGCAACCGTCGCCGCAGCGTCGCGGGCGTCGTGCCGAGGCGCACGGCCAGCGTGTCGAAGTCCGGCCACTCGGCGGCCGGTTGCGCTTTCAGATGCGCACGTGTCTTTGCCACCCAGCCGGTGTCGTGCCGATAGCGCACGAGCAGGTTGCCGGGCGCGCCGCGCAGGAAGGTTTTCAGCGCCTGCGCGGAGCGGATCGTCGGCAGCGCGAGGTACGCGGCGTTGAACGCGAGCCGGCTGTCCGGTCGATCGAAATGCACGGGCACGCCGAAGAACTGGTGGTAGTCGCTGCGCTGGTCGGGGCTCGGGCACGCGAAATCGATGCGCTGCAGCGGAATGCGTCGGCCGATCAGCCAGCAGGCGACGCCGAGCAGGATCAGCCAGAACGTCCGGTACGCGAACGCCGAATACGGTGCGCCCGCCTGCGTGAGGACGATCTGCGCCTGGCCGTCGGCGACCACGAGCTCGCCGCGCGGTTCGTCGAGCACCACGCGCAGGAACTGCAGCGCACGCCGCAGCGCTTTCTCGAGCGTACCCGCGTGCAGCACGGCGTGGCACAGCAGCGTGAAGCTGCCGCGCCGCATCGGGCGGGCCGCGAGCCCGAAGAATTCGTCGTCGATCGCGTTGGCGATCGCCAGCCACAGGCGACCGTACTGCTGTGGCGTGACGGGCTCGCGCACGGTGGCCGGCAGGCCGGCCACGCGCAGCACGGGCTCGGTCGGAATCCGTTGCCGGCGCAGGCTCTCGAGCGCATCCTCGACGAAATCCGGCGAGATCATCTGCGGCCCCATTTATTTCATGCCCTCCAGACATGGCAAAAGCGATCACGATTCTAGATTCTGTTTGTCATTGATTGCAATGTGGCGGCTGTCTACCATCATCGATATACCCCCGGCTCGCCGGCGGGCATAACGAACAGGAGACACGCATGCGTGATGGAGCAACCGCCCGGGTGGTGCCGGCCTACGCCGACGCCGTGGCCGGCTTCCGTATCGAGACCGCCGCCGCACATCTGCACAGCGACCTGGAGCAGGGCCTGAACGCCTGCGTCGAATGCTGCGACCGGCATGCGGCGGCGGACGCGAATGCGATCGCACTCGACTGGATCGACGTCGGCGGCCAGCATCGCAGCTTCACGTTCGCGCAGATGCAGGCGCTGTCGGCGCGGGTTGCGAACCTGCTGGTCGAGCAGGGCGTGAAGCCGGGCGACGTGGTGGCCGGCCTGTTGCCGCGCACGCCCGAACTCGTCGCGACGATCCTCGGCACGTGGCGCGCGGGCGCCGTCTATCAGCCGCTCTTCACCGCGTTCGGGCCGAAGGCGATCGAGCACCGGCTGCGCATGAGCGATGCACGGCTGGTCGTCACCAACATCGCGAATCGCGCGAAGCTCGACGAGATCGTCGATTGCCCGCGGGTCGCGACGGTGCGCGAGTCGGGCGACGCGCTGCCGGCGCGCGACATCGATTTCCGCGCGGCGCTCGACGCGCAGTCCGACGTATTCGAACCGGTGCTTCGAAAGGGCGCCGACCTGTTCATGATGATGTCGACGTCGGGCACGACGGGTTTGCCGAAGGGCGTGCCGGTACCGTTGCGCGCGCTGCTCGCGTTCGGCGCGTACATGCGTGACGCGGTGGACCTTCGCGCCGGCGACCGCTTCTGGAACATCGCCGATCCGGGCTGGGCATACGGCCTCTATTACGCGATCACGGGCCCGCTGCTGCTCGGCCATGCAACGACGCTGTACGAGGGTGGTTTCACGGTCGACAGTACCTACGACGTGATCGGACGGCTCGGCATCACGAGCCTGGCCGGTTCGCCGACGGCGTTCCGGATGCTGATGGCGGCCGGTACCGAAGCGGCCGCGCGCCTGAAAGGGCAACTGCGCGTCGTCAGCAGCGCGGGCGAACCGCTGAATCCGGAAGTCGTGCGATGGTTTCACGCGGCGCTCGGCGCGCCGATCTATGACCACTACGGCCAGACCGAACTCGGGATGGTCGTGAACAATCATCACGGACTCGCGCACGTCGTCCATGCCGGCTCGGCGGGTTTTGCGATGCCCGGCTATCGCGTCGCGGTGCTCGACGAAGCCGGTCGCGAACTTGGCCCCGGCGAGCCCGGCATTCTCGCGATCGACATCGCGCACTCGCCGCTGCTGTGGTTCTACGGTTACTGGCAGCAGGACACGCCGGCGATCGCGGGCGGCTATTACCGGACCGGCGACAACGTCGAACTCGAGCCGGACGGTACCGTGAGCTTCATCGGCCGCGCGGACGATGTGATCACATCGTCCGGTTACCGGATCGGTCCATTCGACGTGGAAAGCGCGCTGATCGAGCATCCGGCTGTCAGCGAGGCCGCGGTGATCGGCGTGCCGGACCCGGAGCGCACCGAGATCGTCAAGGCGTTCGTCGTGCTGTCGAAAGGCTTCGACGGCACACCGGCGCTGGCCGAAGAACTTTGCCAGCACGTGAAGCGGCGGCTGTCGGCACACGCCTATCCTCGCGCGATCGACTTCGTCGACGCACTGCCGAAAACCCCGAGCGGCAAGATCCAGCGCTTCGTGCTGCGCAAGCTGGAAGCCGAGAAGACCGCTCACTCCTGAATACTGAATACGGACTGCGAATGAATATCAAGGATCGCGTTTTTCTGATTACGGGCGCCGGTTCGGGCCTCGGCGCGGCGGTGGCGCGCATGGTGGTCGCCGAAGGCGGCAAGGCCGTGCTGCTGGACGTCAATGAAGACGCCGGCACGAACCTCGCGCACGAACTCGGCGCGCCCGCACGCTTCGTGAAGACCGACGTGACGAGCGAAGCCGACGGGCAGGCCGCCGTTGCCGCTGCGCGCGACGCGTTCGGCCGCATCGATGCGCTCGTGAACTGCGCGGGCGTCGCGCCGGGCGAGAAGGTCGTCGGCCGCGAAGGCCCGCATTCACTTGACCGTTTCGCGCGTGCGGTGTCGATCAATCTGGTCGGCACGTTCAACATGATTCGGCTGGCCGCCGACGCAATGTCGAAGCAGGACGCCGACGCGGAAGGCGAGCGCGGCGTGATCGTCAACACCGCGTCGGTCGCGGCGTTCGACGGACAGATCGGGCAGGCCGCGTATGCGGCATCGAAGAGCGGCGTGGTGGGCATGACGTTGCCGATCGCGCGCGAACTCGCGCGGTTCGGCATTCGCGTGGTGACGATCGCGCCGGGCATCTTCGCGACGCCGATGATGGCCGGCATGCCGCAGGACGTGCAGGACGCGCTCGGCAAGAGCGTGCCGTTCCCGCCGCGGCTCGGCCGCCCCGATGAATTCGCGGCGCTGGTGCGCCACATCGCCGAGAATACGATGCTGAACGGCGAAGTCATCCGTCTCGATGGCGCGCTGCGCATGGCACCGCGCTGACACTGGAGGAATGCAATCATGACGACACAGGATCCGATCGTAATCGTCGGCGCGGCGCGCACGCCGATGGGTGGTTTTCAGGGCGACCTGGCCGCGGCCAGCGCGAGCGAGCTCGGCGCGGTGGCGATTCGCGCGGCGCTCGAACGCGCGAACGTGCCCGCCGAGCGCATCGATGAAATCGTGTTCGGCTGCGTGTTGCCGGCCGGTCAGGGGCAGGCACCTGCGCGGCAGGCCGCGCTGAAGGCGGGCTTGCCGCTGGCGACGGGCGCGACCACGGTCAACAAGATGTGCGGCTCCGGGATGAAGGCCGCGATGTTCGTGCACGACCTGCTGCTGGCCGGATCGGCCAACGTCGCGGTCGCGGGCGGGATGGAGAGCATGACGAATGCGCCGTACTTGCTACCGAAGGCGCGCGCCGGGATGCGCATGGGGCATGGCCAGGTGCTCGATCACATGTTCCTCGACGGGCTCGAGGACGCATACGACAAGGGCCGGCTGATGGGCACGTTCGCGGAGGATTGCGCGCAGGCCTACCAGTTCACCCGCGAGGAGCAGGATGCGTTCGCGATCGCATCGTTGACGCGCGCGCAGCGCGCGATTGCAGAAGGACGCTTCGTATCGGAGATCGCGCCGGTGACGGTGAAGGCCGGCAAGACGGAAGCCGTCGTATCGATCGACGAGCAACCGGGCAACGCGAAGCTCGACAAGATTCCGACGCTCAAGCCGGCATTCCGCGAAGGCGGTACGGTGACGGCCGCCAATTCGTCGTCGATTTCCGACGGCGCGGCCGCGCTCGTGATGATGCGTCGCTCGGAAGCGGACCGGCTCGGCCTCGCGCCGAAGGCGGTGATCGTCGGGCATTCGACCTACGCGAACAAGCCGGGCCTGTTCGCGACGGCACCGATCGGCGCGATCCGCAAGCTGTCGGAGAAAACCGGCTGGAACCTGCGCGACGTCGACCTGTTCGAGATCAACGAAGCCTTCGCGGTGGTGGCGATGGCCGCGATGCGCGATCTCGACCTGCCGCACGACAAGGTCAACGTGCACGGCGGCGCGTGTGCGCTCGGCCATCCGATCGGCGCATCGGGCGCACGCGTGATGGTGACGCTGCTGGCCGCGCTCGAAGCGTATGGGCTGAAGCGCGGCGTCGCGTCGCTGTGCATCGGCGGCGGCGAGGCGACGGCGATCGCGATCGAGCGGGTCGCGTAACGCAAGCGCATCGACGCGTCACGCGCGAGACGGCACGCATGCCGTCTCGCGACGCGGGTGGCGGGCATCGTGCCCGTCGCCCGTTTTGCTTTCAGGGGCGTGCGCGATCGCGTTACGCGTTCGCCTCCGGCGACACCGCACCGCACGCACGGATCACGAGCTGTACGACCTGCTCGGTCCTCTCGGCGAACGCCTTCTGCGTGAACGCACGCTTGCCGCTCAGCGCGCGGATCTGCGCATCGAAATCCGCATAGTGCTGCGTGGTCGCCCAGATCAGGTACATCAACGCATGTGCATCGATCGGCGCGAGCAGCCCGCGCGCGATCCAGCCTTCGATCACCTTCACGCGCGTGTCGAACCAGGGCTTCACGCGTTCCGACAGGATGTCCTGCATGTGCGCGGCACCGTGGATGATCTCGTTGGCCCAGACCTTCGAGCCGAGCGGGCGCCGTCGCGACAGATCCATCTTCGCGCGCACGTAGCCGCCGATCGCCTCGACCGGATCGTCGCCGGCCTCGAACGATCCGGCCGCGCGGTGCCAGTCTTCGAACAGGTCGTCGAGCACGCGACGGTATAACGCAAGCTTCGTCGGGAAGTAGTAATGCAGGTTCGCCTTCGGCAGGCCCGCACGTTCGGCGATCATCGCCGTGCTCGCGCCGTCGAGCCCGCGCTCCGCGAATACGGCTTCCGCACAGGCCAGCAGATGCGCTTCGTTGGACTCGCGGATGTGCGCCTTGCGTCGCCGCAAAGGCATGTTCGCTTCGTCGTCGCCGGTGACTTCGGCGGCCGCTTCGTCATGTCTCATCGTTACCCTCGCGCGGCTCGCATGCCGCGTTGCGCTTCATTCTAGCCGCTGGTTCGCATCGAACGCACGTACTCGTCCGCATCGGCGTGCGCGATGCTGCGATGCGGTGGCACGTTTCTCGCTCGCTCGATTCACGCAAGAAAGACATTGCGCTGGGCATTTTGATCGTCTAAAACCTGTCCAATCGGACAGGATTTGATGATCGACGGAATGCAGTGCCGGCAATCTGCGGATCGATCGGACGAATCACGCGAACGATGCACATCTGCACCTCGCCGGTGCGGGTTTGCCCCGACGGCAGCAATGCGCGCACCGGCTGCGACCGGAATGACGGCATGACCGACCCCACAGGAGCGATACGAATGGACGCGGTATCGGAAACAGTGAAGCGGGCAGCATTCGACACGTCGATCAAGGTCGACGGCAGGCGGTTGTGGGACAGCCTGATGGAGGTGGCGAAGATCGGCGCGACGCCGAAGGGCGGCGTTTGCCGCCTCGCGCTGACCGATCTCGACAAGGCAGGCCGTGATCTGATCGTCGGCTGGGCGAAAGCCGCCGGCTGCACGGTGACGGTCGATACGATGGGCAATGTGTTCATGCGCCGCGCGGGCCGCGTGGCCGACGCGGCGCCGGTCGTCACCGGCTCGCACGCGGATTCGCAGCCGACGGGCGGTCGCTTCGACGGCATCTACGGCGTGCTCGGTGGCCTCGAGGTGATTCGCAGTCTGAACGATCACGGCATCGAGACCGAGCATCCGGTCGAGGTCGTGATCTGGACCAACGAGGAAGGCTCGCGTTTCGCGCCGGCGATGGTCGCGTCGGGCGTGTTCGCAGGCGTGTTCCCGCTCGAGTACGGGCTGTCGCGCAAGGACGTCGACGGCAAGACGATCGGCGAGGAACTCGCGCGCATCGGCTACGCGGGCGACGTACCCTGCGGCGGCCGCAAGTTGCATGCGGCGTTCGAGCTGCATATCGAGCAGGGGCCGATTCTCGAAGCGGAGTGCAAGACGATCGGCGTCGTGACCGATGCGCAGGGGCAGCGCTGGTACGAGATCACGTTCACCGGTCAGGAAGCGCACGCGGGGCCGACGCCGATGCCGCGCCGCCGCGACGCGCTGCTCGGCGCATCGCGCGTGGTCGATCTCGTGAACCGGATCGGCCTCGATCACGCGCCGTTCGGCTGCGCGACGGTCGGGATGATGCAGGTTCACCCGAACTCGCGCAACGTGATTCCGGGCCGCGTGTTCTTCACCGTCGATTTCCGTCATCCGGACGACGTCGTGCTCGCGAAGATGGACGCCGCGCTGCGCGACGGCGTCGCGCGCATCGCGGGCGAGATCGGGCTCGACACCGCGCTCGAGCAGATTTTCTACTACAAGCCCGTCGCGTTCGATCCGGCCTGCGTGGCCGCCGTGCGCGGCGCGGCCGATCGCTTCGGCTACTCGCATCGCGACATCGTGTCGGGCGCGGGGCATGACGCGTGCTACCTGGCGCAGGTCGCGCCGACGTCAATGGTGTTCGTACCGTGCGTCGACGGCATCAGTCACAACGAGATCGAGGACGCGACGCCTGCGTGGATCGAGGCCGGCGCGAACGTGCTGCTGCACGCGATGCTGTCGCGCGCATGCGAGCCGGCTTCATGACGGATCGGATCTAGCGCAGCCGGCAGGCTGATCGTCGCCTGACCGTGGCATTCCCAAGCAGGACCGCCCCGACTGTGCATTCGCAGCCGGCGGGGACGGCTTTGTCTCCACCCAGTCGAAGGAACGCGTATGACCACCAAGCCAACCGGCGATATCGCCGCGCATCGCCTGTCGTCCACGCAACTCTCGTGCGAATTCGCCGATATCGCGCCGCTGCTCGATCCGACTGCCGCCGCGGCCGCTGCCAGCCGCTGCCACTACTGCTACGACGCGCCGTGCGTGCAGGCCTGCCCGACGCAGATCGACATCCCGAGCTTCATCCGCAAGATCGGCAACGGCAACCTGAAGGGCGCCGCGACCGACATCCTGTCCGCGAATCCGCTCGGCGGGATGTGCGCACGCGTGTGCCCGACCGAGATCCTGTGCGAAGGCGCGTGCGTGCGGAATCATCAGGATGCGCAGCCGGTCGCGATCGGCGCGCTGCAGCGGCACGCGACCGACTGGGCGATGGCGAGCGGCGCGCTGCGCTTCACGCGTGCGCCCGATACGGGGCGCCATGTCGCGGTGGTCGGCGCGGGGCCGGCCGGGCTCGCCTGTGCGCACCGGCTCGCGCTCGCCGGGCATCGCGTCACGCTGTTCGACGCGCGGCCGAAGGCGGGCGGCTTGAACGAATACGGGATCGCCGCATACAAGACCGTCGACGATTTCGCGCAACGCGAAGTCGAATGGCTGCTATCGGTCGGCGGTATCGCGGTGGAAACGGGTGTCGCGCTCGGCCGCGACGTGACGCTCGACGCGCTGCGCGAGCGGCATGACGCGGTGTTTCTTGCGATGGGCCTGGGCGGCGTGCGCACGCTCGCGATCGACGGCGAGCAATTGACCGGCGTGATGAACGCGGTCGACTTCATCGAGCAGGTGCGGCAGGCCGACGCGCTGGAGAACGTGCCGGTCGGGCGGCGCGTGGTCGTGATCGGCGGCGGCAACACGGCGATCGACGCGTCCGTGCAGAGCCGCAAGCTCGGTGCGGAGCGCGTGACGATGGTGTACCGGCGCGGCGTGGACGCGATGAGCGCGACCTGGGCCGAACGCGAGTTCGCGCAAAAGAGCGGCGTCACGCTCGTCACGCACGCGAAGCCGATGCGCATCGCGGGCGTGGACGGGCACGTGACGGGTGTCGAATTCGAGGCCGCGTCGGGCGAGCGTTTCACCGTCGACGCGGACATGGTGCTGAAGGCGATCGGTCAGACGCTGGCGCCGGACGGTGTCGCGGCCGCGCTGCTGACGGCAGACGGCACGCGCATCGCGGTCGACGCGGACGGACGCACGGCGTTGCCCGACGTGTGGGCCGGCGGCGATTGCGCGGCGACGGACGGCATCGACCTCACGGTGCAGGCCGTGCAGGACGGCAAGCGCGCGGCGGCGGCGATCGACGCGGCGCTCGCGCAGCGCGCCGCCAAGGCCGCGTGAGCACGGCATACGCACCGGCATTGCGCGGATTGCGCGCATGGCGCGCGTCACGCGAACCACGATAAACGCCCCATTTTCACGGAGCCGAACATGGCCGACCTTCGCTGCACCATCGCAGGCATCACTTCGCCGAATCCGTTCTGGCTGGCCTCCGCGCCGCCGACCGACAAGGCGTACAACGTCAATCGCGCGTTCGAGGCAGGCTGGGGCGGCGTCGTCTGGAAGACGCTCGGGCTCGATCCGCACGTCGTCAACGTCAGCTCGCGCTACGGCGCGGTGCAGTGGAACGGCCAACGCATCGCCGGCCTGAACAACATCGAGCTGATCACCGACCGCCCGCTCGACGTGAACCTGAAAGAGATCGCACAGGTGAAGCGCGACTGGCCCGACCGTGCGCTGATCGTGTCGCTGATGGTGCCGTGCAACGAGCGCGACTGGAAATGGGTCCTGCCGCTCGTCGAGGATACGGGCGCGGATGCGGTCGAGCTGAACTTCGGCTGCCCGCACGGGATGAGCGAGCGCGGGATGGGCGCGGCCGTCGGGCAGGTGCCGGAATACGTCGAGATGGTCACGCGCTGGGTCAAGGAAGGCACGAAGCTGCCGTGCCTCGTGAAGCTCACGCCGAACATCAGCGACATCCGGATGGGCTCGCGCGCCGCGTACAAGGGCGGCGCGGACGGCGTGTCGCTGATCAACACGATCAACTCGATCGTCGCGGTGGATCTCGACCAGATGGCGCCGATGCCGACCGTCGACGGCAAGGGCACGCACGGCGGCTACTGCGGCCCGGCGGTCAAGCCGATCGCGCTGAACATGGTCGCGGAGATCGCGCGCGACCCCGAAACGCCGAACCTGCCGATCTCCGGAATCGGCGGGATTTCGTCGTGGCGCGACGCGGCCGAGTTCATGGTGCTCGGCGCCGGCAGCGTGCAGGTATGCACCGCCGCGATGCATTACGGATTCCGTATCGTGTCCGATCTTGCCGACGGGCTGTCGAACTGGATGGACGAAAAGGGCTACGCGACGCTCGACGACGTGCGCGGCCGCGCGGTGCCGAACGTGACCGACTGGAAATACCTGAACCTGAAGTACGACATCAAGGCGCGCATCGACCAGGACCGCTGCATCCAGTGCGGGCTGTGCCATATCGCGTGCGAGGACACGTCGCACCAGGCGATCACGGCCGAGAAGGACGGCGTGCGGCACTTCGAAGTGGTGGACGCGGAGTGCGTCGGGTGCAATCTTTGCATGCATGTGTGTCCGGTCGAGCAATGCATCACGATGGAGCGGGTCGACGCGGGCGATTATGCGAACTGGACCACGCATCCGAACAACCCGGCGCGCGCCGACGCGGGTGCGAGCCCGGCGGAGCCCGCGAAGCACGCGAAGGCGGCCTGACCGGCGGCCGGCGGCGCGGTATCGCCCGCGCTGCTGATTGTGTCCTGTTCTGCCGGCATCGCACGATGCCGGCGCTGACGTTTACGTGGAGCGCGTCCGATGAAACCAGCAGCGATTCCCGCCGATCCCGACAGCGCCGCGGCGCCGGCCGGCAGCCTGTACAACGACGACCTCGCGCCGACGACGGCGTCGCAGCGCACGTGGCGCTGGTATCACTTCGCGGCCCTGTGGGTCGGGATGGTGATGAACATCGCGTCGTACATGCTCGCGGCCGGGCTGATCCAGGAAGGCATGTCGCCGTGGCAGGCCGTGCTGACCGTTTTGTTCGGGAACCTGATCGTTCTCGTGCCGATGCTGCTGATCGGCCATGCGGGCGCGAAGCACGGGATTCCGTATGCGGTGCTCGTGCGCGCGTCGTTCGGCACGCAGGGCGCGAAGCTGCCCGCGCTGTTGCGCGCGATCGTCGCGTGCGGTTGGTACGGCATCCAGACCTGGCTCGGCGGCAGCGCGATCTACACGCTGCTGAACATCCTGACCGGCAACGCATTGCACGGCGCCGCGCTGCCGCTCGTCGGCATTTCGTTCGGGCAGCTCGCGTGTTTTCTCGTGTTCTGGGCGCTGCAGCTGTACTTCATCTGGCACGGCACCGATTCGATCCGCTGGCTCGAGAGCTGGTCCGCGCCGATCAAGGTCGTGATGTGCATCGCGCTCGTTTGGTGGGCGACGTCGCAGGCGGGCGGCTTCGGCACGATGCTGTCGGCGCCGTCGCAGTTCGTCGCGGGCGGCAAGAAGGCCGGACTCTTCTGGGCGACGTTCTGGCCGGGCCTGACCGCGATGGTCGGCTTCTGGGCGACGCTCGCGCTGAACATTCCCGACTTCACGCGCTTCGCGCATTCGCAGCGCGACCAGATGATCGGGCAGTCGATCGGGCTGCCGCTGCCGATGGCGCTGCTGTCGGTGGTGTCGGTCGTGGTGACGTCGGCCACCGTCGTGATCTACGGCAACGCGATCTGGGATCCGATCGACCTGACGAGCCGGATGACCGGCATCGGCGTCGGCATCGCGCTCGTGATCCTCACGCTCGACACGATGTGCTGCAACCTTGCGGCGAATCTGGTCGGTCCTGCTTACGATTTCTCGAGCCTGTGGCCGAAGGCGATCTCGTACCGCACGGGAGGGATGATCACCGCGACGCTCGCGATCGTGATGATGCCGTGGAAGATCCTCGCGACGACGGACGGCTACATCTTCACCTGGCTCGTCGGCTACTCGGCGTTGCTCGGGCCGGTCGCGGGCATCCTGATGGTCGACTACTTCCTGATTCGCGGCACGCGGCTCGATACGCGCGCGCTGTTCGACGAGCGCGGCGACTTCAGCTACGCACGCGGCTGGAACCCGGCCGCGCTGGCGGCGCTCGCGATCGGCGTGCTGCCGAACCTGCCCGGCTTCCTGCATACCGCGTTCCCGGCGTCGTTCCCGAACGTGCCGGCGTTCTTCAACACGCTTTACACGTATGCGTGGTTCGTCGGCCTCGTGCTGGCGTCCGGCGTGTACGGCACCTGGATGAAGTGGCGCGCCGGACAGCGCGCGCAGATCGCGAGCGCGTGATGCGCGAACGCATGCGGCACCCGACAGTCAACGAGGAGGCAACCAAATGGCAATCCTGATTCGCGGCGGCACCGTGGTCGATGCGGACCGCACCTATCGCGCGGACGTACTGTGTGCCGACCCGCAGGACGGCGGCACGATCCTGCAGATCGCGGAAGCGATCGACGCGCCGGCCGGCGCGACGGTGGTCGATGCGCACGACCAGTACGTGATGCCGGGCGGCATCGATCCGCATACGCACATGGAACTGCCGTTCATGGGCACGACGGCGAGCGACGATTTCTACTCGGGTACGGCCGCCGGGCTGTCGGGCGGCACGACCAGCATCATCGACTTCGTGATTCCGAGCCCGAAGCAGCCGCTGATGGATGCGTTCCACGCGTGGCGCGGCTGGGCCGAGAAGGCCGCGGCCGACTATGGCTTTCACGTGGCCGTCACGTGGTGGGACGAATCGGTGCACCGCGACATGGGCACGCTCGTGCGCGAGCATGGCGTGTCGAGCTTCAAGCACTTCATGGCGTACAAGAACGCGATCATGGCCGACGACGAGGTCCTCGTGAACAGCTTCTCGCGTTCGCTCGAACTCGGCGCGCTGCCGACCGTGCACGCGGAGAACGGCGAGCTCGTGTTCCAGTTGCAGAAGGCGCTGCTCGCACGCGGGATGACCGGACCGGAGGCGCATCCGCTGTCGCGTCCGCCCGAGGTCGAGGGCGAGGCCGCGAACCGCGCGATTCGCATCGCGCAAGTGCTCGGCGTGCCCGTGTATATCGTGCACGTGTCGGCGAAGGACGCGGTCGATGCGATCACGCGCGCGCGCAGCGAAGGGCTGCGCGTGTTCGGCGAGGTGCTGCCGGGCCACCTGGTGATCGACGAGTCGGTGTATCGCGATCCGGACTGGACGCGTGCGGCCGCGCACGTGATGAGCCCGCCGTTCCGGTCGGCCGAGCATCGCGAGGCGCTATGGCGCGGGCTGCAGGCGGGGCAGCTGCATACGACCGCGACCGATCATTGCGTGTTCTGCGCGTCGCAGAAGGCGATGGGCCGCGAGGACTTCACGAAGATCCCGAACGGCTGCGGCGGCGTCGAGGATCGCATGTCGGTGCTGTGGCATCACGGCGTCAATCATGGCCGCATCACGCCGAACGAATTCGTGCGGATCACATCGACGAACGCCGCGCAGATCTTCAACCTGTATCCGCGTAAGGGGGCCGTGCAGGTCGGCGCCGATGCCGATCTGGTCGTATGGGATCCCGCCGCGACGAAGACGATCTCGGTGAAGACCCATCACCAGCAGGTCGACTTCAACGTGTTCGAAGGCATGACCGTGCAGGGCGTCGCGACCCATACGCTCACGCGCGGCGCGCTCGCATGGACCGACGGCGAGCTGCGTGCGGTGCGCGGCGCGGGCCGCTATCTGAAACGGCCGCCCGCGGCCGGCTACTACGAGGCTGCGCGCATTGCGAACCGGCTGCGCGAGCCGCATCCGGTCGAACGCTCGGGCTGAGCGACATACGTCGTCCATTGCGCGGGGCGTGTCCGTTCGAACGGCACGCCCCGCGCGCGTTCATGCGGCTCGTCATGTGCATTGCCGCCCCGTCTATTTCCGGCCTCCACTCGATTCTTTCAATATATGGGATCGATCGAACGTCGTCGCGTCCGTTCAACTTGCATGTAAATAGAAAAACTGAGTAAATCGGCGACGCAAACGAAACCGCACGTAGCATGCCTTTTTGTTGGCGTTGTCGTCATGCATGACGGCGAGTAATATCCACCGACGGCGTTACACGCGCGTGCCGGGCCGGGCCGCCTGCCGAGCAGTCCAATAAACATAGAGAGAAAGGAGCACAAGGTGGATATTCTGCGCAGTCTCCTGGGCATGCTGTTCCTGCTGCTGGTAGCCTATCTGCTGTCGAACAACCGGCGTGCGGTGAGCGGCCGGACCCTGATCGCCGCGCTGCTCACGCAGTTCGCGATCGGCGCGCTGGTGCTGTTCGTGCCGTCGGGCCGCGTGGCGCTGGCGGCGGCCGCGAACGGTGTCAATCGCGTGCTCGACATGGGCAATCACGGCATCGCGTTCGTCTTTGGCGGGCTGGTCGACGCCCGGATGTTCCAGCTGTTCGGCGACGGCGGGTTTGTGTTCGGCCTGCGCGTGCTGCCGATGATCATCTTCGTCACCGCGCTGATCGCGGTGCTCTACTACGTCGGCGTGATGAAGTGGATCGTCGCGATCCTCGGCGCGGGGCTCGCGAAAGTGCTCGGCGTGAGCCGCATCGAGGCGTGCTCGGCCGTCGCGACGATCTTTCTCGGGCAGAGCGAGATGCCCGCGCTCGTGAAGCCGTTCGTGCGGCACATGACGGGCGCCGAGATCTTCACGGTGATGGCGAGCGGCATGGCGTCGGTCGCGGGCTCGGTGCTGGTCGGCTATGCCGGCCTCGGCGTGAAGATGGAGTACCTGCTCGCCGCATCGTTCATGGCGGTGCCGGGCGGGCTGCTGTTCGGCAAGCTGCTGTTTCCGACCGTCGAGCCGAGCCGCGTCGTGGTCGACGGGCTCGATTTCGACGACAAGCGGGCCGCCAACGTGATCGAGGCGGCGGCATCCGGCGCGTCGGTCGGCCTGCGGATCGCGATCAACGTCGGCGCGATGCTCATCGCGTTCGTGGGGCTCATCGCGCTGATGAACCTCATCGTCGGCGGCGTGGCCGCGTTCGCGGGCTTTCCGCAGGTGACGCTGCTGGGCATCATCGGCCACCTGTTCGCGCCGCTGGCGTGGATCATCGGCGTGCCGTGGCACGACGCGGCACTGGCCGGCAACTTCATCGGCGAGAAACTGATCTTCAATGAATTCGTCGCGTACGGCGACCTGTCGCCGTATCTGAAGGGCGGCGAGCACGTCGCGGCGGCCGGCCTGCAGGTGCTCGACCCGAAGACGCTCGCGATCGTGTCGTTCGCGCTGTGCGGTTTCGCGAACTTCTCGTCGATCGCCATTCTCGCGGGCGGCTTCAGCGCGGTCGCGCCCGAGCGCCGCTCGGAAGTCGCGCGGCACGGCTTGCGTGCGCTGACGGCCGCGACGCTGTCGAACCTGATGAGCGCGGCGATCGCGGGCCTGTTCTTTTCGCTGCACTGAGCAATCGAGGAGACGCAACGATGTTTCTGCCGCAGGAGTTCATTCGCCGCAAGCGCGACCGGCAGCCGCTCGATCGCGACGAGATCGCCGCGTTCGTGCGCGGCGTGACCGATGGCAGCGTGACCGAGGGCCAGGTGGCGGCGTTCGCGATGGCCGTGTACTTCAACGACCTGAGCACCGATGAGCGCGTCGCGCTGACGATCGCGCAGCGCGACTCGGGCGACGTGCTCGACTGGCGCGCGCTCGATCTCGGCGGGCCGGTGATCGACAAGCATTCGACGGGCGGCGTCGGCGATGTCGTGTCGCTGATGCTCGGGCCGATGGTGGCCGCATGCGGCGGCTACGTGCCGATGATCTCGGGGCGCGGGCTCGGCCACACGGGCGGCACGCTCGACAAGCTCAGTGCGATCCCCGGCTATGACGTGACACCGGACACGGACGCGTTTCGCCGCACGGTGCGCGACGTCGGCGTCGCGATCATCGGGCAGACCGCGCGGCTCGCGCCGGCGGACAAGCGCATTTATGCGATTCGCGACGTGACGGCGACCGTCGAGTCGGTCGCGATGATCACCGCGTCGATCCTGTCGAAGAAGCTCGCGGCGGGGCTCGACGGGCTCGTGATGGACGTCAAGGTCGGCTCCGGTGCGTTCATGCCGACTGCCGAGAAATCGGCCGAACTGGCACGCAGCATCGTCGACGTCGGCAACGGCGCGGGCATGAAGACGACCGCGATCCTGACCGACATGAACCAGTCGCTTGCGCCGTGCGCGGGCAATGCGCTCGAAGTCGCGTGTGCGATCGATTACCTGACGGGCCAGTCGCGACCGGCGCGCCTGCATGACGTCACGATGGCGCTGTCGGCGCAGTTGCTCGTCACCGGCGGGCTGGCGAGCGATGTCGCACAGGCGCGCACGATGTTGCAGCGGGCGCTCGACTCGGGCGCGGCGGCGGAGCGCTTCGCGAGAATGGTGGCTGCGCTCGGCGGCCCGGTGGACCTGATCGACGCACCCGCGCGTCATCTTGCGCGGGCGGATGTGATCGTGCCGGTTCCGTCGCCCGCGAGCGGTGTGGTGCAGCGGGTCGATTGCCGCGCACTCGGGCTCGCGGTCGTCGCGCTCGGCGGCGGCCGCACGCGCGCGGAGGATGCGATCGACTACCGTGTCGGCCTGACGGCGCTCGCGGAGATCGGGCAGCGTGTCGAAGCCGGCCAGCCGCTCGGCTACGTGCATGCCCGCGACGACGCGGCCGCCGCACGTGCGGTGGACGAGGTGCGGCAAAGCTACTTGCTGGACGAGGCGGGCGAAACGGGCGAGGCGCCGCCGACCATTTACGCGCAGATCGGCTGACCGGGCGCCGATGCCGGCGCGGCGGAACGCGCGGGTATCGGCGCCCGCTTCACATGACGGGTGTATCGTGCCGGCCGGGATGTGTCGTGTCGAGGCATCCCCGCACACGACTGGAGGCACCATCGAGATGGAACGAGACGAACTGATCGAACAGGCCAGGGCGGCGCGCGAACGCGCGTATGCGCCGTATTCGCGCTTCAAGGTCGGCGCTGCGCTGCAGGCGCGCGACGGAACGGTTTTTCACGGCTGCAACGTCGAGAACGCGTCGTACGGACTGTGCAATTGCGCGGAACGCACGGCGATGTTCGCGGCGATCGCCGCCGGCTATCGTCCGGGCGACTTCACGCGGCTCGCGGTGATCGGCGACACCGACGGCCCGATCGCGCCGTGCGGCGCGTGCCGCCAGGTGATCATCGAGATCGGCCGGCCCGATATCGAAGTGATCCTGGCCAACCTGAAAGGGGCCGTCGAGATTACGACGGCCCGCGCGTTGCTGCCCGGCGCGTTCAGCCTTTAGCGGAGCACGCCGCGGCACGCATCACGCGCCGTCGCGTGCGTCGCGCGCGTCGCGGATCGGGATCACGGTGCGCGCGCCGCACTGGCGCAGCAGGTCGCGCAGTTCGTTGATGACCGGAAACACTTCGTGGTTCCAGTCGGCGCCCTGCCGGTCGTGCGCTTCCTGCTCGCGCTCGACGATCCAGCGATCCTCGCGGAAGATCCGCTCGGTGAACCAGACGAGCAGCGGCCACGCGAGATCGAGCGCGAACGGAATGCCGGGCTTGTGGATCGACAGCAGTCCGAACGTGCGATTGGTGCGCTGCTCCGCATCGAGCGGCACGTAGACGATCCACAGGTCCATCACGAGCGTGCCTTCGCTCGAGCGGATCTGCAGCGTCTGGTACGGGTAGCCGGTGCGCACCGTCATCACGCTCTTGTCGGCCTGGTCGCCGGGCTTCTTGCTCGAGCCGAACACGAGCGCCTCGCCGACCGGCTGCTTGCCTTCCATCCGCGCGAACGTGTAATCGACCTCGACCCAGTCGTCGCCGCGGCGCCGGCCGAGTGCGCGCGCCCGCATCTGCCCCATCTGCTTGCGATGCAGGAACTGATGGTTCATGTCCATCAGGTTCTCGTGCATGAAAGAGTAGTGGCACTTGACCTCGCGGCCGAAGCGGCGCGTCTTGAATGCAGGGTCGTCCGCCGAGTCGAGCGCGGGGAACGGGCGTTCGTCGGCGAGCGTTGCGTCGCCGGGGAACACGAAGATCACTCCGTGCGCCTCGCGGCACGGATAGGCGCGCACGCCATTGGGCAAACGCTCGCGGCCGAGGTAGGGCACGTCGACGCAGCGGCCGCTGTCGCACGCGTAGGTCCAGCCGTGGTAGCAGCAGCGCAGCGTTTCGCCGCTCACGACGCCCGCATGCAGCGGCACCTGGCGGTGCGCGCAACGATCTTCGAGCGCATGCACAGCGCCGGATTCGGTGCGCACGAGCACGATCGGATCGCCGGCGAAGCGCACGCCGAGCGTCTTGCCGCGCTTCAGCTCGCGCGACCACGCGAGCGGATACCAGTGATCGGGATGGATGGGCACGCGGCGCAGGTCGCGCACGACCGCGCCGGTGGACGGTTCTTCGAGGGTGCTGCTGTCAGACAAAGGCACTGCGCGCATGCGTGACGCCTCCTGGCTGGACGGAAGGTCCGGACGCCGCAACAAGCGGCGTGGCTTGGGAGAAGTCTACGCGAAGTTGCATCGCATGGCGGACGCGATGCGGGTTTGCCCCGGCACGGCGGGTGCGGATTGTTTGATGCGGCGCAATCCGCGGCACGGGCGGCAGGGGCGGCATGCGAGGCCGCCCGGCCTCGGCCGCACGACGGGCCGCAGCCCGTCACGCGGCCGGTTGCCGGTCACGAGCGGGCGTCGCGCCACAGGACCGGATCGGCGCGGTACAGCGCCGGGAAGTAGTGTTTCAGCCCGGCGACCTTCGGCAGGTCGTTGAACGCGATGTACGGCGCGTCGGGATGCTGTTCGAGGTAGTTCTGGTGATAGGCCTCGGCCGGGTAGAACCCCTTGTAGGCCTCGATGCGCGTGACGACCGGCGCCGGAAACGCGTGCGCGGTGCCGAGCTGCGCGATGTACGCGGTCGCGACCGCGCGTTGCTGCGCGGTGGTCGGGAAGATCGCCGACCGGTACTGCGACCCTTCGTCGGGGCCCTGCCGGTTGAGCTGGGTCGGATCGTGCGCGACCGAGAAGAACACCTGCAGCAGCCGGCCGTAGGTGATCTGTGTCGGGTCGTAGACGATGCGTACCGATTCCGCGTGCCCCGTCAGCCCGGACCCGACGAGTGCATAGTGCGCGGTTTCGGACGCGCCGCCCGCATAGCCGGCCGTGACCTGCTTCACGCCCTTCACGTGCTCGAACACGCCCTGCACGCCCCAGAAACAGCCGCCGGCAAGCACGGCCGTCTCGTCGTGCGATGCGCCGGGCGTTTCGTCGAGCGTCGGCGCGGGCACGGTGCGCATCGGCTCGGCGGAGTTGACGATGCGCTGGTAGCCGAACACGGCGGCGGCCGCGACGGCGAGGGCGCCGATGCGGCGCAGCATCGCTGTGCGCCGTCTCGGCGTCGCAGCGCGGGTGGGTGTCGGGTTCATCGTTGGCTCCTTCGGAATGCGTTGGGGAAGACGGCGGTCGGGTGTCGGCCTGGCATGCGTTCAACCGAACGTGAATGCGTACGCATCGACACCCGGATCGAGAAACTCGATCGCGAACGTGCGATCGGCGATCGCGCCGGGCTGGCGGACGAGCTGGTACAGGCGCTGCCCGGTGACCGTGCCGTAGCCCTGCGCGTCGACGTCGGCGCCGTGTGCGGCACCGGGGGCCGCGCCGTCGAGCGTCACGCGAAAGCGCACCGGCTTGCCGTTCGCACCCGGGCCGAGCACGAGGTGCAGGTCGCGCGCATGGAAGCGGTAGACGATCCGGCCGGACGGCGCGGCGAGCGACGCGCGCTCGGCGCCGACCTGCCAGGTGCCCGCGAGGCCCCAGTCGTTCAGGTCGGGGTGCGCGGGCGCGTCGTAGCGGTGTGCCGTGTCGCGCACCACGCCGCCCGGGGACGTGAAGTCGTCCGCGCGTGCATAGCCGACATAGGTTTCGGGCGAGCGGACGTCGGCACTGTCGGCCGCCGCGAGCGCGCCTTTCGCGGGCGCGCCGGCGAGCCCGAGCGGCACGTTAAGCGCTTCCGGGTGGCCGGCTTCGGCGAGCAGCGACTGGATCGCGCGTTCCGACTGCGCATATTCGCCTTCGCCGAAGTGATGGCGGCGCACGCGTCCCTGCGCGTCGACGAAGTAGTGCGCGGGCCAGTATTCGTTGCTGAACGCGCGCCAGATCGTGTAGTGGTTGTCGATCGCGACAGGGAAGTCGATGCCGAGGTCGTGCACGGCCTTCTTCACGTTGCCGATGTCGCGCTCGAACGCGAACTCCGGTGCGTGCACGCCGATCACGACGAGACCGTACGGCGCGTACTTGTGTGCCCAGGCCGTGGTGTACGGCAGCGTGCGCAGGCAGTTGATGCACGAATAGGTCCAGAAGTCGACGAGCACGACCTTGCCGTGCAGGCCGGCCGCGGTCAACGGAGGCGAATTCAGCCACTGCACGGCGCCGTCGAGCGACGGCAGCGTGCCTTCGACGGGCAGCGCGGCCGGCGCCAGCGGCGCGGGCGTGACCTCGGCCGCGCGCATCATCGCGCCGCCGGGCTGCGCGGCATCGGCCGTGGCGGCCATCATCGCGTCGCCCGAACCGTTCGCGGTGCGGTCTGCCGGGCCGTCCGCCGGCGAGCCCGTCGCGGCCATCGCCGCCGGCGCGCCGTTCGAGCGCCCGCCGAGCCGGTCGACGAGCTTCGCCTCGAGGCCGCCCGTCGTGACGGTCGACAGCTGCGCGAGCGCCCCCGTATCGAGGCCGAGCGCGATCGCGGCGACGCCCGCCAGCAGCGCGGCGCCGATCCCGCGCTTGATCCATTCGCCCGCGCCGAGCGAGCGCTTCATCGCGGCGAACACCTTGCCGCCGATCACGAGCGCGACGCCGAGCGACGTCGCCGCGCCGGCCGCGTACGCCACGAGCAGCAGCGTGGTGCCGACGCTCGCGCCGCGCAGCGCGGCGCCGGTCAGCACGAGCCCGAGGATCGGGCCGGCGCACGGTGCCCACAGCAGGCCGGTGGCGACGCCGAGCAGCAGCGACGACAGCGGGCCGGCCGGGCGGCCGTCGCGCTGCGCGAGGCCGGTGAGACGGTTGCCTGCGGCGACGAGCGGGCGCGTCAGGTGTTCGGCGAGGCGCGGCATCAGCAGCGCCAGGCCGAATACCGCGAGCAGCACGATGGCGGCCCAGCGGCCGGCCTGGTTGGCCTGCGCGACCCAGCCACCGCCGACGGCGGCGAGCGTCGCGACGACGGCGAACGTGAGCGCCATGCCGGCCAGCAGCGGCAGGCCGGTGCGCACGAACGGCTGGTCGGCGCGCGCGAACACGAACGGCAGCACGGGCAGGATGCACGGGCTCAGGATCGTGAGCACGCCGCCGAGATAGGCGAGGACGATGAGCAGCATGATGCGTTCTCCAGTCGGTCGGGAGTGGGGCCGGATCAGGCGGCGGCCGGGTGGAAGGCGAGTGCGAGCCCGTTCATGCAGTAGCGCAGGCCGGTGGGCGGCGGGCCGTCGTCGAACACGTGGCCGAGATGGCCGCCGCAGCGGCGGCAGTGCACTTCGGTGCGGACCATCCCGAACGACGTGTCGGCGTCGGTCGCGACCGCGTGGTCGAGCGGCTTCCAGAAGCTCGGCCAGCCCGTGTGGCTGTCGAACTTGGTGGCCGACGAGAACAGCGCGAGGCCGCAGCCCGCGCACGCGAACGTGCCGGCGCGGTGCTCGTCGTTCAGCGGGCTGCTGAACGGCCGCTCGGTGCCGGCGTCGCGCAGGATCGCGTACTGGGCGGGCGTGAGCCGGCGATGCCATTCGGCGTCGCTGAGGGTGACCTCGTATGGCGCGGCCACCTTCGGCGCAGCCGCCGACGCGGCGAATGCGCGGCCGACCAGTGCGCGGCGGCCGGCCGACGACAGCGCCGCGAGCGTGGCGAGGCCGGTGGCGCCGGCGAACAGCAGCAGATGTCTGCGGGTGGGCATGATGGGCTCCTGGAAGCAGGTCCTGAAAACATGCGCCTATCGTAGACAGCGGCCGGTGTCGAAGTCCTCACGGAAAGTTAAAGGAATTGTGATTATTTTTCGGGTGTTCCGGCCGGGTCCGCTGAAATCCGTCAGAGCCCCGTCGGACAAGGGTTTTCGGGGAATTGGTGGTCCGTCCATTTCCGCAGAAATCCCGCACGAACCGCAACTTTTTAGTGTCTTTTTAGTGTTCGCGGTGAGGGGTAGGCTCTGGGATGGTCCAATGGCTTAACCGCGCCCGCCAAGCGCCTGCGGCTTCGACTGAACTCCCGTTATGCGGCCGGCCTGCGCACCAACCGGCTGGTCGGTACGACGGTCGGTGGCATCTGTCGCCACGGTCGCGAGCTGCCGCGTGCCGGTCCATTTCACACCGGCTTCGCAGCCGGGTCCTTTCTCTGAATCGAGCGCGCCGCGGTTCACGCGGTAAATGATCCAGGGTCGCGGGCTCAGCGCCGACTGCAGTCGGCTCGTCGTCACGCCCTTCAGGCGATTCTTGACCGACTGACAAAAGCGATCCCTGGACAGCCAACGAGCGCTTTCCAATTCGTGCCGGACCCGAGCGAGTCCAGCGCGTACTGGCCCTGACCGTCGGCGCTCTCGAGCAGGTTTGTCGCGGTGCGAGGCACGGGCGCCGACTTGCTGCATACCCCTCCTTATGTTTGGTGAAATCCCGAAATGTGGTAAATGAATAACATTGCATTGTCTTTCTGGCGAGACGTTGTCACCCGGAATCTGGCAATTTATCGGCATTCTTGGTTATTCTGCTGCCGAGGGGGGATGTGGTTGTGTTTGACAAATCCCGTAATTAGGGATTACAGTAAAAAACACCTTAGCCAAACCCGTCGAGCAGCCGCATGAACATCCCACAGTTGGGCAGCGATACCGAAGCAAGAAGCGGGGCGAGCGTCGTGCTCACCACGGCGCGCGACGCCGGTGTCGACGTCTGTTTTGCCAATCCAGGCACGACCGAGATGCCGTTCGTCGGTGCGCTCGATACCGTGGCGGGCATGCGCTCGATCCTCGGGCTGTTCGAGGGCGTGTGCACGGGCGCCGCGGACGGCTATGGCCGCATGACCGGCAAGCCCGCGATGACGCTGCTGCATCTCGGCCCCGGCCACGCGAACGGCATTGCCAACCTGCACAATGCGCGCCGCGCCCGCACGCCGATCCTGAACATCGTCGGCGATCACACGCGAGAGCATCTGAAGTACGACGCACCGCTGACGTCGGACATCGAATCGCTCGCCCGTCCGGTGTCGGTGTGGTATCGCAGCGTGGCGCGCGACGCCGATCTCGCGACGGATACGGCCGACGCGATTTCCGCCGCGATGGGCACGCGGCGTGGCGTCGCGACGCTCGTGCTTCCAGTCGATCTCCAATCGGCCCGGGTGCGCAGTGCGGCGTGGCCCGCCATCGTGCGCCCGGCCGCGGTGACGTTCGATGCCGCTCGGGTCGAACAGGTGGCCGACCTGCTGCTCAGCGGTCATCGCGCTGTCCTGCTGATGGGCGCCCGCGCGCTGTCGGCACGTGGGCAGCGGGCGGCAGCGCGCATCGCGGCGGCCACCGGTGCGACCTGCTTCAGCGAGACTTTTCCTGCGCGGGCGGAGCGCGGCGGCGGTCTGCCGGACATCGACCGCCTGCCTTATTTTCCCGAACCGGCGCTCGCCGCGCTGGCCGGTCGGCGCGTGGTGCTGGCCGGCGCGCTCGCGCCCGTCACCTACTTCGGCTACGAGGGCATTCCGGGCGAACTCGCGCGGCCCGAGGACATCGTGACGCTGGCAACACCAGCCGATGCGGCGGACGACGCGCTGGAGGCGCTGGCCGATCGCATCGGCGCGGCAACGAACGACGATGGGGTGCGTATCGAACGCTGGCGCGTGGAGGACGGGCCGCTGACGCCGCAGACCGTCGGCCGCGTGCTGGCGAATGCGCTGCCCGACGACGCGATCGTGTCGATCGAAGGAGGCACGTGCGGTTATCCGTTCGTGACCGCGTCGGCGCGCGCGCGCCGTCACACGATCCTCACGAACACGGGCGGCGCGATCGGCCAGGGCTTGCCGGTGGCGCTCGGCGCCGCCGTCGCGTGCCCTGAGCGCCGCGTGTTCGCGCTGCAGTCCGACGGCAGCGCGCAGTACACGATCCAGGCATTGTGGACGATGGCGCGCGAGCGTCTGCCGATCGTCATGCTGATCGCCTCGAACCGGCGCTACGGCATCCTGCAGACCGAGCTCGCACGCGGCGGCCTGCCGGCCGACACGCCGCACGCGAGCCGCCTTACGTTGCTCGACGATCCGCCGATCGACTGGCTCGCGCTGTCGCGCGGCTACGGCGTACCGGCCGAGCGCGCGAATACCGTGCAGGCGCTGTCCCAAGCGCTCGACGTCGCGCTCGCGCACTCCGACGGGCCGCGGCTCATCGAAATGTGCCTGCCCTGATCGCGCTACCCGCAGATTTCTTCAATCCCGACTCTGATCTTTCATCGTTATGGACCTGCAACTCCACGGAAAAGCCGCATTCATCACCGGCGGCAGCATGGGCATCGGCAAGGCGGTCGCGCTCGAACTGGCCCGCGAAGGCGTCAACGTCGCCATTGCCGCGCGACGCCTCGAACACCTCGAGGCCGCCGCCGCAGAGATTCGCGCGACGCTCGCGCCGCTGGGCGACGCGGCCGGCGCGATCCTGCCCGTCACGCTTGACACGACCGACATGGCGTCCATCGAAGCGGCGATGGCGACGAGCGTCGAACGTTTCGGCCGGCTCGACATCCTGCTGAACGGCGCTGCGCATCCGGGCGGCCTCGTGCGCGCGGAGCTGGAGCACGCGGATCCGCAGGGGCTGCTCCAGGACATCGACATCAAGGTCGTCGGCTACCTGCGTTGCGCGAAGGCGGCCGCGCCCTACATGCGGCGCCATGGTTTCGGCCGGATCGTCAATATCGGCGGGCTCACCGGCCGCGGCAGCAAGCAGCTGTCCGGCATGCGCAACGTCGCGATCGTGCACCTGACCAAGACGCTGTCCGACCAGCTCGGCCCGTTTGGCATCACGGTCAACACGATTCACCCGGGCGTCGTCGAGACGCCGCACATTCACGAGCTCTACGAGAAGGAAGCGCAGAAGCAGGGGCTGACGGCCGCGGAGGTCGAGGCCAACTACGTGAAGGTCACGCCGATCCGGCGCGTGCTGCAGCCGGAAGAAATGGGATGGATCGTGGCGTTTCTCGCGTCACCGAAGTCCGGCTCGATCACCGGCGAGTCGATCGGCTGCGACGGTGGGCTCACGCGCGGCATTTTTCTCTGACACAAGGAGCATCGCATGACCGCAACCGTACTGGTCGCCACCGCGGGACAAGGCATCCTGCGCTCGAACGACGACGGCAAGACCTGGCATCGTCTCGGGCTGGACGAGCCCATCGAGTTCGACGGCATCGTTCGCGCGCTCGCGGTGGACCCCGCGACGCCGTCGCGCGTGTATGCCGGCGCCGATTCGGGGCTGTGCATCAGCGAGGATGGCGGCGCGCACTGGTTTCGCCCCGAGAACCTGCTGAACGGGCAGACAGTCTGGTCCATCGCGATTGATCCGGCGAATCCGGCCGTGCTGTATGCGGGCACCGGCGCGCCGTCGCGTGCCGCGCTTTACAAGTCGAGCGACGCGGGGCTGACCTGGGCGCGAACGGCTCCCGAGTTTCCGGAGTTCTGTTCAGGCGTCAATCGTCCGCGGCTGCTGACGATCTGCGTGGACCCGGAAGACAGCCGCAACGTGTGGTACGGCGTGGAGGAAGGCGGCGCATGGCGCAGCCGCGACGCCGGTGCGACCTGGACGCGCGTGGACGGCCCCGGCACGACGATCCGCAACAGCGACATTCATGCGATCGCCGTGCTGCCCGCCGGGCCGCACCAGCCGAAGACCACGGTGCTGCTGACAGTGAACGCGGTGCACGTGAGCGACGACGACGGCCTGACCTGGGACGGCAAGCTGTCGCGCGACCGCTTCGACGGGCTGTACTACACGCGCACGGTCGTCCCGCTGGCGGCGCCCGGCGGCGACCTGCTGATGGCGATCGGCGACGGCACGCCGGGCACGCGCAGCCGTATCTACCGCTCGCCCGATCGCGGCCGTGCATGGCACGAGACGGATCTGCACACACCGCCGAATTCGACGTTCTGGGCATTCGGCGTCCATGCGGCGCGGCCCGGGCTCGTCTATGCGGGGACCAAGTACGGGCACCTGTTCCGTTCGCACGACGGCGGCCGGAGCTGGACCAAGGAATGGCGCGATTTCAGCGAGATCACGGCCGTGGCGTGGACGCCGTTCGAAGCGCCGCTCGTCGCCCACGCGCAGTCGACGCATTGAGCGGAGCGAGCGATGACCCAGCCTGACCTCCAGCAACGGGCGGCGCACGCGAACGAAAGCGGGCTGCCGCTGCCGGTACCGCGTGTGCAGCGCACGCACCTGTCGCTGTTCGTGCGCGATCCGGTGCGCTCGAGCATCTGGTATGCCGACGTGCTCGGCATGACGGAAACCGCTCGCGGCGAGCAGTGGGTGTTCATGTCGTTCGGCCAGAAACACCATGACATCGCGCTGATTCGCGCGGCGTCCGATGCGGAACTCGGCACGATCGGCCTGCAGCACTACGGCCTCGAAATCGCGGGCGGCCTGACCGAGCTGCGCCGGCTGTACGGGATGCTGATCCGTCGCGACGTGCCGATCGTGAAGATCACCGATCACAAGGTCGGAATCGGCGTGTATTTTTCGGACCCGGACGGCAACCGGCTCGAATTCTTTTGCGAAACCGTCACGGACGACGAGGAAGGCAAGCGCGTGCTGCACCGGTACAACGCGCCCAGCGATCCCTTTCAGCTCGAGCCGCTGTTCGACTGACGTGCCCGCCATCCATTCCGACACCATCGATACTTTATAGAGGATTACTGATGAGCAAGATAGCCAATTTCGAGGGCTTTCATATCCGCAAGTGGTATACGCAGATCGAGGATTCGCTCGCGAACGAGACCGGCCAGCTCGCGGACGGCGAACCGCTGCGCAAGATCGTGATCGCCGCGGCCGTGCACAACCCGTATGCGGGGCGGTACAGCGAAAATCTTGACGATCTCGTACGCCCGTCGCCGGCGCTCGGGCAGGAATTCGCGCGACGCATCGAGTCGTTCGCGGCGGGCCGCGCGATCGAGAGCTACGGCAAGGCGTGCCTGGTCGGCTCGGCGGGCGAATACGAACACGGCAACGCGTTCCTCACGTCGATCTTCGCGGAGCCGATCCGTGCGGCATTGGGCGGCGGCAAATCGTGGGTGCCGTCGAGCGGCAAGCGCGGCCCGATCAACACGGTGATCGACGTGCCGCTCGCGCACAAGGATGCGCTCTACGTGCGCTCGCACTACGACACGGTGACGTGCCTGTTTCCCGACGCGCCCAACGACGACGAAGTACTGGTGATCTTCGCGTTCGCGACGCGCGGCCGCCTGCATGCGCGGCTCGGCGGGCTGAAGGCGAGCGAGATCGTCGGTCGCGATGGCCTGGTGTGAAAGCAGGGGCTGCCGGAGAGCGAATGATGAATACGGTGTCCGTCAAGGATGAATGGGTCGAGAGCGACGGGTTGCGGCTGCACTACGTGAGCTGGGGTCGCGACGATGCGCCGGCCGTGGTGATGCTGCACGGCTTGCGCAGCTACGCGCGGACGTGGGAGCCCGTTGCCGACGCGCTGGCCGACCGCTACCGGGTCGTCGCGCTCGATCAGCGCGGGCGCGGGCTGAGCGACTGGGATCCTCGGCGGGACTATCACGCGGCGGCCTACGTGCGCGATCTCGATGCGCTGGTACGCGCGCTCGACCTGCGACGATTCGTGCTGGCCGGGCATTCGATGGGCGGCGCCAATGCGTTCGTCTACGCGGCATCGAATCCGGACCGGCTTGCCGGTCTCGTGATCGAGGACATGGGCCCGGGCGCGTCGGCCGGCTCGCAAGGTTCCGAGCGCATCAAGCGCGAGCTGAAGGAAACGCCGGACGCGTTCGCGTCGTGGGACGACGCGCGCGCATTCTGGCGGCATCAGCGACCGAACATCGCGGAATCCGCGCTCGATTCGCGCGTCGCGCACTCGCTGAAGGAGGACGCACACGGACGGATCGTGTGGCGGCACGACGCCGCCGGGATTGCGGCGGCCCGGCTGGCCGCGACGCCGGAGCAGCTCGTCCATCTGTGGCCGCTCGTCCTCAACCTGCACGTGCCCACCCTGCTGTTGCGCGGCAGCGCGTCGGACTTCCTGTCCGCGGAGGTGGCGGCCGAAATGGCGGCCGCCAATGCGGAAATCGAGCGTATCGACCTGCCTGGCGCGACGCATTACGTACATGACGACCAGCCCGATGCATTCAATCGTGCGCTGCGATCATGGCTCGATGGTCTCGACGATCCGGCATGGCGGACGGGAGCCGACGCATGAAGGCGAACAATCCGGAGCGGACATCGGTCGCGATCGTCGGCGCCGGGCCGAACGGCGTGGCGATGGCGAATCTGCTCGGCCTCTACGGCATCGCGACGGTGATCGTCGAGAAGGCGGCGGACGTCGTCGAATTTCCGCGCGCGGTCGGCATCGACGACGAAGCGTTGCGGATGTTTCAGACAGCGGGGCTCGCCGACGAACTGAGCCGCGACATCATCCAGAACGTGCCGCTGCGCATGTTCAAGGCGAACGGTGAATGCTTTGCCGATATCCGCCCGTCGATCCGCGAATTCGGCTGGTGGCGGCGCAACATCTTCATGCAGCAACTGGCCGAACGAACGCTGCGTGCCGGGCTGGCCCGCTATCCGCACGTGTCGCTGCGAACCAGCGAGGAAGTGGTGGATGTGGAACAGGACGACGGAGGCGTCACGTTGCAGGTGCGCCGCGAGGACGGCCGGCAGTATGCGCTCCAGGCCGACTACGTGGTCGCGGCCGACGGCGGACGCAGCCCGATGCGCGAGCTGCTCGGCGTCACGCTCGCCGGCACGACGCATCCGATCAAGTGGGTCGTGGTCGATGTGAAGAACGCCGGCCTCGACCAGCCTTGCACGGCGCTGAACTGCGACCCGCGCCGCCCGAACGTCTGCATCTATCTGCCGTTCGATTTCCGGCGCTGGGAATTTCTCGTGTTTCCGCACGAGGACGAAGCGGCGATCGCCCAGCCCGACTCGATTCGCGCGCTGATCGCGCCGTACGTCGACGACATCGATCGCGTCGAGATCGTGCGGGCGCGCACCTACACGCACCATTCGCGCGTGGCCGAGCGTTTCGTCATCGGTCGCGTGGCGTTCGTCGGCGATGCCGCGCACCTGAGTCCGCCGTGGATCGGCCAGGGCCTGAACGCGGGCCTGCGCGACGTGGGCAACCTCGCGTGGAAGCTGGCCGGCATCGTCCGTGGCGCGTTGCATCCCGGCGTGATCTCGACGTACGAATCCGAGCGGCGCGATCACGCGAAGGCGATGATCGACCTCGCGGACACCTTCGGCGCGATGCTGATGCCGACCAACCGGCTCGTCGCGTTTCTGCGCGATCGCGTCCTCGGGCTCGTCCGCTTTGCACCGGGGCTGAAGGACTACATCCTGCAGATGCGGTTCAAGCCGATGCCGAGCTACACGCGCGGCATCGTGCTGCCGGGCGGCTCGGATGCGGTCGGCAGGATGATCGTGCAGCCCGACGTCGAAACGGCCGATGGCTTGCGCCGCAAACTCGACGACGTGCTGGGCCCGTGGTTCTCGATCGTCGGCTGGCAGTGCGATCCGCTAGCGTGCCTGAGTGACGACGATCGTGCGTACTGGACGTCGCTCGGCGCGACCTTCGTGCAGGTCAGCCGTTCGCGCAGCGGGACGAGTCGCGCCCGGCGCGTGACCAGCGTGCACGGCAGCGCCTGCGTCGAGGACGTCGACAACGCGCTGGCGGCATGGTTCGACCGGCATGCCGGCCCGCTGGTGGTGGTGCGCCCCGATCGCTACGTGGCGGCGCAGACGGACGCCGTGGGGATGGCCCGCGCGACCGCGGCCTTTCAGGCGTTCGCGCCGCGACAACGGGAGGAAGCGCATGTTTGTTGAGCAACGCACCTATACGCTGGTGCCGGGCGGCGTCGCCGAATATCTGCGGCTGTATGCGGAATGCGGGCGCGCCGCGCAGGAGCGGGCACTCGGCACGATGATCGGCTGTTTCGCGACGGAAGTCGGGCCGCTGAACCAGCTCGTCTATCTGTGGGCATTCGATTCGCTCGACACGCGTGCGCGGCGCCGGGCCGCGCTGATGGCCGATCCCGAGTTCGGGACGTTCCGCGGCAAAGTCCGGCATCTGCTCGTCAGGCAGGAAAACCAGATTCTCCGGCAGGAAATCGGCGGCTTGCTGCAAGCGCCGCAACAGGCGGCGTGACACGACCGTCGCACCGTCCGCGCCAACCGCGCACTTTCAACCGAGGGTACCGTCTTGATTCCGTTTACGCCGCTGACTTCGCGCATGGTGCCTGATGCGTGCGCCGATTACCCGCCGCTTCGTCTGTATGTCGATGGACGGTTCCTGCCGGCCGACGGCCGGCGCACGCAGCCCGTCATCGATCCAGGCAACGGCCGCGTGCTCGGCGACCTGCCGCATGCGACGCGGGCCGATATCGACGCCGCCGTGCATGCCGCGCATCGCGCGTTCGCGGCATGGCGCCGCGAGTCGCCGCTCGTGCGCTCGGACATCCTGCGGCGCGCCGCTTCGCTCGTGCGCGAGCGCGCCGAGTCCATCGGCCGCCACATCACGATGGACCAGGGCAAGCCGCTTCGCGAGGCGGTCGCGGAGGTCGTATCGTCCGCGGAACAGCTCGAGTGGCACGCGGAGGAGGGGCGTCGCACCTACGGCCGCGTCGTGCCCGCGCGTTCGCCGGACGTGATGCAGACGGTGCTGCGGGAGCCGATCGGCGTGTGCGCGGCGTTTTCGCCGTGGAATTTTCCGTTCAGCCAGGCGATGCACAAGATCGCGGCCGCGCTTGCGTCGGGGTGCACGCTGGTGCTGAAAGGGCCCGAGGAATCGCCGAGCGCGCTCGTCGCGCTCGCGCACCTCTTCCACGATGCGGGGTTGCCGCCGGGCTGCCTGAACATCGTGTGGGGTGTGCCGGGCGACGTGTCGACGCAACTGATCGAGGCGCCGCAGGTGCGCAAGATCTCGTTCACCGGTTCGGTGCCGGTCGGCAAGCGGCTGGCGGCGCTCGCCGCGGCGCACATGAAGCGCATGACGATGGAGCTGGGCGGACACGCGCCGGTGATCGTCTGCGCGGATGCCGAGATCGAGCGCGCCGCGGCGATGCTGGCCGCGTACAAGTTTCGCAATGCCGGGCAGGTGTGCGTGTCGCCGACGCGGTTCTTCGTGCAACGCGCGGTGTTCGACCGCTTCGTTGCCGCGTATCTGGAAGCGGTCGGCAAGATCCGCGTCGGCTACGGACTGGAGGAGGGTGTCACGATGGGGCCGCTCGCGCATGCGCGGCGCGTGTCGGAGATCGACGCGTTCGTCGCCGACGCGAAGGCGAACGGCGCGGCGATCGTCGCGGGCGGCACGCGTTTGCCGGGGGGCGGCCATTACTTCGCGCCGACGGTCGTCGTGGCACCGCCGCGCGAGGCGCGCCTGATGAATGACGAGCCGTTCGGCCCGATCGTCGGGATCGTGCCGTTCGAGGCACTCGACGATGCGCTCGCCGAAGCCAATCGTTTGCCGTTCGGCCTGGCGTCGTACGCATTCACGACATCGGTACGCAACGCGCACCGCATCGGCCGCGCGCTCGAAGCCGGCATGGTCAACATCAATCACTTCGGCATGGGGCCGGCGGAGATCCCGTTCGGCGGCGTGAAGGACAGCGGCTTCGGCAGCGAGGGAGGCACGGAGACCTTCGACGGTTATCTGGTCACCAAATTCATCACGCAACTGAACTGACGGTGCGCACGCCGGCGCCCGCGCGCGGCGTCGCGCCAGCCGTCAGGTGGCTTCGCCGATCTGCGCGGTAGCGTCGATCAGCAGCTTGCCGAGCACGTGCTCGTCGAACAGCGCGAAGTGCTCGGCGCGAAAGACCAGCGACAGGCTGCTGTTGATCTCGCCGCTGCTGGCGGTGCGGATCGGGGCGGCGATGCCGACGAAACCGGCGTCGAGTTCGCCGCGCGAGATCCAGTAGCCGGTCTCGACGATCTGCTGGCAGTGCCGCCAGAACTGTGTCCAGTCGGCCGCGAACTCGCCGAACGCGGCGTTGTGCCGTTCGTGCAGCCGTTTCAGGCGCGCGCGCGACATCGCGGCCACGATCACTTTCGACGATGCGCCCTGGAACAGCGGCATGATGCGGCCGCGGCCGAAACCGAGCTGCAGGTTCTCGGCACCGGTTTCGTGCATGACGTTGATGATCTGTTCGTCGAACAGCGTCGACACGAGCGCATCGCCGCCGGTGACCTGGACCAGTTTCTGGATGACGGGCTTCGCGGCGGTGAGCGTCGGGTCCGACTGCCGCATGTTGTAGTCGAGATGGATGATGCGCGGGCCCAGCGTATAGCGGCCGTTGGTGCCGACGAGCAGGCCGACGGAAGCCAGTTCCTTCACGTAGCGATAACACGTGGTGCGTGAAAAGCCCATGTGTTCGGCGATTTCCTCGGCGGTCATCGACGTCGCGGACGAAGAGAAGACGTCTAGGATGGACAGCATTTTGGTGAGGCTCGACATGACGTGATCCGGAAATCAGGCGGCTTGCGGCAATGGAACGGGAGAATCGGAAACGGCTCGCGCCGCGCCGCGGTCGCGGGTGACGCGACACATCGGCGACGGCAGGGCCGTAGTCTAACTTAAGTCGTGGCGGCGGCAACCGGACCCGCATCAAGGAAGGCGCGTGACACATGCCGCTGATCGTCCTGTGATCGCGTCGCGTCGAATCAATATGGAATCCTATGTTGACGATGTAGATAACGCAACTCGACACGGCCTGCGTGCGATCCGGCGTCGCGGACGCGATGCATGAATATTCGATGAGGAGAAGAAGATGGGAACGTGGTTGAAGATGGTGGCGCTGTGCGGCTGCGGTGCGGTTTCGCCGGTGTTCGCGCAGTCGAGCGTGACGCTCTACGGTTCGCTCGACACCGGCATCACCTATACGAGCGATGTCGCTTCCGCGCCGCGCGGCGGCCGCCAGCTCGCGCTCCAGGCGGGCGTGTCGCGCAACGACGTGTGGGGCCTGACGGGCAGGGAAGACCTCGGCGGCGGCAACTTCGCAGTATTCCGGCTCGAAAGCCAGTTCCAGACATCGGACGGCACGTTGACCGTGCCGGGCTCCGCGTTCAGTTCGCAAGCGTACGTCGGGCTCGGCGGCGACTGGGGCACCGTGACGCTCGGGCGGCAGTTCGATTTCGTCGGCGATCTCATGCCGTCGTTCGCGATCGGCGCGAACACGCCGGCCGGGCTGCTCGCGTGGGGCTTGCCGGCGAACGCGTCGGCGGGCGGCGCGCTCGACAACCGCGTGTGGGGTGTGCAGGTGAACAACGCGGTGAAGTACGTGAGTCCGACGTTCGGCGGTGTCGCGTTCGGCGGCATGTGGGGGTTCGGCAACGTGCCCGGCACGGTCGCGCGCAGCAGCGTGCAAAGCGCGATGCTGTCCTACACGCAAGGCGCGTTCAGCGCAGCGCTCGCCTATTTCGGCCAGCACGACGTGACGGCCGGCGGCAATCTGCGCAACTTCTCGGGCGGGGCCGGCTACAACGTCGGGCCGTTCCGCGTCTTCGGCATGGTGTCGGACGTACGGATCAGCGCCGCCGCGCCGTTGCGCGCCACCACCTACGACGCCGGGTTGACCTATTCGGTCGCGCCCTCGTTGCAGTTCGGCGGCGGTTTTCAGTACCAGCAGCGCGGCGGGGACATCGGCTCGGCCAACCAGATCACCCTGAGCGCCGACTATTCGCTGTCGAAGCGCACGGGGCTGTACGCGGTGGTCGCGCGCGGGCACGACAGTGCTTACGGTGCCCAGGTCGAGGCCGCGCTCGGCGCAGCGGCGGCGGGCACGTCGCAGACCGCGGTGCGCGTCGGGGTGCGGCATCAGTTCTGACCGCACGGGAAAGCACGGGTTGCCGCGTGCGGCAACCCGGCCCGCGGGTCGCCGCGCTCAGAACCGATGCATCATCCCGATCCGCAGCGCCAGCTGGTTGCGGCCCGACGACTGCCCGGCCGTGCCGAGCACGTGCGCATAGTCGAAGTCGGTACCGGTGTTGCCGGTTGCATGCTGGTATGCAGCCTGGAGGTAGGTCGAGGTCCGCTTGCTGAGGTCGTAGTCGAGCATCATCGACAGCTGGTGCCAGCTCGGCGATGCGTCGCCGGCCGTCGTGGCGACATGCGCATGCGTGAATGCATAGGCGGCACCGAGCCAGAAGTCAGGCCGGAAGAAATACTGGCCGTTGACCTCGAAGTTGTCGAATTTCCACGCGTTCTGCGTGCCTGCCGCAGGCGGGTTCGCGAAGTAGAGATTCGATTCGGGGTTGGTCACGTCGACGTGCGAATACGCGGCGGAGAGCGTGAACTTGTCGCTGAACTTGTATGACGCGCCGGCATCGATGTTCTGCTGCGAGCGGCCGCTGAATACCGTGTCGTCGCTCGACAGCGCGCCGCCCGCGGTCGCGCCGCCGTTGTTTGCCTTCAGGTAGGCGACGGCGGCAGAGAACGCGCCCATCTGGTACTGCACGGCCGCGCTGTAGACGCGGTTTCGCGCGAAGCCGCCCGCCTGGTTCGAGAGGCCGTAGAGCACTTCGCCCTTGAAGCCGGCATACGCGGGCGACACGTATTTGACGCTGTTCTGGATGCGGTAGTCCCAGTCGGCGTTGTCGTTGTCGTACGGGTGCGCGCCGAAGTCGCCGAGCCAGTTTCCGGTGGCCGTGAACGGGCTCCACATGTCAAGCGTGGGGTCGTACTGGCGGCCGAGCGTAAGCGTGCCGAACCGGTCGGAATCGAGTCCGACATAAGCCTGCCTGCCGAACATCCGGGACGTCACGCCGAGCGCGCCCGTACTCGCGCTGAAGCCGTTTTCGAGCTGGAACAGCGCCCTCAGGCCGCCGCCGAGGTCTTCGGTACCTTTCAACCCCCAGTTGCTGCCGACGGTATCGCCGCTGATCATCTGGTAAGCCGTGCTGCCGCCCGCGTTGCTTGTGAAATTGATGCCTTCGTCGATCAGGCCGTACAGCGTCACGGTGCTTTGCGCGTGGGCCGGCAGGCCGAAACCCATGGCGCTCGCGGCCGATACGGCCGCCATCATCTTCTTCATCGTCGATCTCCAGGTGTGGGCGGCCCACGCGTGGCGACACGGTTTCCGACGGCGTGCGTCAGCACCGGACGCGTGCAGCGGGTTCGTTTATCATTAGTTAAACGAAGTATGAATCGGGAAGAAAATCGGTCCGCCGCGATCGAGCGGACCGAATACGGCGCCTCGCCGGGCGCGAGGTTCCGCGTAGCGGAGCTACAGCATCCGCCGCAGCACGTCGTTTTCCGGGTTGCGGTCGAAGAAGCGGTGCTTCAGCGCGCCGAGCACATGCAGCACGATGAGCGCGAGCAACGTGTAGGCGAGCGTCCGGTGCAGCCACTGAAACGCCTCGAACCAGTGGTCGTTCTTCGGCAGCAGCTCGGGTACGCGGAAAAAGAAGAACGGCACGCCGTCGCTCTGCGTGAAAGTGCTGGACATCGAATAACCCATCAGCGGCACGACGATCGCCAGCGCGTACAGCAGGTAGTGGCCGATCTTGGCGAGCTTGCGGTCGAGCGTCGGCAGGGTGGCAGGCAGCGGCGGCAACGGCTTCATCGACCGAATCGCCAGTTGCGTGACGACCACCAGCAGCGTGAGCACGCCGAACTCCTTGTGCGTCGGGTAGTACCAGTCGAACTTGGCCGGCAGGTTGTCGTCGAGCCGGACCATCGTCCAGCCGGTCCAGAGCTGCGCGCCGATCAGGATCGCCCTGACCCAGTGCAACAGCCGAAGCGCGAGCGGGTATTTCTCCACGGTGAATGCAATGGCCTGGTGTTCCATTTGATTTGTCTTCCTTTGAAGCGACGCTGCGACAGGCGGGATGCCGATCGTCAACGTCTCGCGCCGATCTTCGTCGAACCGAGGCCGGATGGCGATGCGCACGAACCTTCGACGAGAGGCTCGTGCGCCAGGCTATTTCGCGCGCTCAGGCGATCGCCAGCGAATCCGCGCAGCATTCCTGCAGTGCTTCGCGCAGCGTCACCGCGATGAAGTCGGCTTCGTCCTGCCGCAGCGTCAACGGCGGCGACATCACGACCTTGTTCGCGATCGCCCGTACCAGGACGCCGCGCTTGCGCGCGGCATCGGCCACGCGGGCGGCGAACCCCTGTCCCGGATCGAGCGGCGTGCGGCTGGCCTTGTCGGTCACCAGATCGAGCGCCAGCATCAGTCCCTTGCCGCGGACGTCGCCGACCGTCTCGAAGTCGGCCTTCAGCGGCAGCAATTGCTCGAGCAGGCGCTGGCCGACCCGCGCCGCATTACCGGGCAGATCCTCGGCCTCGACGATGTCGAGCACGACAAGCGACGCCGCGCAAGCGAGCGGATGCCCGCTGTACGTATAGCCGTGCATGACCACGTGCGAGAAGCCCGCACCATGTTCGATCGCGTCGGCGATCCGGCCGTTGTACAGTGTCGCGCCGAGCGGCACGTAGCCGGCGGAAATGCCCTTGGCGACGCACAGGATGTCGGCGGCGACGCCCCAGCCGCGGCTGCCGAGCAGGCTGCCGGTGCGGCCGAAGCCGGTGACCACCTCGTCGGCGATCAGCAGGATGCCGTTGCGATCGCATACGGCCCGCACGCGCGGCCAGTAATCGGCCGGTGGGACGATCAGGCCGCCGGCGCCCTGCACCGGTTCGGCGACGAACGCGGCAATGGTCTGCGGGCCGTGAAACGCGATCGTTTCCTCGAGCTGCCGGATGCAGTGCTCGACGAGCTGTTGCGGATCGTCGCAGTTCCACGGATTGCGGTAGAGCCACGGCGTGTCGAGCAGCACGCAGCCGGGCAGCAGCGGGCCGTGATTGTAATGGTAGACGCCGTTGCCGCCGATCGACGTGCCGCCCATGTGTACGCCGTGATAGCCGTTGCGCAGCGACAGGAATTTCGTGCGCGACGGCTCGCCTGCGGCGACCCAGTACTGACGCGCCATCTTGAGCGCGGTCTCGATCGCGTCGGACCCGCCGCTGCCGAACATCACCCGTTGCATGTCCTCCTGCGCGAACATAGCGCACAGGCGGTCGGCCAGGTCGTAGACGCGCGGATGGGCGACGCCGTCGAAGGTCTGGTAGTAAGACAGCTCGTCCATCTGCCGAGCGATCGCGCTTTTCACTTCCGGCCGGTTGTGGCCGACGTTGACGTTCCACAGTCCGCCGACGCCGTCGAGCATGCGGTGGCCGTCGACGTCGTACACGTAGTTGCCGTCGCCGCGTGCGATGACGACGGTGGGGGTCGTATGGCCGGCGGCGGCCGAGCTCATCGGATGCCAGAATCGTTTTTGACGCTTTTGATAGTCCATGGTGTCTCTCGTCTCTCTTACGAAGTGCTTGAACAGAGGGGTGCGACGTGGTGTGCGCCGCGGGTCACAGGGCTGCGGTGACGATCTTTTCCTCGAGGTATGCATCGAGCGCGGCCTTCGACAGGTCGCGCCCGATCCCGCTTTGCTTGGTGCCGCCCCACGGCAGGCGTGCGTCGATCGGGCTCCATGCATTGATTGCGACCGCGCCGACGTCGAGCCGCTCGGCGACGCGGTGCGCGGTGTCGACATCCTGTGTCCACACCGAAGCGGAGAGGCCGAACGGCGTGTCGTTGGCGATGCGAACGGCCTCGTCCTCGGTCTCGAACGGCATGACCATGCCGACCGGGCCGAACACTTCGTCGCGGGCGATTCGCATGCCCGGATGGACACCGCCCAGGATAGTCGGTCGCATGAAGCAGCCGCGCGGCGGCACCTGTTCGTTGCCGACGAGCATGACCGCCCCTTCGGCGAGCGCGCCGTCGACGAGCGCACGGACGCGCGCGAGGTGACGCGGGTTGATCAGCGCGCCCATCTGCACGCCGGGCTCCGACGGCGGACCGACACGGATGGCCCGGGCCGCCTCGGCAAGCCGCTCTTCGAGTGCGTGCGCGATCGAGCGGTGCGCGAGCACGCGCGAGCCGGCCGCGCACGTCTGGCCCTGGTTCGCGAACATGCCGGCCATCAGCGACGGAATCGCACGATCGAGATCGGCATCCGCGAACACGATCTGCGCGGCCTTGCCGCCGAGTTCGAGCGTGACGCGCTTGAAGGTCTTCGCTGCCGCGGTCGCGATCGCGCGGCCGACTTCGGTGCTGCCGGTGAAGCTGATCTTGTTCACGAGCGGGTGCGCGACCAGCGCGGCGCCGACTTCCGCGCCCACGCCGTGAACGATGTTGACGACCCCGGCGGGCAGGCCGGCTTCGCAGACGAGATCGCCGAGCCGGGCGACGGCCAGCGGCGTGTCCTCCGACGGCTTGATGACCACCGGGCAGCCGGCCGCGAGCGCAGGCGCGAGTTTCCACACGGCGATCATCAACGGCGCGTTCCACGGAATGATCAGACCGGCGACGCCCACCGGTGCACGCCGCGTGTAGCTGAGCGTCGGTCGGCCCATGAAGCCGTCGGTCGGAATCGTGCGGCCCTCGAGCTTGTCGGCCCAGCCGGCGAAGTAGCGCAGCGTGTCGATGCACATCGGGAGGTCCATCATGCGCATCTCGGCAAGCGGGCGTCCCTGTTCGACGGCCAGCAATTCCGTCAGCGCATTGCCGTTGCGCTCGACCAGATCCGCGAGCCGAAGGAGCCAGCGGGCGCGGGCCGAGCCGCCGGCGCGGGCCCACGCGTCGTCGTGCAGCGCGGCGTGCGCGGCACGCACCGCGCGATCGACGTCCTCGGCGGTCGATGCGGGCACGGCGGCGACGTAGTCGCCGGTTGCCGGCGCCAGCTTTTCGAAAGTGCGGCCGGTCGCTGCATCGCAATGCCTGCCGCCGATCAGATTCTGAATTTTCATCATGGTGTCCATGTTTCACAGGGGCGAATCGTCGGGCTGAACGGGGCGGCGGCGAGGGCGGCTGCCACCGTGCTGCGGCGACGTCGCTTTCACTGTATGTCGATGAAATCGTGCGCCTTGTCCGCTATCGGCAATCGTTGCTGTGCGATCGGGATAGGGAATACCCGTGCCGGCGCGACGCATTGCGAGTCGCGTCGGCAGCGGGAGATGCCCGGGGAGGGCGTAACGAGACGACGGGGCGGCGCGGCACCGTCCGGGCAGCGGCTACTGGGCGGCGCGCCCGAGTTCGCGGTACAGGTCGGGATCGCTGCGCTTCAGCCGCAGCGCGGCGCGGATGCCGAGCGCGCCGACGGCGACGAGGAAATACGGAAACATCGCGACGAAGGTCGAATCCGATCCACTCAGCACGGACAGGTTGCGCACGACCAGCACGAGGCATGCACCGAGCGCGATCACGCTGACGAGCGGCGCGATCAGGCGGTGCACGACGCTGGCGTCCCGGCGATCGCGCGCGAAGAACGCGATTACCGAGGCCGCCACCAGGATCTGCACCGCGATGATGCCGATCGTGGCCAGCGCACTCATCCACGAGAACACGACCGCGAACGGATCGAGGCGGAACACCGCCGACCCGACGATGGCCGCGAGCGCGATCAGCGTCTGCACCTTGCCGGCGACGTCCGGGCAACGATGCACGGGGCACGTATGACCGAGCTTGCGCCACAGCACGCGTTCGCGGCCCATCGCGTAGAAATAGCGCGTGATCGTGTTGTGGAACGACAGGATGGCCGCGAAGAGGCTCGTGACGAGCAGCACGTTCATCGCGTCCGTCGCGATGCCGCCGAGCAGCCGGCCGCTGACGGCAAACCACAGATTGGCCGGATCGCGGCCCGCCTGTGCGGCGATCTGCCCCTCGCCCCACGCCTCGACGATCGCCCACGACGACAGCGCGTAGAACGCCATGATGAGGATCACGGCCAGGTAGGTGGCGCGCGGAATCGTGCGTTTCGGGTCGCGCGCCTCCTCGGAGAAGATCGCCGTCGCCTCGAAGCCCATGTACGAGCCGAGCACGAACACGAGCGCGGTGCCGAGCCCGGGTGCGAACACCATCGCGGGGCTGAACGGTTTCGCGCTGAAGCCGCCGGCGCTCGCGCCGTGCGCAATGATCGCGAGATCGAGCAGCATCACGATCGCGATTTCGCCGATCATCAGCATGCCGAGCAGCCGGCCGCTGAACTCGATGCGCCGCGCGCCACAGAAGTGGACCGCGACGACGCACGCGAGCGCGTACGCCCACCACGGTACGTCGACGCCGTAGTGACGCTGGATGCTGTCGTTCAGGAAGAAGCCGAACATGCAGTAGATCGCGATCTGCACCGCGTTGTACGCGACGATCGCGACGAACGCGCCGCCTACGCCGGCGGGGCGTCCGAGCCCGTTCGCGATGTACGCATAGAACGCGCCCGCATTGGAGATGTGCCGACTCATCGCGGCATAGCCGATGCTGAAGATCAGGTACATGACGCCCGCCAGCACGAATACGCCGGGCACGCCGGGGCCGTTGCCGAGCGAGAATGCCGCGGGCGTCGCGCCGACCATCGCGGTGAGCGGCGCGGCCGCGGCGACGACGAAGAAAACGATGTGTGAAAGTCCGACGGCGTTCTTGCTGAGCCCCGCTTCGGACCGGGGTGACGATTCGTTCATGAGTAGTCCCGCTGGCCGGATCGTCCGTCAGGAATCGACACCGGCATGCCTGATCGATATTCCCGTGCCGCGCGCCGATCCTGACGAGCCGGCAAGGGATGCCGACGGCCGACCACCGACGACGACACAGGTGTGCGCTTGGACGGCCGCTCGATGCGGTGAAGCGCACACAAGTAGGCCGACGACAAAAATTTAAGGTGCCTAAATCACGCGCGTTGTCCGTTATCGGCAATCCGCATGCGCGGGGGCGGCAGGGGATTACCCGGATGCGCCGTCACCATGCGTCGTTCGCGGGCTCAGCTCAGGCGCGGCGTGTGTGATGGCAGCTCGTGGAAATGCTGCTGGTAGTACGCGGAGAAGCGCCCGAAGTGGCAAAAGCCGAATTGCGCCGCCGCGTCGCCGATCCGCATCGTCTCGGGCGTCGTCATCAGGAAGCGCCGCACGGCGTTTAGCCGGATCGAGCGGAGATAGGCGGTCGGCGTCGTGCCGACTACGTTCTGGAAACTGTATTGCAGCGTGCGGCGGCTGATTCTGAGGTGGTGACAGAGATCGATCACCGTCGGCACGTCGTCGCATTCGAGCGCGATTTCCTGGCTGCGACGAACGATGTAGCTTTGCGTCGAGGCCGACGGCAGCGCGCCGGCATCGGCATCGTCGGACTGCACGAGGTCGAGCAGGATGCCGACGACACTGTGCGCGAGCACGCGTTCGTCGAATGCATCGCGTGCGGTGAGCGAACCGCTGTCGAGCGCCTGGCAAAGCACGCGCTCGAGCCCGTCCAGTGCATGGCCGTAGCGTGCGGGCGAGATCGGCAGCACTGGCTGCTTCAGGATGCGGGCAGGCAGGTTCGCGAGTTCGTCCAGTTCGCGATCGCCCGTGAGCGTGCGATCGATCGTGAAGGCGAGCACCTCGGTGTCGCACGGCAGATGCGCGACGAACTCCTCGCCGCCGCGCAGCGTCAGCAGGCTCGGGCGCTCGACGGTGCGCCCCTGGACCACGGGCGCGACCGCGCTGACGATCGGCAGCGCGAAGCAGAGCCGGTCGCGCGGCGCGAGGCCGTGCTGCATCACGCGCTGATTGATGCGTTCGCGAAAGACGTGGAAACGCTGGCCGGCGACCTGGCGCAGCGTGGTCGTTGCGGTGCCGGGACTGATCTGGTCGTAGTGCTGCGACCAGTTCACGATCGCCTGGGAATGGAGGAACACATCCGAGAAGCACAGTGTTTCAGCGTGCAGATTCATGGCGTGGCTGATGCATACCGTCTGAAATTCGATGCCGGCCGAGGCCGACGCAGGTTGCCCGGGCGCGGGCAGCACGCGCGATGCGCGCGGTTCGCCTGGATTCGCCCGGATGGATGGCTTCCGAAGATGCCGTGCCATGCGGCCGGTCCCGCCGACGATCATATCCAGAAAAAAACAACGGGTGACGCGATCGAAAACCCCGTTGACGCTCGCGGCCGTTTGTTTTTGTAAATCTCATTATATGGGATTGAATTTATTTTTATGATGGGGGTTTACGTGCGATATGGCGCGATACCTTGCAGTGTAGGCGAAATGACCGTGATATCCGCGGGATTTCGATGTTTTCTTACAAAACTGACGAATGAAGGCTGGCGATGCGGAGCAGGCGACGCCTGGCGGATTTTCTCGTGTTAACTACCAATGAATCCCGAATTGTGAGATTCGTATAATTCTCCCGTGGCGCTTCGACTGGCCGTGCACATGCATGGCGCCGCCGATTACAGCCGCGAGCAACGCACGCGACTGCAGATGCATGTCCACCTACCGGGAGCGGTCCATGTCCGAGTCACCCCCTGCCGTCTTGTACCGCCGGATCGCGCTGCGCGTGATTCCGTTTCTGTTCGTCTGCTACGTCATCAACTTCGTCGATCGCGTCAACATCGGGTTCGCCAAGCTGCAGTTCCTGCAGGATCTCGGCTTGAGCGAAGCCGTGTTCGGCTCCGCGACGGCCATTTTCTTCATCAGTTACGCCGCCTTCGAGGTGCCGAGCAATCTGGTGCTGGCGCGCATCGGCGCGAGCCGCACGCTGATGCGCATCATGGTGCTGTGGGGCCTTTGCACGGTGGCGCAGATGTTCGTAACCGGCAGCGTGTCGCTGTACGTGGTGCGGTTTCTGCTCGGCGCCGCCGAGGCCGGCTTCTTTCCGGGCCTGATCCTGTACCTGTCGTACTGGTTTCCGGACGCGGTGCGCGCCCGTGTCAACAGCATGCTGCTGCTCGCCGTTCCGGTTGCAGGAATGGTCGGCGGACCGCTGTCCGGCTGGATCATGGCGCACATGCAGGGCGTGATGGGGTTGCGCGGATGGCAATGGCTGTTTCTGATCGAGGGGTTGCCGGCCATCGCGCTCGGGCTGGTTGCGCCGCTGATGCTGAGTGACCGGCCGGAACAGGCGGCATGGCTGTCGTCTTTGGACCGGCAGGCGCTCTTGCGCGATCTGGACGCCGAGCGGGCCTCGGCCGTGGTCGGCCATGACCGGGTCGGCGTTGTCGACATCGTTGGCAACGGTCGCGTGCTGGGGCTTGCCGCGATCTATTTCTGCATCTACGTCGGGATGGGTACGGTGACGTTCTGGTCGCCCACGGTGCTGAAGTCGGCCGGGGTGTCGAGCGTCTCCGGAATCGGCTGGTTATCCGGGCTGATATCGGTGTTCACGATGATCGGAAACGTGGCGATCGCATGGAGTTCCGACCGATTTGGCGAGCGCCGGTGGCATACGGTCGTCTGCATGCTCGTCACCGCGTGCAGTCTACTGCTCCTGCGCTTCTCGGTCGGCCACGTATGGATCACCGTGGCCTTGCTGGCGATCGCGCAGCTGTGTGCGTTCACCGTGCCGATCGTTTTCTGGACGATTCCGGCTGCACAACTGACCGGTCGCGCGGCGGCGGCGGGCATCGCGGTGATCAGCATGCTGGGTTCGCTCGGCGGCGCCTTCAGTTCGTGGCTGGTCGGCCTCCTGTTTGCGCGTACGGGGGCGCCGTATGCCGGGCTCGGGGTGGTCGCGGGGCTGCTGGTGGTCGGTTCGGTGCTCGTGACGAGCCTGGTGCCGCGCACTCTGCCGCCGCGCCGCGCGGCGAGCGAACGGGCGTGTCTCCGTACAAGCCGGGGAGGTCGAGCGTGCTAGAGGACAAAGACACAAGGCGGCTCGTTGCTCACGGGGAACGCATTCAAAAAAGTGGCGTGCTCGGAAAATCGTCGCAGATCAATCGTCTTTTCGAATTACTGCTCGAACGTTCGCTGGCCGACGCCGCACCGAAGGAAATCGAGATTGCGCAAACGGTCTTCGGCAAATCCATCGACGTGGATCTTGCCGCCGATGCGACCGTGAGGGTGCATGTCCACCGGCTACGGAAGAAACTCGAGGAACTGCCACCGGACGAGCATGGTGAACGCCTGGCCCTTCCGCGCGGGGAATATCGGCTCGTCGTCGTTCCGCCGGCTGCGGCCGCGGCAGACGATCGTGCCGCACCGCGCCGCCGCCTGCCGCGCGGCGCCTGGATGTGGTTCGCAGGAGGCGCCGTGCTTCTCGCCGGGCTCAATCTGATTTGCTGGAACTGGTTCGCAGGCAATCCCGCCGGAGACGCTCGCCTCGGGACCAATCTCTGGAGTGCGCTGGCGGGGAGCCATATTCCGACTCTTGTCGTTTATGGCGGCGATTATGTTTTCGGCGAGCTGGATTCCGACAACGAGGTTTCCCGCCTGATACTCGACCCCCGAATTCACTCTGCGGATGAGTTGGGTCAGTACCGGTTGCGGACCTCGGGCGCGAATCAAAAATATATCGACTTGAACACCTACACCCTTCCTGAAGGTGTGGCGCCGGCTATGGCTGCCATTACTCCCATCATTGCGACCGCGCGAGCCGGTGAGCTGCCGTCGCTGCAATCCATCGCGATGTCGCGCTTCACCAACAATATGTTGCGGACTCACGATCTCGTCTATGTCGGTTTGCTGAGGAATCTGGCGGACCTGAAAGAACCGCTTTGCGATATCTCGGGTTTCTCTCTGTCGGACGACGGCGATACGCTTGTCGATCGGGCGAGCGGGAATCAGTTTCAATCCGACTGGGACAACCCTTCGACCGAGGGGATTATGCGCCGCGACTATGCATATATAGCCAGCTTTCCGGGCTCATCGGGAAATCATATCGTCGTTATTGCTGGCACCAGGGATCCTGCGCTCATGGAGGCGATACATGTTGCGTCGAGTAAATCTGAACTGGACAAGCTGAAGAAGAGTCTCGGCTCCGATAACACGTTCGAGGCACTGTATGAAGTCCGTACATTCGGACCGTCAAATGTCGGTAATAAGCCGGTCATTGTTCGCCATCTCAAGGTCGGCCAGATGTGGCCTGTAAGAGAAAGCGAGCTTGCGCCCAAAAAAGCCGGAGCCGGCGAACCCGCAAAACCAAAATAAAAAGTTGCGCTGCGTACGGTGATCCATGGAGCCGGTCCGGGCTCGAGATCGTGGTGAGCATGCGGGACGCACCTGTTTCGACGGCGATCCGGATGTGCTCTCGATGCCGCATCGAGATTGAATGCCCGATACCGCGCCGTCTTCTATTTCTCTACCCGTTCCTCCCGTTTCGAGACGTCGTTATTTCGGCTGGGCCGAACCGGTGCGCGCCGCAAGCGAGCGGAGCAGAAGAGCGAGCGCAATGGACGCCGGAATCGATATGCCCGCGATACGCAGGCATCCGCGATGCGATGAAACCGGGTTTACCCTCGGAATTGCAGTTGTCCGGTCACGCGAAAACACCAAAAAAACGTTCGTTAACCGTTCGTCCACCGTTCGTTACTGGCCTGTGGGAGGGCGGCAGACCACCATGAACACACTATCCCGACGGCCGCGTCTTCCTTCTGCGTCGAACAGGCCGAGGGCATAGACGGTACCTGGCAAGTGCGGCGTGCGCGACTCGCGGCCATGCCCTGGCTCGTGACAATATGCAATCCCGGAGACGAAGATGCTAAATGAGATATGGACCTCGGTTGCTGACTTTTATGACCCGACCATCGGAATGCTGCGGCAGTGGGCATGGGGTCTTCCGATTTATTTCGTGGTAGTTGCATGGATCGCGTTCCTGGCAAGAAAAGAACGAGAGCCGGTGACGTTACGGGCGGTGGTGAGGTCCGTATTTCCGAAGGACCAGTACGATCACGCGTCGGCCCGCGTCGACCGATGGAACGGACTTATTCTTCTGGCGATCGGTTTTCCACTTTCTGTATTCGTCGCAATCAATGCGATATCGGTGGCGGACAATCTGGCGGGTTTTCTGGCGACGTATTTCGGGGCGAGAGCGCCTCTGATGCACACCGACTGGAAAATGGTTGCGGTTCAGTTCGCTATCTATTTTCTGGCTCTGGATTTTTCCGGCTACTGGGTGCACCGCTGGTGCCACGAGGTTCCCGTGCTGTGGCCACTGCACAAGCCGCACCATACGGCCGAAACGCTGACGCCATGGACGCTCTTTCGTCAACACCCGGTTGAATTCTTTTTTCTGAACACGATTCCGTCGTTTTTCGCCGGCGTGATGCTGGGCTTGCTGCTTTACGCCACCGGAACCGCAGTCAATCCGGGAACCGTGACCGTGATCGGAATTCAGGTGTATGTTTCCTTTTTTGTCGTCGACACGATGTCTCACGTACACGTGCACGTTTCGTACGGAAACTGGGTGAATCGTATCGTTCTCGCGCCTGTCATGCATAACCTCCATCACAGCATCGAGCTACCGCATCGAGATAAAAACTACGGGGTGATTTTGACGGTATGGGACTGGATGTTCGGAACCCTTTATCTGCCGAAAAAGAACGAAACATGGCGCTGGGGGCTGAATGAAGTGGAGTTTGGGGAAAAAAATCCTCACAAAACCCTGCGAGGCTTCTATCTCGAGCCATTCGTTTCGTTCTGGCAGGGTTTGCTTCAAATCGGCGCTCGCCAGGATACCGTGACGCCGACCCACGAGTGAGTTTTCGCCGACGGGCGGATATCCAGGCCGCACGCACGACTCGATATCGAACAGAGTCGCGCGTGCTCGTTAAAAAATCACCTTTCTTGAATATGCCAAAAGTTACCTATATCGAAGCGAATGGCGACGAGCATGTCGTGGTCGCGCCGGACGGCGCCAATGCAATGGAGACCGCACTGGAAAATGGGGTGCCGGGTATCGACGGCTTTTGCGGCGGCCAGGCCTCGTGTGCGACTTGCCATGTCTATGTCGACGAACCCTGGCTCGGCGTGACCGGCAAAGCCGATCCGGCGATCGAGCTTGCCCTCCTCGAGCCGTTGGGTGCAACGCAGGAGAACAGCAGGCTCGCTTGTCAGATCAAGTTGACACGAGAATTGCACGGCCTGGTGCTGAGAATGCCCGAGAAGCAAGGCTAGGCGGCTATCCCGAGCCTGTTCCTGACGGCTCGGCGCGCGTACTTCGACGGAGTACGACGGTGATGAACCGGGGGCGCGAATGCGAATCTTCGTGTTTCGTGCCCGTTCGTGCGCGTTGTGCATCGACGGTGCCGCGGCCGGTTCGGCGATCGGAGACGCGCTCGTGTGGGCGTATCCGATTGCCTGTCGGCGAGACACGCTCGTCATCCTCTTCAACGCATTTGGAGTCCGTACTGCCCGGCAAGTGATCCACCTCGTCGAACATCGTTCCGGCTGCGCGATTGTCGAAGCGACGGTTTGCCGGCGAACGTCGTCCTCGACAGCCGGTTCCGGTGCGCACGCCGCACGCCGTGCGCCGATCCGGTTCAAACCCGTGGATTGCCAGGGCGTTTCCTCGGGAGACAACTTTGACATCCTCACAAAAAGCGCCGCTCGTTATCGTCGGTGCCTCGTATGCCGGAACTCATCTCGCCGCGGCTGCGCGCGAACTGGGATTCGATGGACCTATCGTCCTGATCGGAGACGAGCCGCACGCACCCTACCAGCGCCCGCCTCTTTCCAAGGGCCTGCTCACGGGCAAGACCGGCATGGGCCAGCTCGCGCTGCGCAGCCCGGATTTCTATACTGAACAATGCATCGATCTGCGCGTGGGGCAGCGCGCTACAGCGCTGGATCTGGCCGCGCGCCGCGTGTGGCTGGCGGACGGCGAGCATCTCGAATACAGCTGGCTTGCACTCGCGACGGGCGCGCGCTGCCGCCCGCTTCCGGTTCCCGGCGCTGAGCTTCAGGGCGTGCATCAACTGCGCACGCTCGACGATGCGCTGGCGGTACAGCGCAGGCTTGGCCGTTGCTCGAGCGCGTGCATCGTTGGCGGCGGGTTTATTGGTCTGGAGGTCGCGGCCGCGCTGAGCTCGGCTGGAACGCGGGTTACCGTGGTCGAGAGCCAGACAAGCCTCCTCACGCGCGCCTTCCCGGCGTTCATGTCGGACTATGTCGCGCATGCGCATCGCCGGCGCGGCGTCTCGCTGGAACTGGGCCGCAGCGTACGGGCGCTGCTGGGCCGTCAGGGTAGCGTCGAGGCAGTCCAGTTCGACGATGGCCGCACGTTGGATTGCGACTTGGTCGTAACAGGGACCGGCGTATTGCCGAACACGGAGCTTGCCGATGCCGCCGGCATCGCCTGCGACGACGGCATCCTTGTCGATGCGTTGGGCCGCACCTCGGTGCGGAACGTACTGGCCGTCGGCGATGTGGCCAACATGGCGCAGCCGCCTTTCCCGGGTAGTCCAGCCAGAATGCGGTTTGAATCTATCCAGGCCGCCAGCGACGGCGCGCGCGCCGCGGCCTCGGTGCTGGTCGGTCAGCCGCAACCGCTTTCGGCCATACCATGGTTCTGGAGCGAGCAGCACGACCTGAGATTCCAGATGGCCGGTCTGCCATCGTCCGGAGACCAGGTGGTGTTGCGCGGTGCACCCGCCAGCGATCGCTTTACGGTGTTCTACCTGCACGACGGTGCGATGGCGGCTGCGCATTCCGTGAACCGGCCGTCGGACCACGTGCTGGCGCGCAAGCTGATCGCCCAGCGATCGCGTATTCCCGCTGCGACGCTGGCCGACCCGACGGTGGATCTCAGATCCATGATCGACGCCGGACAGGTGAATTGACCGTCATTTTCGGTGTACACCGGGCGCCTCGCGCATGCGAGTCACCGGTCGTATGTCGGCCATCACGTGAATCCGCGTGCGCTCCGGCAGCGGATTCGGTCGCGGAAGATGACGAGCAGGGTGGTGGCCGCAGCCGTCGGAATGGGTGCGAGGCACCCTGCATTGCGGTCGGGCTCGGTGATCGGGCCGCGCCGGCTCGTCCGGCTTCTATCCGTCGTTCCGAACCGGTCTTTTAGTATGCGAAGGCAGCTCGCCGAAGAGTGCCAGGTAGTCCTCGGCGAAATGGCTCATGTGGAAGAATCCCCATCGGGCGGCGGCGTCACCGATCAGGAGTTTGGATGGATGCGTCGACATCAGGCTTCGACGCACGCCGTTGAGCCGCACGGACCGAAGGTAATTCAACGGCGTCGTTCCGGTCACGGATCGAAAGCTGTTCTGCACGGTACGCCGGCTGACCTGCAGTTGCCGGCACAGCTCCATCACGCTGGGAACCTTGACGCTCTCGGACATGGTCAGGTGATGACATTTCTCGACGATGAAACTTTGGGTGGAACTGCCGTTGCGTTGGCGTAGATTGCAATCCGGGCTGCTGATCAGTCGAATCATTTCATGAAGAACGAATTGCTCGAACGGGCCTTCGTCGTGCTGGATAGTGCCGCCTTCGTCGTCGGCGAACGCCTCGGAAAATATCGCAAGCAGGCGACGGCGGCACGCGTTCAGGCGCTGTCTGGGCAACGTGATGACGGGTTGCTTGAGGAGCGTGGTGATCGCGTGGGCGTTCGCAACGGTCGATAGTGCCGATTCGAACATATCGCGATCGAAGTTGATCGAGAGCATGTCCATGCCCGTTGGCATATGAAACATGAACTCCTCGCCGCTACGCAGGAAGAGAACGCTGTTGCAGTCTGCCTTGCGGCCTTGCATGACGACCGGTCCGGACGCCGAAATCGGTATGGCGAAGCAAATCTTTCCCGACGGAGCTTCGCCGTGTTGAACGACGCGCTGGTTTATCCGTTCCCGGAATAGGTGGCAGCGCGCGCTCGCAAGTTGCATCAGCGAGCTTTCGAGCGAACCCGCCGATATCTGGCTGTAGGTTTGATTCCAGTGCTTGATCGACGCGGCGTGGGCATTCACGTCATCAAATCGGTCGATGCTCTTCATGACAGGAAACCTCGACGGGGCGGCGAAGGACGTGCGTAGCGCGACTGATCGTTTTTTGGGCAGGAGAAATTCTGCGAACAAATCGTGTGTTATCCCAGCGGGGGAAACCCGCGGATGTCGAGCCGGGACGCGCGAGCCCGTCCGCCGGTCCGATGACTCCGTCAAGTTCGGCGTGTCGAGGCGCCGTAAGCAGTTGCGACTGCTACGAAGTCCGATGTCGGCGATGCGATGTGCGGCGGGGTGATCGAAGATTGCGCTAGAAATTCGCGACGATAATCAGGTTGGCATAGAAGTTTGCGGCCGCGCTGCCGGTCTGATTTCCGCCGTTTGCAGCGTATTTTCGCGGTTTGTAGACACCGAAGTTCGGGGAAAACTGGAGATGCTTGGTCAGAGCCCAATCCAGATAGAGTGTCAGCTCGGACGCGTCGAGATCGAGGGTCGAGCGATTGGACAACGTCCGGAAGTTGAAATACATCAGGGTCACGGTAAATTTTTCGGACGGGTGGACTGTGAGCCCGACGTCCTGGATGCGCGTATTGAAGTTGTATGAAAACGAATAGTTGGATGCGATTTCACCCTGGTAGCGATCGCCGAATCCGCCCTGGAACAGCGAGTCGAAATCCTTCGAATAACGCGTGTAGCGATAGCTCAACGACGGCTGCCACCGGACATTCTGGAACGTATATCCGGCTTCGGCATACCACCCGTTGTCGTTGCCGGATCGTTTGGTTTGGTATGCATATTCGAACGCGAAGTGCGTATTGGAGATCCCGGCGTCACCGTCGCCTCGAATGCTGTACGTGTTCATCCCCGGGCGATCGAGGCGGCTTGGGGTACTGACATATCGCTTGTCGATGCTGATGCCATGGACAAAGGTGAGCCCGAGCGTTCCCGGCTGGGCCGTATAGTCCAGGGTGCCTACGGCCAGTTCGGTATCGGCTTGCAGATGATTGTTCGATTTGAGCCAGATTGCGCTTCCATGCCATCCGGTGTCGCCGCCCAGTCGTAGCACCGCGGTTCGCGAGAAAGCCACGCGCGATGCCAGGTAGTAAGCGCCGCCGCGATCGTAGCGGCCGTCGTCCACAGCTCTGCCGGCACTGACTTTGTCGCCTTTGATCAGGAAACCGGAGCCCACGTTGACGTACTGGCTGCCGGCGGAAATGTCGATGCCGTCCTTTCCCAATGCAGGAATCGAGTCGCCGGATTTCCAGCCGAGGTAGGCGTCCTCGAGCGCGTTGCGGCGTTCGCGTCCGGTCGTAAAGCCGCCGGGGTCGCCGTCGCCCCACGTGGCCGAGCCGAGAAGACTCACGGCCCCGTAGATCGACCCTGCGCCGGGGATCGCCGTGCCGCCGCTCAAGCCATACTTCAGATAGCCTTCCTGCCATCGGGTAGCGCCCGGCCGGTCGATATAACTGCGCTGGACACTGAAGAACCCGTAGCCCACGCTCAGATTCGCGTCGATGTTCGTGCTCCCGTCGTTGTAGAACTCGTATGCGCTTGCAGGCGACGGAAATGTGCCGATGACGATCAGCGCTGGAAAGAAAATTCGGATAACGGAATACATGGAATTGTCCTGAAATGTGCGGCGCGCTGGAGTTTTTCTGCACGCGGTGTGCCCTGCGCAGCGCGCACTGTCGACGGGGGATGGCGCGTCATTGAAGTCGTCACGAGCACCGCGAATCGCGGGTTCGAGTGTTCAGTCGCGATGCCGTGAGGTGGTAGCCCAAATCAGCACAAAGTACGAGGGTCGGGTGCAGGCGGCGATGCGAAACGTGGCGGTGCAATCGAGCCGTTGCCGTTGGCGGTTTCCTTCCGCGAGGGTATTCCCCCGGTTCCGTATGGAGTTGCCATTTCTGGATAAACGGTTGTCTGGAGACGCTGTTTAATACTTGCGTCGAGCAGCCGACGGGTGTGCTCCCCTGGTCGACAGTGCGGCGGCATGGCGGCCGGGGCGAACTGGAATCGCGGGGGGCACCGCGCCGCATGAAGGAAAAGCCCGCGCGGGAATACCGCTCATCAGCGAATACGAGATGCCGGAAACGGAAGGGCGGCGCTTTCGTCGCAGCGTGGCGTGGGATGCACGAAAGACATTCGTGAAGCGACGCCGTGGGTCACGTGTTTCGCGCAGTGACCAGGCTCATCAACAGTGGAAACATTCACATGCACCGTCTGATAGAGAAAACCCGATACGTTGTCTTGATGGGAGTTTGGATCGTGGCAGGTACGGCCGCACCGGTTCGCGCGGAGGTCCCGCAAATGCCCACCGTCGTCGAAGTTCCACCCTCCGGTAAGCTGCCTCTGTCGTCGGCTTCCCGCCCTGGAACCGAATATATCGATTTGGCCAGATACGGGTACACCGAGAAGGAATACTACCTATCCGGTATCGCCCCGGTTATTACCGCGACAGGGAAGACGATGTTCCAGGCGCCATACCTGACACGGATTCTCGTCCGCGCACCGACCGACCCGGCCCGCTTCAATGGAACCGTGATAATCGAGCCGTTCAGCTGGTTCGGAGAGCGCGGCGCCGGTTGGATCCTTACCCGGAAATATCTGCTGAGTCGCGGATACGCCTACGTGGGATACACGCTCAATAGCAACAAGCCGGCGGTCGATCCGAAGTTCATATCGGACACGCCGAAGGAGCAGGCGGACCAGATCGCGTTGTATGGAAACATCGTCAATTTCGACTTCATGCGTCGCTTCGACTACGCGCGTTATGCGCCGCTGGGCGTGTATTACGATCCCGAGCATTTCGTGCTGGGCAACGTGCCGGACCCTTTCATTCCGCAATCGCAAGGCATCGGCGCCCAATTGGCGCGGATGTTGAAGTCCGATACGCCGCAAAGCCCGCTCGCGCCACTGAAGGTTCGGCGCGTCTATGTCGATAGTTGGGCCGTGACGGCGCAAGTATGGATGGACTATCTCGACCAGGGGCGTCACCAGCAATGGCGGATGCCGGACGGTCGTCCTTTGATCGACGCGTACATGGCGGGGCGCATGGCCTATGGCGAGGTGGGGGGCGAATCCATTCGCGTTCCGCGCAAGATGCCGGACGACGCACCGTTCGTGACGGTCTTCAGCGAATCCGAATTGATGCACGATGTGCTCGCCGGTATTCCGCTGCCGCCGGACACCGACAGCCCCAAGCTTCGCTATTACGAAGTGACGGGTATGCCGCACTTGCGAAAGGCCGATCTCGGCACGGGTGAGAAGGAGTGGGTGGCCGCCGATATCGGCAAGGGTAACGATCCGCGTTGCCGAACGCTCTATGACGAGCCGGTGGAGAACGTCGTATCGGCAATCCTGGATGGGATGGATAGATGGGTGCGGAACGGCGAGACCATGCCGAAGGCGCCAAGGGTCGTCCGCAACGGAAAGGCCGCGGTGCGCGATCTGGCAACTGGAAACATGGAGGGAGGGGTCCGTCCACCCTGGATTCAGGTGCCGTCCGCGACCTACATGACCGACCAGGAAACGGGTTGCGGTCTGATCTACGACACGAAGATTCCGTATTCGAAAAGCAAGATGAGAAAGTTGTACGGAAATTACCAGAACTACGAGCAGGAATTCGAGGCGGCGAAGGAAAAGTCGATCAAGGAGCGCTACCTCCTGCCGGACGATGCGGCTACGCTTCGGCCGATTGCGAAACCGGGGGACTTCTAGGGCCAGTTTTCATTCCAAGAAAGGTGTGGCGCGTTCAACTGGTCATCGCAATACCTTCTGGTCTAATGTCGCCCCAGGAGGTAAGGTAGGTGAGCAAGAAGAAGCGGTGTGGGCTATCCGCCGAACAAAAAGCGTTGTTGTGGCAAAGATGGAAAGACGGTGAGTCGTTAAGCGACATCGGCCGCTCGCTGGGCAAGCATGCAGCATCCATTCACGCGATTGTTCGACCGCACGGCGGCATCATGCCAACGGCAAGGAAGCGGCCGGCCCGCTGCCGGCGTCGACGTAGTGCTGGCGATGCCGCTCGCGGTGACGGTGCGATTAGCGATCGAAGGCGTGTCGGCGCTCATGTGACGGTCGCCATGCAGTTCGGCCCGCACGCGCCCGGACGCGGGCGCAAATGCCTTTCGAGGCTAGGCGCGGCGACCGGCACACCGGATGAATTGTTCTGAATTCGTCGGGCGGCGCGCGGGGCCGCGCTACACGCGGCGGCGGCGCCGCGCGCTCGCACCGGACGCGAGTTGCTTCAGCGTAGCGGGCGTGCCGTGGAGAAATGCGTCGACCAGCCGTTCGATTTCGGTGTCGAGATCGTCGGGCACCGGCAGCCCGTAGACCCACTTGCGAACGCCGAAATAGAAGATGCTCGCGTGCAGGCTCCAGACGAGCTCGATTTCCGCGTTGCGCTGGGCCTCAGTCGCCGGGGTGGCGATGTCGTATTCGTGGCGCAGCTCGCGCAGCACGGGCAGGAACACGCGTTCGCGCAGCCGCGACAGATAGCGCGTGTTGAAGCCCTCGCGGCTGAGCCCCGCGAAGATGAAGGTGCGGATCCATTCGCGCCGCAGGATGGTTTGCGCGTACGCGCGGTAGAACGCGACGAGCCGCTCCTGCAGCGGGACCGTGCGATCCGCGATCATTTTTTCCCAGTCGGGGCTCCACGTGTAGACCTCGTCGTACACGCGATCGATCAGCGCTTCCTTGCTCGGGAAATACCGGTACAGCAGCGGCTGGGTGACGCCGATCTGCCGCGCGAGCTCGCGCGTGCTGCCGGAAAAGCCGTGCGTCGCGAAGTGCTCGATCGCTTTCTCGACGATCTGCCGCTCGCGCGCTTCCGGCGCGAGGCGCCGGCCCGGCGTGACGGCGCTGCCGTCGGCGTCCGTCCCGCGCTCGCGGGCTGGCGTGCTGCGTTTTCTTTCGGTCATGCATCGGCTCCTGATCGCGTGCGTGCTTAAGCTATCGATCGAAAAATAACACGATCGGACCGCGAGACCGCTCGCGGCGTGCCTGTCGACGCAATGCGCGAACCGTTGCGCAAGCGCCTCGCATCGCGTCGAGCGCGTCGTCCGGCCGGGCGTCCGGGCGGCCTATTCAGGAAAATTCAGGCCCATCGCCATGACATTAAGACGCACCTTAACTAGTCTTGCTTCCGAACAGCCGTTTGGACCGGACGCCAGTCGGCACCGCCGGGCCGTTCGGCACAACCGGAGCGGAACATGCGTGATCTGATCTCGCCGGACGCACGCATCGCGTGCGCCGGCGCCACCGTCGCCATCCAGGAGGCCGAGTCATGCCGACGGTAACCGCGGCCGCGGCGCCCGATCGCGTGCGCGGCGAGGACGTGTTTCTCGCGTCGATCGCCGGCTACGTCGACACGCTCGGCTTCGTCGCGCTGTTCGGCCTGTTTACCGCGCACGTCACCGGCAACTTCATCCTGATCGGCTCGGGGCTGGCCGGCGTCGGGCAAGGGCTCGCGATCAAATGGCTCGCGTTCCCGGCCTTCATCGCCGGTATCGTCGGCGCGCGCGTGCTCGACCACCGGATGCGTTCGCTGGGCCACGGTCCGCGCGCGCGTTCGCTGTATGCGCTTCAGGCCGTGCTGCTGGCCGGGTTCATGCTGGCCGGCGTGATGGCGTCGCCGATCGCCGACGCCGATGCGCCGCGCACAATCCTGTGCGGTCTGCTCGGCGCCGCGGCAATGGGTGTCCAGAACGCGCACGGCCGGCTGACGGCCCGCTCGGTCGTCGCCAACACGGTGATGACGGGCAACGTCACGCAGGCGGTGATCGATGCGTTCGACTGGCTCGTGCCGCTTGCCGCGCCGGCCGAACGCGACGCCGCGCGCGTGCGACTGCGGCGCACGCTGCCGCCGGTCGCGGCCTTCGCGATCGGTGCGGGCGCGGGTGCCGCGGCGTACGTATTCGCCGCCTTCTGGGCGCTGGCGCTGCCGCTCGCCACCTTGTGCTTCCTCGCCTATCGATCCGGCCGGCCCGACGACGGGCCGGCATTACGCTGAATCCACGCGCGCCGCACGGCAGCGCTTGCCACTTTCAAGGAGAATTTCGATGATTGCACTGAAGTTGCGACAGGTATTGCGGATGACGGCCGCGTTGACGGCCGTGCTCGGCGCGTTGCTGGCGACCGCGCCGGCCCATGCCGACGAGACGCGTCTGCTCGAGACCTCGTCGGCGAAGGTGCCGGCCGTTTCGGTCGGCCCGCAATACGATACGACGCACGTGTGCGTCGCGCCGGAAGACTTCGACCGCTTCACCGACAGCTTCGTCGCCACGTTCGGCGGCAAGAAGTCGCAGCAGGGCGTGTTCCAGGTCACGCCGACGCCGAGCCAGACGATGTCGCAGCTCGTGTTCACGCCGTCCGGCACGATCTCGGTGTTCGGCTTCAAGACGCCGATCCCGTACCCGTTCTGCGAGGAGCGCACCGGCTACCTCGTCACCGACATGGACGTCGCGATGAAATCGGCGCGCGCGCACGGCGCGGACGTGGTCGTCGACACGTTCCCCGATCCGATCGGCCGCGACGCGATCATCCGCTGGCCGGGCGGCGTGAACATGCAGCTGTACTGGCACACCCAGGCGCCGCACTACGATCCGCTGCAGACCGTGCCGGAAAACCGCGTGTACGTGTCGCCGGAAAGCGCGAGCAAGCTGGTGCACGACTTCGTCGCGTTCTCGCGCGGCAAGGTCGTGTCCGACGTGCGCCGCGCGCCGGGCATCGAGATCGGCCGGCCGAACGACACGTACCGCCGCATCCGCATCGAGTCGGGCTTCGGCAAGATGACCGTGCTGGCCACCGACGGCCATCTGCCTTATCCGTTCGGGCGCGAGATGACGGGCTACGAAGTGGCGGACCTTGCGGCCACGCTGGAGAAGGCGAAGGCCGCCGGCGTGACGGTGCTGGTGCCGACCTTCACGTCGGACGGGCGCGATGCGGCGCTCGTGCAGTTCCCGGGCGGCTACGTCGCCGAGATCCACGCGCGGTCGAAGTGATGAAGCGCCGGTCGATGAGGCGGGCGTGGCGGAGCGTGTGGCCGGCCGCCGTCCTGGCGGGCGGCGTCGCGACGTACGCCGGGACGGCGGCCGGCGCAGAGGAAACCGCGGCGCCGGCCTCGACCGCCGCCGCGACGTGCACCGCGAAGCGTCCCGCGGTGCTGTTCAACCGCTGGCAGGAAGACTGGTCGGTGCTCGCGAATCCGTGCGTGCCGCGCAAGCCGCTCGACGGACTGAAGTACATCCCGCTGGGCGGCGACCCGTCGACTTACCTGTCGCTCGGCGCGAACCTGCGCGAGCGCTTCGAGCTGAACAACGCGCCGCTGTTCGGGCTCGGCGCCGCCCACGACGACAACTACGTGATCCAGCGCGCGACGGTGCACGCGGATCTGCGCTATGCCGGGCATTTCCAGGCGTTCGTCCAGTTCGTCGATGCGCGGCCGTACGGCAAGGACACGGTCGGCCCGGTCGACAAGGATCAGCTCGACATCGAGCAGGCGTTCGTCGCGTACGTCGACCAGTTGGGCGGCGGCACGTTCAAGGCGCGCGTCGGCCGGCAGGAAATGGCGTACGACTTGCAGCGGTTCGTGTCGGTGCGCGACGGGCCCAACGTGCGCCAGGCGTTCGACGCGCTGTGGGCGGATTATGAAATCGGCAACTGGCGGCTGATCGGCTATGTGACGCGCCCCGTGCAGTATCGCAACGACGCGGTGTTCGACGACGTGTCGAACCGGCACCTCAGATTCGACGGCGTGCGGATCGAGCACAACGCGGTGGGGCCGGGCGAACTGTCGGGCTACTGGTCGCGCTATACGCGCGACAACGCGCGCTACATCGCGGGGGCCGGCACTGAGCGGCGCGACGTGTTCGACCTGCGCTACGCGGGCAAGTCCTCCGGGTTCGACTGGGACACCGAGGCGATGCTGCAGACCGGGCACATCGGCCAGGACACGATCGGTGCATGGGCGTTCGGCGCGCTGGGCGGCTACACATTCGCGAAGACGCCGGGCACGCCGCGCATCGGCATCCAGGTCGACGGCGCGTCGGGCGACAAGCATCCCGGCGACGGACGCATGGGCACCTTCAATCCGCTGTTCCCGAACGGCTATTACTTCACGCTGGCCGGCTACACGGGCTACAGCAACCTGATTCACGTGAAGCCGTCGCTGACGTTCAAGCCGGCCGGCAACGTGACGGTGCTGACCGCGGTCGGCTTCCAGTGGCGCGCGACGACGGCCGACGCGATCTACGGGCAAGGGATGCAGGCCGTGCCCGGCACGGCCGGCAAGGGCGGCGCGTGGACCGGCATGTACGCGCAGGCCCGCGTGGACTGGCTCGTCAATGCGAACACGGCGCTGGCGGTCGAGGCGGTGCACTTCCAGCTCGCCGATTCGATTCGCGCGCTGGGCGCGCGCAACGCCGACTATGTCGGCGTGGAGGCGAAGTTCGGCTGGTGACGCGGCGCGCCGCGCGGCTCAGTGCTGCGCGCCGGCGAGCGTCTCGATGAAGTCGATGAACGCTGTGACGCGCTTCGAGCCGCGCTGATTCGGCAGATACAGCGCGGTGACGACCGAGCGCGCCGCGTCGGGCATGACGTCGTACGCTTCGAACAGCCTGCGCAGGCGGCCCGACTGGACGTCGCCGTCGACCAGCCAGTCGGGCAGCAGCGCGATGCCGGCGCCGTCGAGCGCGGCATCGCGCAACACTTCGCTGTGGTTCGACTTCAGCCGTCCGGCGACCAGCACTTTCGTCGTGCCGTGCGCATCGGCGAACGACCACGCCTGCTGGTCGCCGCCGAAGTGAAAGCGCAGGCACTGATGGTCGACCAGTTCGGCCGGGCTACCCGGCGCACCGTGCGCATCCAGGTAGTCGTGGCTCGCGACGACGAAGCGCTGGAAGGTGCCGAGCTGCCGCGCGACGACCTCCGCGGACGGCGCCGCCTCGCCGAGCCGGATCGCGACGTCGATCCGGCCCGCGACGAGATCGACGCGTTCGTCGGTGAGCTGCAGGTCGAGGTCGAGCTTCGGGTAGCGCGCGAGGAAGGCCCCGATGTGCGGCGCGATGCGACGCATGCCGTACGCTACGGGCACCGACACGCGCAGCGGTCCGGACGGCTCGTCGCCGCGATCCGAGACGAGCGCGTCGGCTTCCGCGAGTTCCTCCAGCAGCCGCTTGGCCCGCGCGTAGTACACGGAGCCGGCATCGGACAGCGTGACCTGGCGCGTCGTGCGGTTCAGCAGCACGGTGCCGAGCGATGCCTCGAGCGCATCCACCGCGCGCACCACCGACGAGGCCGCGAGATCGAGACGCCGCCCCGCGCTCGAGAAGCCGCCGGCTTCCGCTACTTCCACGAACGCGCGCAGCGCGGAGAATTTGTCCATGTCGTTGCCTTTGTGCATGCCGCAACGATGCGTTGCGTGCCGCTCGCATTCTATCGCTGGCCGGCAAGCGCTATCTTCGAGACTGCAATCAACAGGAGAGCGCAATGAATTCCGTCGAAGTCACGATCACCTACGACCTCATCTGCCCGTGGTGCTGGATCGCCGAGCGCAGGCTCGCGGAGGCGATCGACGAAGCCGGGCTCGCTGGCGACGCGAAGGTCCGGTTCGTGCCGTTCGAACTGAACCCGACGATGCCGGCCGCGGGCATGGACCGCAAGGCGTACCGCAGCGCGAAGTTCGGCAGCTGGGCGCGCTCGCAGGCACTCGACGCGCAGGTGGCTGACGCCGGCCGCGCGGCGGGCCTCGTGTTCGATCATGCGCGGATCGCGCGCACGCCGAACACCCGGCTCGCGCACCGGCTCGTCTGGTTCGCGCAGCAGCGCGGCGGCGCGGCCGCGCTCGTCGATGCGCTGTTCGCCGCGTACTTCCGCGACGGCCGCGACATCGGCGATGCGAACGTGCTGGTGGAGCTTGCGGCGGGTGCCGGTCTGGCCGGCGACGCGGTGCGGGCGCTTCTCGCCTCCGACGAAGGGCTCGACGCGGTGATCGCGCTCGAGGCCGATGCGGTGCGCGCAGGCATCGCGTCGGTGCCGTCGACGCGGATCGGATCCACGGTCGTCAGCGGCGCGCAGCCGGCCGCCGTGTTTCGCGACGCGTTGCTCGCCGCGCATCGAATTCATCATCCCGTCGCATGAATCCGGCCCGAGGCCGCGGCGCGTCGATTTTCAGAACGTTTCATATCCGGCTCAGGATTATTGCGAAAGCGGCCGGTACGCTCGATGTCGCGTGCATTTCGCCTGCCGGAGCGGCAGGCGCCGCGCGACGTCGACACGCAACCGGGGAACTCGGACATGAACACACTGAACCGGCGCATGCGCACGTTGCGCTCGGGCGCCATGGTGCTCGCCGCATGGTGCGTCGGCCTTCTGGCCTCGGGCGCGCTTGCCGCCGGGCCGGGCGGCGGCAGCCAGCCGCCCGGCTTCTACCGGCAGAAGCTCGGCGACCTGCAGATCGTCGCGCTGTCCGACGGCACCCATCCGTTTCCGGTCGATACGGTGTTCCGCGACGTGTCGAAGGATGAAGTCCGACGCGATCTCGATCGCGAGTTTCTCGAGCCGCCGGTACAGGGGTCGATCAACGCGTTCCTGGTCGACACGGGATCGAAGCGGATTCTCGTCGATACGGGCGCCGGCGTGCTGTACGGCGACTGCTGCGGCAAGCTGCTCGACAATCTGCGGGCGGCAGGCTACGCACCGGAGCAGATCGACGAGGTGCTGCTCACGCACCTGCACAAGGATCATGTCGGCGGCATCGTGTCGGACGGCAGGATGACCTTCCCGAACGCGGTCGTCCGGGTGAACGAGATCGAGGCGAATTACTGGCTCGACCCGGACAACAAGGCGCAGGCGCCGGCGTTCCTGGCATCGTTTTTCGACGCGGCGGCCGCGTCGGTCGCACCTTATGTCGCCGCCGGCCGCTTCAGGACGTTTCGCGGCGAAGCGACGCTCGCCCCGGGCATTCGCGCGGTGCCGATGCCCGGCCACACGCCGGGCCATACGGCCTATCTGATCGAGAGCGGCGATGCCGGGCTGCTCGCGTGGGGAGACATCGTGCACGTCGCGGCGATCCAGTTGCGGGATCTCGACGCGACCGTCCAGTACGACAGCGATGCCAGCGAGGCCCGCCGCACGCGGCGCGACGTGTTCAAGCGCGTGGCCGACCGGCGCTATCTTGTCGGCGCCGCGCACATCGCGTTTCCCGGGCTCGGACACTTGCGCAGGGACGGGGCGCGGTACGATTGGGTGCCCGTCAACTACGACGCGACGCCGTCGCGATGACGGGACGATGCCCGCGATGGCGTCAGCGCGACATGCCGCGCCGCCATGCGCCGGGCGGATGGCCGACGATGCGCGCGAAGAGGCGGTTCAGGTGACTCTGGTCGGCGAAGCCGCACGCGGCCGCGATTTCCGCGAGCGTCATGTCGGTCGTCTCGATCAGCTCGCGGGCGCGCATCACGCGCTGCTCCAGCAGCCATTGATGCGGCGTGCGCCCCGTCGTGCGCGAGAACGCGCGGATGAAATATCCGCGCGACAGATCGCATTCGTTCGCGACTTCCTCGATCGATACGCCGAGATTCGCCTTCTCCATCAGCAGTTCCTTGGCGAGCGCCGTCTTGGCCGGCGACAGCAGGCCCTTGCGCTGCAGGTCGCGCGCATGCGCACTGCCGTACCGGCACGCGAGATGCGTGCCGATCGCGACGCCCATCTGCTCGACGAACAGCGTGTTCAGCGCACCCGGCACGTCGAGGCTGTCGGCGACCGCGTGCGCGAGGTGGCCGAGCACCGCGTCCTGCACGTCGGGCGCGCAGGTCAGGCCGGCGATTTCGGTGCCGTCGTGCTCGCGGCCGAGCTGGCCGAGGTAGCTGTGCGACAGCTCGATCAGCATGAAGTCGAACTTGCCGTACAGGTCGGCGCGGAAATTCCGGGAAAAGTCGCGGATGTAGATGGAGTTGTGCTGAAACCGTCGCTCGGATTTGCCGGTGCCGCCGTAGATCGTGCGCCGATGCCCGCCGTTCAGCGATACGCCGATCAGGAAGCCGCGATCGCTGGCGGCCATCTCGATGCGCTCGAATTGCTCGTCGCGCATGCATTTGCGATGGAGCGTCAGGCCGCCGGCCGACCTTTCAATATCCTTGGAAAGCAGGCTCGACATGCATCCGAGCGTGTCTTTCGGTGGCGCCGCGGCGGGCGCGACGAGGGCATCTGACATGATGGAGCGTCCTTCGAGGGGTACGGCGCGCGAGCATTCTTGCGCGCAGTTTATACGGCGCGCCCGACAGGCCCACTGTAACTTGAATAAATGTCCGCTTGCTGATGAAAAATGCGTCGGCCGGGCCGGCTCATTGTGCCAGCGCGCGAACGATTTCGCCGGCGCCCGAACGGCCCGCGGAGACAGCGGGCCGAATGATACTGCCCCATTCGGGTTCGCGCCGCCCGGCTGTTCGCCGCGTGCCGTCGCGGCGGGCGCCAGTGCATTTTCATTCAAGATTTTTCTTTATGCGGCGTTTAGACTCGGCCCACTTTTTGACATTTCGTGCCCCGCGTGCCGCGCAGGCCCGGTGCGGGCTTCCGCCCCGGTGAACCGTGCGTTCACATGGCGGTCATCGTGGGGAACCTGGAGGCGGCCATGATCCAGATCGGGAATTTGTCGGTGGACTTCGAGCAGCGCGACATTCGCCATCACGGCGCGTCGCTGCGGATTGGCGCGCGCGCGCTCGACATACTGGAAGTACTGCATCGCGCGAACGGATCCCTCGTGTCGAAGGACGACATCATGGACGCGGTATGGCCGGGCCTGATCGTCGAGGAGAACCGGCTGCAGGTGCACGTCGCGACGCTGCGCAAGGCGCTGGGCCCGAACCGCGACCTGATCAAGACCGTGCCGGGGCGAGGCTACCTGCTGATCGCGCATCCGCCGGTCGCGCACACCGTGGCGCCGCACGCGCCCGAGGTGGCGCACGATACCGAAGCAACCTCCCATCCGGTGCCGCTCGTCGGGCGTCAAACCGAGATCGGGCAGATCGTCGACATGCTCGAACGGGTGCCGGTCGTCACGCTCGTCGGCGCGGGCGGCATCGGCAAGACGAGCCTCGCCGCGCGCGTCGCGCATGAATTGCGCGCGCGCTCGGGCGAACGCGTGCTGTTCGTCGAACTGGCGTGTGCGACGACGCGCGACGACGTGCTGCGCGCGATTGCCACCGAACTCGGGCTCGACGCGGCCGGCGTGCCCGCCGTCGAGCGGATCGGCGATGCATTCGCCGCGTCGCGTGGCCTGCTCGTGCTCGACAACGCGGAGCACGTCGTCGATCTGGTGGCCGACCTCGTCGAAACGCTGACGACGCACAGCGCGGCGCTGCGCGTGCTCGTTACGAGTCGCGAGCCGCTTCATATTTCGGTCGAAGCCGTGTTTCGCGTGAGCCCGCTGGCGGTGCCGGACGGGCGCGCATCCGCCGACGAGATCGTGCGCCATTCCGCCGTCGAGCTGTTTCTGGCGCGGATTCGCGCCGCCACACCCGATTGCGTGGTCGATGCGGCTGGCCTCAGGTTGATCGGCGATATCTGCCGGCGCCTCGACGGGTTGCCGCTCGCCATCGAACTCGCGGCCGCGCGCGTCGCGACGCTCGGGCTCGAGGTCGTCGCGGCGCGTCTCGACGACAGGCTGAACCTGCTGACGGGCGGGCTGCGGTCGGCCTTGCCGCGCCACCAGACGCTGCGTGCCACGTTCGACTGGAGCTACGTGCTGCTGGATGCGGCCGCCCGGTCGCTGTTTCGCCGCATGGCCTGCTTCATCGGTCCGTTCACGTTCGATGCCGCGCGCGACGTCGCGATGGACCCGGGCATGCCGGCTGCCGAGATGGTCGCGCTGCTCGGCGAGCTGGTTGCGAAGTCGCTGGTCGCCGTCGAGTTCAACGGCGCGCAGGCGCGCTACCGGCTGACCGAATCGACCCGCGCATACGCGCTCGAGAAACTGCACAACGAAGGCGAATTCGACGCGGTCGCCGCACGTCATGCGCGTTACGAACACGAGCATGCGGAAGCGCCAATACTGGCGGCCCAGGCACAGCCCGCGCACGCCGCAGGACTGCGCCCCGAAGCGGACGTGGCGCTGCTTCGCGAACGCGCGGCGGCCGGCCCACAGGCCGCGGAAATCGACGGGCTGGCGCAGGCGTTGCTCGAGCCGGCGCGCATGCGCGAATGTTCGATACCCGCGCGACGGGCACTCGACGCACTCGACGCCGGCGCACCGGGGGCCGTCGACGCCGCGCGCGAGATGCGTCTGCGCGCGGCCTATGCGGCTGCACTGCTGCATACCGACGGCGATACGCACACGGCCGCCGCGATGTGGGACAGGACGCTCGCCCTCGCGGGCCGGATCGACGACGAGGCGTTCGACGCGCGCGCGCTGGTCGGGCTGTGGAACACCATGCTGACGCGCTCCGACATTCATGAATCGCTGCGCTATGCGACGCGCTTCGAGCGGGCCGCGCAGCGGCGGGGCGACCCGTCGCAGCGGCTGCTGGCGAGTGCGATGGTCGCGACCTCGCTGCATTACTTCGGCGAGCATGCGCAGGCGCGCGAGCGGCTCGAGGCAGCGACCGCCGAGCTGGCCGACGTCGGTGAACCGCCGTGCGCCGAAGCCGCGCTGGGCATCGACGTGGCGACGCTCGGCCGGACGATGCTGACGCGGCTCGTCTGGATGCAGGGCGATCCGGATTACGCGATGCGGCTGTCGGCGCAGGCGGTCGAATGCGCGCGCCGCAGCGGCTCGGGGCTGGCGTTGTGCGTCGTGCTCGGTGCCACGGCCGTGCCGATTGCGTTGCGCTACGGCGATCACGACGCCATCTCGGACTATCTCGCGACGCTGCGCGCGACCGCCGACGCGAACGGGTTCGACATCTGGCGCAACCATGCCGAATGTCTCGCCGGGCGGTTCGACATGCAGTCAGGCCATCCGGGCACCGGCCTCGCGCGGCTCGAACCCGCGCTTCGGCGCATCGAAGCGAGCGGGTTCCGACGGCTGCTCGCGCCGCTGGTCGTCGCCTACGCGGAAGCGCTGACGCGCACCGGCCGCGCGGCCGACGCATGCACGAAGCTCGATGCGACGCTCGCGCGCTGCCGCGCGCAGGGCGAGCATCTGTTCGTACCCGAACTGCTGCGCGCGCGCGGGCTGGCGACGCTCGAACAGGCCCGCGCCGCCGACCCGGATCGCGCGGCCGCGTGCGAAGCGGACGGGCAGCATCACCTGTTGACGGCGATCCAGGCAGCGAACGCGCAAGGCGCCGCGATGTGGGCGCTGCGCGGCACGCTGGACCTGGCCGATCACCTGATCGAGCGCGGGCGCATCGCGCAGGCATCGTCGCTGGTGGCCGACCTGTCGGGGCAGATCGACCCGCAGTCGCGCGCGTTCGACGTCCGGCGCCTGGCGCGCCTGCAGAACTTCGTTCGCCAGGAGACCAACGTATCGACCGGCCCGACGCGCGCGCGACGCGAGGCGGCGGATGCGATGCAGTCGGCGGCGTGACGGCGCGCGGGCCGATCGTTCAATGTTCAAGGAGGAAGGGATGGTCGGTGGATCGTCAAACCGGATGCATGCCGAGTGCGGTCGCATGCCGGCTTTCGGCGCGAACGGGGGGGGCTGACGGTGCTGGAGACGACGGCATTCGCCGAAGTGGCGGACCTCATCGTGTACAACGGCAAGATCGCGACGCAGGACGAGCGGCAGTCGTTCGTGACCGCGCTCGCGGTAAAGGACGGCCGGATCCTCGCAACCGGCAGCGGGCGCGACGTGATGCGTCATGCGCGCGACGGCACGCTGCGCATCGACCTGAACGGCCGCACCGTGATCCCGGGGCTGAACGATTCGCACCTGCACGCGATTCGCGGCGGCCTGAACTTCAACCTGGAACTGCGCTGGGATGGCGTGCCGACGCTGGCCGACGCGCTCCGCATGCTGCGTCGCCAGGTGCTGCGCACGCCGGCGCCACACTGGGTGCGCGTGGTCGGCGGCTGGACCGAATTCCAGTTCGCGGAAAAGCGCGGGCCGACGGTGGCCGAGCTCAACGCGATCGCGCCCGACACGCCGGTCTTCATCCTGCACCTCGGCGACAGCGCGCTGCTGAACGCGGCCGCGCTGCGCGCGATCGGCTACGGCCGCGACACGGGCGACCCGCCCGGCGGCGAGATCCAGCGCGATCGCCTCGGCAGGCCGACCGGCATGCTGATCGCGCGCCCGGACATGGGCATGCTGCACGCGGCGCTCGAGCGCGGCCCGAAGCTGGACCACGACGAGCAGATGAATTCGATGCGGCAGTTCATGCGCGAACTGAATCGCCTCGGCGTGACGAGCGCGATCGATGCCGGCGGCGATTTCCAGTCCTATCCGGACGACTATGGTGCGATCATGGCGCTCGCGAAGCGCGGCGAAATGACGGTGCGCATCGCGTACAGCCTGTTCGTGCAGCATGCCGGGGGCGAGGTCGAGGACTACGCGCAATGGATGACGCTGGCGAAACCCGGCGACGGCGACGCGTTCCTGCGCATGAACGGCGCGGGTGAACTGCTCGTGTATTCCGCGGCAGATTTCGGCAATTTTCTCGAGCCGCGCCCCGATCTGCCGGACGCGCTCGAGGCCGAACTGGCCGCCGTGGTGCGGCTGCTGGTGCGGCACCGCTGGCCGTTCCGATTGCACGCGACGTACGACGAATCGATCGGCCGTTTCCTGAACGTGCTCGAAGCCGTGCACCGCGAGGCGCCGTTCGACGGACTGCGCTGGTTCCTCGACCACTGCGAGACGATCTCGGATGCGAACATCGCGCGCATCGCCGCACTGGGCGGCGGCGTGACGATCCAGCACCGGATGGCGTTCCAGGGCGAGTACTTCATCGCGCGCTACGGCGCGCAGGCGGCCGCGCGCACGCCGCCGATCCGCGCGATGCTCGCAGCCGGGCTGCCAGTCGGTGCGGGCACCGATGCGACGCGCATCGCGAGCTACAACCCGTTCGTGTCGCTGTACTGGATGGTGTCCGGGCGCACCGTCGGCGGAACGGCGCTTTATCCCGAATGCAACCGGCTCAGCCGCATGGAGGCGCTGCGCCGCTACACGGTGGGCAGTGCGTGGTTCTCGAACGAAGACGATCGCAAGGGCGCGCTGGTGCCAGGCCAGTATGCGGATTTCGCCGTGCTGACGGACGACTATTTCACGATCGACGAGTCGCGGATCACGTCGCTGTCGTCGGTGCTGACGGTCGTCGACGGCAAGGTCGTGCACGCCGGCGACGAGTTCGAAACGCTGGCGCCGCCGCCGCTGCCGGTCAGCCCCGCGTGGTCGCCGGTGGTCGAGTTCGGCGGATTCGCGCGGCGTGGCTGGACGGCCTCGATGCCGAGGCGCGCGGCGGCCGACGGCAACCCGGATGCGCGCGTCATGCGCGGTCATGCGGGCCGTTTCGCGCAGCGCCTGCAGGCGGCCGCGCGGGAGGTCGTCGAGCAGTGCGAAGGATTGATCTGCCGCGGCGCTGCCTTTTAGGACGGCATGAGTCGACGGGCGGGATGGCGGTGCCGGTGCGTGGCGCGCGGCGAATGGATAATTTTGTGACCCGGCAACGGGCAGAAGGAGACGAGATGAGTGCTGCGCACACGTGTGCACCGGCCGCCGACGACGTTGCCGGCGTTCGCATTCCCCGGACGCCGATGACGATCGAAGCCGTCGAGGCCGCATGCGCGTCGCTGCCGCGCGTGATCGTCGATCATGCATGCCGGGTGTTCGTCCTCGCGTCGCTGGTCGCCCGCCGTGCCGGCGAAACGCTCGATGCCGATGCGCTGTACGTGGCCGCGATGTACGCGAACATGGGCTTGAGCCCGGCCTACTCCCGCTCGACCGAACGCTACGAGATCGACAGCGCCGATGCCGCGCGGGCGTTCCTGCTGCGGCACCACACGTCGCAGCACCTGTGCGACGACGTGTGGTGCGCGATCGCGCTGCATACGACGCCCGGCGTGGCCGCGCGCGCGTCGCCGCTCGCGCGTGCGCTGGCGTCCGCCGTGTCGACCGACCTGATGGCGACCGGCTTCGACGCGTATTCGGCGGACGAGCGCCGCGCGCTGCTCGCCGCCTACCCGCGCGGCGAAGGGTTCGGCGATGCGTTCCTCGACGCGCTCGCGCGCGGTGTCGCGCACCGGCCGGCGTCGACCTTCGGCACGTGGAGCGCGGATGTGCTCGATCGGGCCGATCCGGATTTTCTCCGGCCGAATTTCTGCGGCCGTGTGCTCGGTTCGCGCTGGCAGGACGCCTGAGCGCATTATTCGTCATCCTGATGATCTGGCCGGTCGCGGCGGCAGCGGGAGCTGCCGCCGGCGCCGTGCGCGGACGGTCAGGCGGTCAGGCCCGCCGCGTCGTGACGCGCGTAGTCGACGTATCCCGCGCGGTCGCCGCCATACCAGCCGACCGTCTTCGGCGCGGCGAGCGGCGCATTAGCCGCGATCCGCTCGACGAGGTCGGGGTTCGCGATGTATGCGCGCGCGAACGCGACGAGATCGGCATCGCCCGCGTCGATCAGCGCATTCGCGGCGTCCGGCGCGATGCCGCCGTTGACGATCAGCGTGCCGCGGTACGCGTCGCGCGTGTTGGCGACGATGCGCGGCAGGTCGGGCTCGCCGCTCCAGCCGTTGGTGTCCGCCGCGTGCACGTAGGCCACGCCGGCTTCGTCGAGCATGCGCCCGACGTAGGCGTAGGTCGCATCCGGATCCGCGTCGCGCACGTTGTTGTACTTCGCGTACGGCGAGATGCGCACGCCCACGCGATCGAGCGGCAGCACGCCGCCGACGGCGTCGACGATTTCCTCGAGGAAGCGCGCGCGGTTCGCGAGCGAGCCGCCGTAGCGGTCGTCGCGGCGGTTCAGCGTCGACGACAGGAACTGGTGCGGCAGGTAGCCGTTGGCCGCGTGAATCTCGACGCCGTCGAAGCCGGCCGCCTTCGCACGAAGCGCCGCCTGGCGGAATTCCTCGACCGTCGCGGCGACCTCGTCGGTCGTCATCGCGCGCGACGGCGTCGCATGAATCTTCGTGTAGTAGCCGTTCTGCAACTGCGCCCACACCTGCAACTGTTCGAGATCGTCGTTGACGCCGGACGGCGACAGCGGCGCCGCGCCGCCGAGCAGCGTCAGCGAACTGACCCGGCCGCCGTGCCACAGCTGCGCGAAGATGCGACCGCCGTTGGCATGGACCGCGTCGGTGACCTGCTTCCAGCCGGCCGCCTGCTCGTCGGTGACGAGCCCCGGCGTGAGTTCGAACGCCGCGGAGGCCGGGCTGACGTTGGTCGCTTCGGTGACGATCAGGCCGGCGGACGCGCGCTGGGCGTAGTACTCGGCCATGAGCGCGGTCGGCTGGCCGCGCGACGGCGCGCGCGAACGCGTCATCGGCCCCATCACGATACGGTTGGGAAGCGGCAGGCCGCGCAGATCGTAGTGGCTGAGCAGGGTAGACATGATGGATTCCTTGTGCGTGGGGCAGGGCGCCGCCGCGAATCATCCGGCTGCGGCCGGTGCGGCGGCTGGCCCTGCGGGAAGTCGGAGATGACGTGCCGGCAGCGTTCCGTTGCGCGAGAGGCCCGAGCGGCATTCGCGCGTGAACCGGTGCCGGCGCCGGTTCAGGCCTGTGCGTGGCGTTCCGCGTGCGGCCGCCCGATCACGAGGTAGTGGGCGAGCGCGACGATCGGGAACACGCCGGCGACGGCGGCGACGAGCGGCCAGCCGCCATGCTCGTACAGCGGGCTGGCGAGCGCGGAGCCGATGGCGCCGCCGACGAAGATGCTCGTCATGTACAGCGCGTTCAGGCGGTTGCGGCTCGCCGCATGCAGCGCATAGATCTCGCGCTGGCCGAGCACCATGTTCATCTGCACCGCGAAGTCGAGCACGATGCCGGTGACGACGAGGCCGTACAGCCCGGCGCCGTGGACCAGCGCAACCGCATACGACAAGGCGCCTGCGAACAGTGCGATCAGCGTGGCCCGCACCGTGTGGCCGGCATCCGCGAGGCGGCCGGCGACGGGCGCCGACGTCGCGCCGATCGCGCCGACCAGTGCGAACAGGCCGATGGCCGATTGCGACAGGCCGTAGTGACGCGTGAGCTCGACCGGCACGGCGGTCCAGAACAGGCTGAACGACGCGAACATCAGGCCCTGGTAGAACGCGCGATGGCGCAGCACCGGCATCGTGCGCACGAGATGCAGCAGCGAGCCGATCAGTTCGAAATAGGTCGCGCGATGATCGGGCTGGCGCGACGGGATCGTCAACGCGAGCACGGCCGTCACGAGCGTCATCAGCACGGCGGCGGCCGCGAACACGAAGCGCCAGCCGAACGCGTCGGCCACCACGCTCGACAGCGGACGCGCGAGCAGGATGCCGAGCAGCAGCCCGCTCATGATCGTGCCGACCACGCGGCCGCGCGAATGATCGGGCGCCAGGTGCGCGGCGAGCGGCACGAGGATCTGCACGGCGACCGAGCTGAAGCCGATCAGCAGCGAGATCGCGAGGAACGGCCCGGGCGTATGTACCATCGCCGCGGCCGCGAGGCTCGCGATCGACACGACGGCGGTCGTGATCATCAGCTTGCGGTTCTCGAGCAAGTCGCCGAGCGGCACGATGAAGAACAGGCCGAACGCGTAGCCGATCTGCGTCAGCGACACGATGAGGCTCGCGGTTTCGCCGGACATGTGCAGGCTGGGTGCGATGAGTTCGGTGATCGGCTGCGCGTAGTACAGGTTCGCGACGATCGCGCCGCAACTGAACGCGAACAGCAGGATGAGGCCCTGCGTGAGCTTGGTCGCGTGCCCGTGGGCCGCGAGCGGGGTGGATTCTGCTGACATGATCGACTCCTTGAAAGAGATGTCGGGAGCCCGTTCTTCGGGCGGGCGGTGCGATTGCCGATGCGGCGAAACGACAGCCGCCGCATTGCCGTCAAGATTATTGATCGATCGATAACAAGGGAATACGCCCGCTGCGCAATCGAGCATTGCGTGGCGCGCAAAGGGGGCGGATCGCGCGGGGAATCATTCGCGGGCGCCGTGCGGCAGCGTCGGCACGAGCGTGAAGCGGCGGGCCTCCGGCGCGGATATCGCGGCTCGCGAAGCCCATGAAACCAGTCTGGATCGCGCGGACTGAATTGTCCTGAAACGCCGCTTTAAATCATTTGATTCATGCGGCGCGCGACGAGGGTGTCGCTGTCAGCCGCGCTTGCCCTGCAGCGTCGGAATCTCGGCGAACAGGCCCGCGAGCCAGTCGACGAAGAGCTTGAGCTTGACCGGCGTATGCCGGTTGGGCGGATACAGGATCGAGATCGGCCGGGACGGCGGGTTGAAATCGGTCAGCACCTCGCGCAGACGCCCCGATTTCAGGTACGGCTCGACCAGGTACAGCGACGTCTTGATCAGGCCAATCCCCGCGAGGCCGCATTCGATGTAGGTGTCGGCGTCGTTCACCGCGACCGTGCCGCACATCTGCACGATGCGCGGTTCGCCGTCGACGACGAAATCCCACGGACGCGGCCGGCCCGTATCGGCCGAGATGTGGCTGACCGCGATGTGCTGCGCTAGGTCGTCCACCGTTTCGGGGGCGCCGCATCGTTCGAGATAGGCGGGGGCCGCGCAGGTGCAGGTGGTGAGGCTGCCGATCCGTTTCGCGACCATGCCCGAATCGTCGAGCGCGCCGATGCGCACGACGCAATCGACGCCTTCGCCGATCAGGTCGATCTGCCGGTCGGTTACGCCGAGTTCGACCGAGATGCCCGGATTGGCGGCGAGAAACTCCGGCAGCGCGGGCACCATGATCTGCTTCGCCATGGCCGGCGGCAGGTTCACCTTCAGGCGGCCGCGCGGCACGTTGCGCGCCTGCGAGACGGCCGCTTCCATGTCGTCGATCTCGCGCAGCACGCCGACGCAGCGTTCGTAATAGGCCTGCCCGTCCTCGGTCAGCGAGATGCGGCGCGTCGTGCGGTTCAGCAGCCGGCAACCGAGATGCTGTTCGAGCGTGCTCAGCAGCGCGGACACGCGCGGCGTCGTGAGTCCGGTCGTGTCCGACGCGCGCGTGAAGCTGCCCGTCTCGACGATGCGCGTGAACACGCGCATCGAAAGCAAGGTATCCATCGTTCAGAAATCTCCAGCCTGTCGATTGTCGGCGCCGGTGCGTGCCGGCGCGATCGGTTGTGATCCGCGGCTATGCGTCGATGCGTTTCCTGAGCGAATCGCCGGCGAACGGCATTTCGCGCATGCGCTGCCCGGTCGCGTCGAAGATCGCGTTGGCCAGCGCGCCGGCGGTCGGCCCCATCGACGCCTCGGCCGCGCCGAGAAACGGCGCGCCGGGGCGATTGATCAGGTGCACCTTCACGCTTTGTGGCGCGGCCGGGAAACGCAGGATCGGATAGCTGCTCCAGTCGAAACTGCGAATGCGCTGTGTATCGTATTTCAATGCCTCGTACAGCGTCCAGCTCGCGGCCTGCACGATGCCGCCCTCGATCTGGTTGCGGATGCCGTCGGGCGACACGATCTGGCCGGCGTCGACGGCGACTTCCGCGCGGTCGAGCGTCACGTGGCCCGTCTCCGGCACGACCGTGACCTCGACCGCGATCGCGACGTAGCCCATCAGGTTCTTGTATTTGCCGAACGCGAAGCCGACGCCGCGATTGCGTGCACGCGGCGGCCGCGGCCAGCCGAATTTGGTCGCGGCGAGCTGGATCACCTGGCGCGCGCGGTGATCCTCCATGTGGCGCAGGCGGAATTCGACCGGATCGACGCCGGCGGCGTGCGCCAGCTCGTCCATGAAGCTCTCGATGGCCCAGACGTTCGTGTGCGCGCCGAGCGAGCGCATCGCGGAAGTCTGCAGCGGCATCGTCGGCGAGAAGTTGTTGACGATGTGCATGTTCGGCAGCGCGTACAGCGGGATCGCATTGCGATCGCCGCCGCCCTCGGGCTGCAGCATCGGCGTCGACGGCGCGGATACGAACGGCGGCTCGAGCATGCGGGCGGGCAGAAGCCGGCCGGCGTTGACGATGCGCTCGTTGTGCGAACTGCTCCACAGCGCGTAGTTCCAGTCGACAATGCGGCCACCCGCATCGAGCGATGCGCTGAGCTCGGTGACCATCGCCGGCGTGAAGTGGTCCCACGTATGTTCCTGCTCGCGCATCCACTGCACGCGGATCGGCTTGCCGGGCATCGCGGCCGCGATCAGCGCCGCATGCGCGGCCGCGTCGTCCGCGCCGTTGTGCCCGTAGCAGCCGGAGCCCTCGGTATGGATGCAGCGCACGTTCGCCTTCGGCATCGACAGCATTTCCGCGAGCGCGTCGCGCAGCGGATAAACGCCTTGCGAGTGGGTCCACACGGTCAGCGTGCCGTTCTCGAGATGGGCGACCGAACACGATGGCCCGATCGAGCCGTGCAGCAGATAGTTCTTCAAGAACGTGGCGGAGAGCGTCTTCGTCGCCGGCGCGCTCGGCGCATGCGTGCTGGCGATCTCGATGCGTTGGGGCGCGATCCGCTTCAGGTCCGCGTGGACCGTCTCGCGGTCGGGCAGCGCCCGGCCGCCGGACCAGTGACAACCGGCGGCCAGCGCGCGCTGCGCGACCACCGCCTGCCATTCGCCCTGGGCGACGACGGCGAGCATGCTGCCGTTGCGCACGATCCGCACGACGCCCGGCATTTTCAGGATCGCGGCTTCGTCGAACGACAGCAGTTTCGCGTCGTACACCGGCGGCATCACGACCCGCGCATGCAGCATGCCGGGCAGCGTCATGTCCTGCACGTAGCTGACGCCGCCCGTGACCTTGTTCGGAATGTCCACGCGCGGCAGCGACGTGCCGATCACGGCGAACGTGGCCGGCGGCTTCAGCGGCGACGTCGGCGTGGCGTTGCGGTGCAGGTCGACGGTGCGCACCGCGTCGGTGTAGCGCATCGTGCGGCCGTCCGGCGCCTTGATGACGGCGTCGGCGACGGTCAGCGTGCGCGGATCGACGCCGAACTGCTTCGCCGCGCCGTCGACCAGCAGACCGCGCACCTGCGCGGCGGCGTTCAGCAGCGCGGAGCCGCTGTCCGCCATCGTGTGGCTGCCGGCCGTCAGGCCTTCGTCGGGCGACGCGCCGGTGTCGGCGGTCAGGAACGTGATCAGCGAGGGCTTCATGTTCAGCTCCTCGGCGGCCACCTGCAGCAAGGCGGTGCGCACGCCGGTGCCGAGCTCGACCTTGCCGGTAAACACGGTGACCTTGCCGTCGGGCGCGATCTTGATCCACGCGTCCAGCAGCGGGTTGGTCTTCAGGCTGCCGGCCAGCGTTTCGGTGGCCTTGGCGACGTGGACGGCGGCGCCTTCGTCCGCGATCACGACCTCGGCGAGAGCGCGCGCGGCGGGCGCGAGGGTGAACGCGACGAAGAGCGCGCCGGAAACCATGAAGTGCCGGCGGCCTTCGTCGATGTCGTCGGGTGCGTTCATCAGATTTCCTTGTTGATCATGACGGGCGCGGCGGACGGTTCCGGCTCGGGCATCCCCGCGACCTGGCGTACGGCCGCCAGGATTCGCATGTGGGTGCCGCAACGGCACAGGTTCGGTTCCATGTGGGCGCGCAGCTCGTGTTCGGTCGGCTTCGGGTTGCGTTCGAGCAGCGCCTGCGCGCGCATGATCATGCCCGCGATGCAATAACCGCACTGCGCCGCCTGATGATCGATGAACGCCTGCTGCAACTTGCCGGGATGCTCGGCGGTGCCGAGGCTTTCCAGGGTCCTGACGCGACGCTCGCCGAGCGCGGCGACCGGGATCAGGCACGAGAACATCGGCTTGTCGTCGACGATCACGGTGCACGCGCCGCATTGCCCGAGGCCGCAGCCGAACTTCGCGCCGTGCAGGTGCAGGTCGTTGCGCAGCGCGTACAGGAGCGGCGTCGAGGGATCGATGTCGAGCGTGTGTCGCACGCCATTCACGGTGAGGGCGATCATTGCGCGCGGTCCTCCTTTCTGAGCTTCGCGGCGAGGGTGTCGACGCCGGTCCATGCGGCGCGATCGGAATATGTTTCGCGGAGATAGGCGGCGAGATCCGCGATCTGCCCGTCGTCGTACTGGTCGATATAGGACGGCATGTAGTTCAGCGTGTCCTCGCCGTGCCAGCCGATACCGTTGAACATCATCTGGATCGCGTTGCGCGGCGTGTCGGCGGCGATCGCCGTGCTGAACGCGAGCGTCGGCCGCTCGCCGATCGACTGCATCGGCGACGCCGGCCCATGGCACTGCGCGCACGACGCCTGGAACAGCACCGCGCCGCGCTGTCCGGCGGGCGTCGTCGGGCCGTGTCCCGCGCCGGCCGTTGCCGGACGGGCGGGGGCCGGCTTCTGGATGGACAGGATGTACGCGGCGATCGCCTCGACGTCCTCCACCGGCACCGTCGCGAGATCGCGCGTGACCGGCAGCATCGGTCCGGCGGCCGCGACATGCTCGCTCGCGCGGCCGGTGCGCAGGTACGTGACCAGTTGCGCCTGCGTCCACGGCCGGACCGCGTGACCGAGCGTGTTGAGCGGCGGCGCTTCCCAGCCGTCGACGATGCCGCCGTCGAACGCCTTGCCGGCCTGTTCGCCGCCGATCGCATTGAGCGGCGAATGGCACGACGCGCAGTGCCCGAGGCCGTCGACGAGCGCCTTGCCGCGATTCCATTGCGCGGATTGCGACGGGTCGGGCTGGTATGCACCCTCGCGCAGGAACAGCACGTTCCAGAACGCGACCAGCGGCCGGAAGTTGAGCGGGAAGATCAGGTCGTTCGCCGGCGTCTTCGTCTGGACCGGCTCGCGCGTCATCAGATACGCGTATGCGGCCGCGATGTCCTGATCGGACATTCGCGTGAAATGGATGTACGGAAAGGCCGGGTACAGCGGATGGCCGTCGCGGGCGATGCCGCTGCGCAGCGCGCGCGCGAATGCCGCCTGCGACCAGCGGCCGATGCCCGTGTCGGCATCCGGCGTGATGTTGGTCGCGTAGATCGTGCCGAACGGCGTCGCGAGCGGCAGGCCGCCGGCGAACGGCTTGCCGTCCTTCGCGGTGTGACAGACGACGCAGTCGCCGAGCGCGACGACGCGCGCGCCTGCGCGAATGAGCTGCGGATCGAACGACGCGCGCGCGGGCGGATCGATCGGCGCGATCGACGGCCGGTACATGATGCCGATCGCGACCGCGAGGCCGACGACCGCGACACCTGCCGCGCCGAACCAGAGACGTTTGTGCTTCATGCGCGCTCCCGGCGAGCCGGTTCATTCAGCGTCGTGCAATTGGCGAGGCAATGGAAAGGGCGCCGGTCGCGCGGCTCGCACGATGCGGCGCGGATCCGCTTGCCGTGACAGGCGTGCCGGCGTGTGCCGGCAACGGAGGTTGCGGCCGGGGCCGACGGATGGCGATGGCGCATGGCCGACCGGTTCGGCCATGACGAGCCGGGCCGGCGATGGCGATTCGCGGCGGAGTTCATGTCGTCGTTCCAGAAGGTGGGATTGCGCGCGGGCCGTGGCCCGTGCGGCGGATGATGGGGGCAGTCTACGCGGCGGGCGGCGCCGTTACCTGAAACCGCGCTGAAACGTTCTGAACGCAGGCCACGGGCGGGTTTCGGGGTGCGGGCGCGATCGTCGATCGTCATCCGTCCGTGATCTGCGCGCGCTAGATCCGCAGCAGCTTGCCCGCGTTGCCGCCGAGTATCATCGAACGCTGTTCCGCCGTCAGGTCGACGCGATCGAGAAAGCGGACCGGTTGTTCGTAGCCCATGTCGAAGCAGTAGTCGCTGCCGAGCACGAGCCGATCGACGCCGACGTTCGCGATCAGGAAGTCCAGAACGGGCCCGGAATGAGACACCGTGTCGTAGCTGAAGCGCCGCAGATAGCTGCTCGGCTTCTGCGCGAGCCGGCGCGTTTCGGGGCGCACGGTCCAGCCCGCATCGAGGCGTCCCGCGACGATCGGCAACGCACCGCCCGCATGCGGCAACGTGAAGTGCAGGTCCGGGTGGCGATCGAGCACGCCGCCGAGGATCAGGTGCGCGGCCGCGATCGCCGTATCGAACGGATTGCCGAGCAGGTTGCTCAGGTAGAAATCGCCGAGCCGCGCGCCGCCGACCGTTTGCTGCGGATGCAGAAACACGGGCAGGTTCAGTTCCGCGATGCGCGCGAAGACCGGCGCGAACAACGGATCGTCGAGATCGCGGTTGTCGATGTTGGTGCCCATGTACACGCCGCGCACGCCGGGCAGCTGCGCGGCGCGTTCGAGTTCGTCGATCGCGTCGGTCGCGTTCAGCATCGGCAGCGTCGCGAGTACGACGAATCGTGCCGGATGCCGCTGGTAGACGCGCGACGCGGCCGAATTCCAGTCGCGCGCGAGCTTCGCATTGAACGGCCGGTCGCCCCAATACGCCATCGGCACGCTGAGCGACAGCGCCTGAACGTCGACGCCGGACGCATCCATGTCTTCGAGCCGTGCGTCGACGTCGATGAACTTCATCGGCAGTGGCCCGAGGCCGCCGGCGGGCGTCCGGAACGTGAACGATGCGTCGTCGCACGTGAACGACCCGCCGAAGCGCTTGCCCTCGCCGCCGACCAGATCGCAAAAGCTTTCGGGGTAGTAGTGCGCGTGGACGTCGATCGCACGCGGCCTCGGCAGCGACGGGACGGTCGATGCGGCCGGGGCGTTCGCGGTTTCGGCGGCCGATGCCGAACGGCCGGCCACGGCCGTGCCGGCGAGTGCGGCAAACGTGCCGAGCAGGCGTCGCCGGGCCGGCGACGGGCAGCAGGTGCAGGTCAACGTGGCGTCTCTCATGCGGATATCGACTCCTCGAATCGTGCGGCTCGGCCGCGTTGCGTGATGCCCGTTTCGCACGCGACGAGCTGGGTGTCGAACTGCGCGCGCTCGTGCCGCGCACGGGCCGAGCGATCGGTGACGGAGAACAGGACGACGCCGGCGAACGCCGCCGCCATCGAGAACAGTGCCGGGTATTCGTACGGATAGACCGCATGCGCGTGACCGAGCACCGTCACCCACACGGTCGGGCTCAGCACCGTGAGCGTGACGGCGGTGGCGAGCCCGAGCAGGCCGCCCAGTACCGCGCCGCGCGTCGTCAGCCCGCGCCAGTAAATCGAGAGCAGCAGCACCGGAAAGTTCGAGCTCGCCGCGATCGAGAACGTGAGGCTGACGATGAACGCGATGTTCTGCTTTTCGAACGCGATGCCGAGCAGGATCGCGAGCACGCCGAGCACCACGGTCGTCGCGCGCGCCACGCGCATTTCCTCGCGGTCGGACGCGCGCCCGCGGCGCAGCACGTTCGCGTAGAGGTCGTGCGAGATCGCCGACGAGCCCGCGAGCGTGAGTCCGGCGACCACGGCCAGGATGGTCGAGAACGCGACCGCGCAGATGAAGCCGAGGAACACGTTGCCGCCGACCGCATGCGCGAGGTGGATCGCTACCATGTTGGCGCCGCCCGTGACGGCGCCGGACGCATCGTGGTACTGCCGGTCCGGCGCGACCAGCGCGATGGTGCCGAAGCCGATGATGACGATCAGCATGTAGCCGATGCCGACGATGCCGGTCGCATGCAGGATGCTCTTGCGGGCCGCCTTGACGTCGCCGACCGTGAAGAAGCGCATCAGGATGTGCGGCAGACCCGCCGTGCCGAAGATCAGCGCGAGGCCGAGCGACACGGCCGAGACCGGATCGGAGACCAGGCCGCCCGGACGCAGGATCGCCGCATGCTTCGGATGCACGCTCACGGCCTGCGCGAACAGTGCGTCGAGACTGAAGCCGAAACGGCCTAGCACCATGAACGCCATGAACGCCGCGCCGGCGAGCAGCAGCACGGCCTTGACGATCTGGATCCAGGTAGTCGCGAGCATCCCGCCGAAGAATACGTAGACGACCATCAGCACGCCGACGACCAGCACCGCGATCGTGTAGTCGAGACCGAACAGCAGCTCGACCAGCTTGCCCGCGCCGACCATCTGCGACACCAGATACAGCAGCACGATGACGATCGAGCTCGACGCCGCGAATGCGCGGATCGGCCGTTGCCGCAGGCGATAGGACACGACGTCGGCGAGCGTGTACTTGCCGAGATTGCGCAGCGGCTCGGCGATCAGGAACAGGATGATCGGCCAGCTCGCGAGAAAGCCGACCGAATAGATCAGGCCGTCGTAGCCGCTCGTGAACACCAGCGCGGAGATGCCGAGCAGCGACGCCGCCGACATGTAGTCGCCGGCGATCGCCCAGCCGTTCTGGAGCGCGGTGATCCGGCCGCCTGCCGCGTAGTGATCGGCCACGCTGTGATTCTTGCGCGCGGCCCAGCGCGTGATGACGAGCGTCGACGCGACGAACAGCAGGAACATGCCGATCGCGACCGGGTTGTGCCCGTGCGCGAGCACCGCGGGGCTGGCCGCGAACGCCGGCGCCGTGCCGACGGCGGCGATCGATGCGAGGAGCAGGCGTTTCATTGCGCATCTCCGTCGCGAATGGACGCGACGAGCGCGTCGTGGACCGAATTGGCCTGGAACACGTACAGCGCGACCAGCGCGAACGTGACGACGAACATGCCGAAGCCGACCGGGATGCCCCACGGCGTCGGGCGGCCCGGCACGATCGGCTGGCCGAGCAGCGTCGGCGAAAACGCCAGCGTCAGGATGAACGCGAAATAGAGGGCGAGCATGAAGAGCGTCAGCGACCAGGCGAGCAGCCTTCTGCGCCTGACGAGCGTGCGAAAACGGGCATCGCGCAGCAGCGGATGCGGGGCCTGCGCCGGCGAGTCCGGATCGGGTGCGGTGCCGGCGGCGACCGGAAGCGTGTGGTTCACGGTGTCTCCTCGATGGATCGAATGTCGTGGCGGCGGTGCGGGCGTCGCGCGTGTCGTGCGCGCTGCCCGCCGTTGCCGGGCTCAGACGTGCGGCGGCACGGCGGTTTCCCGCATCACGACTTCCGGCGTTCGATAGCGGTCGGCCATTTCGCGCTCGGTGTCGTTTTTCAGTTGCGCCTGCATGTAGGCGCCGAGATGGCGCGCGTGCTGCACGATCGCGACGCCGAACGCCGTGCGCGTTTCGCTGTATTCGTTCAATGCGTCGAGCGTGTCGGCGCGCGTGGCGAGTGACGCGACGAGCGCGAGCGCATCGCAGGCGGCCTTCGTGACGCCCATTCCGCAATGCGGCCGAGCGACGAACGCGGCATCGCCGAGCAGCGCGATCCGGCCGAACGCCATGCGTGGCACTTCGAGGTCGTAGATCGGCTGGAACAGCGGCTGCGTCGCGCGCGACACGACTTCCGCGAACTGCGGCGCGAGCAGCGCGTGGGCCGCGTCCTCGAGATCGGCGAGGACGTCGCGCCGGATCAGCGTCGGCGGAATGCCGCCCGCCCACAGCTTGCCGGTCTCGTCGGTCAGCAGGTTCGGAAGGTCGGTGTCCTCGCTCGTCGCGCGATACCAGACGAAGTTGTAGCGGCGCTCGCCGGGCAGCGTGCTGTTGCCCTGGCCGGCGACCGGATAGCCGAGGATCTGTTCGTGCGGCGGCAGGCCGAATGCGAACTTGTCGAACAGGGTCGTGTGGGTCGCGTCCGACAGCGCGGCTTCGTCGACCAGCCCGCGCCACGCGACGTAGCCCGCGTATTGAAGCCGCGCGTCCGGCACGAGCCGTTCGCGAATCGCGGAGCGGAACCCGTCGGCCGCGACGACGAGGTCGGCGTGCACGACCGAGCCGTCGGAGAGCGTGACGGAAGCGTGCGCCGGGCCGTCCGACACGTCGGTCACGACGGCGCCCGGGTGATAGTGCTGATCGGGCAACGCCGCGCGCAGCACGTGATACATCTTGCTCCACGCGGTGAGCGTCTGCGGCAGCCGGCGCGCCGACGCCACGGCGCCGTCCTGCGACAGCGTGATGCGCGACTCGACCTTGACGCCGATCGATTCGTCGATGCGCACGCCCGCGGCGCGCATCACGTCGAACAGTTCCGGATGCGTGACGATGCCGGCGCCGCGGCCCGACAGCGCCTCGGGCACCCGCTCGTACACGTCCACGTCCCAGCCGTTGCGCAGCAGGAGGTTCGCGGCGAACAGGCCGCCCAGCGAGCCGCCGACGATGACGGCCTTGCGGTGGGTTGAAGTGACGTCGTTCATGTCAGTCTCCGATGGATGCGCGGGCCGCTGCGGCCGCGTCGGGAAGCGCCAGGCCCTCGACCTCGGCGGCAGGGAAGTTGAGTTCGATCGTCACGCCGGACGGATCCTCGATGAAGACCTGGTGCAGCCCGAGGCTCGGCACCGTGCGGTCGCGCCACGGGATGTTCTCGGCGCGCAGCGTGTGCCACGTCGCCTCGACGCCGGTCGCGAGGAGCGCGATGTGATCCACGGTGCCCGTGCCGGTGGCCGGCAGCGCCTTGTCGCCGAGATAGGCCGCGAGCCCGTCCGGGTTGGCCGGATCGACGCCGATGATGTGAACGATTCCGTAGTCGGCTTCGTCGCCGCCCTTGTAGAGCCACGCGCCCGGAAAGTCGAACGGCGGGCGATAGCCGCGTTTGAAGCCGAGCACGCGTTCATAGAACCGGCACGATTTTTCGAGATCGAGCGTGCGGATCGAGTAGTGCGCGAGTCTGGATACAGGCATGGGACACCTCGTGTTTATCGGGCGATAAGTTATCGTTCGATAAATTCTAGTGGAAAAGATCGGCAGGACAAAGCCGCGATCGAGCGGTGTTTACCCGCGGTCGAAAAGGGTGCCGGATGCCGGCGCGCGATGCGCTACGACGCGATCTCGCCGGCCATGACGTCGTCGGCGTAGCACCACACCCAGCGCTCGCCTGGCTCGATCGAACGGGCGAGCGGGTGGCCGGTTTCGTGGAAATGCCGGCTCGCATGCCGATTCGGCGAAGAGTCGCAACAACCGACTTGCCCGCAGCTCAGGCACAGGCGCAGATGCACCCACCGGCTGCCGGACTTCACGCATTCCTCGCAGTAGTCCTTGTCGGTATTCAGCACGCGTGCTTCGGCGAGGTGAGTGCAGGTCGTGGCCATCTTTCGCTCCGATGCCGGCGCCGCAGAGCGCTCGCAGCGCGGCCGGCGCGAAGCTGCGAGCGGAGGTGGACAGGCTTCATTGTGGACGGTCGCGGTGCGAGCGGACCTTAATTCTTATGAAGCGCGGCGGCGCGAAGGCGATGACGACGTACAGTCGCAAGTGCGGCCGACACGAAATGCGGCAACGCGGTCACCGGGAGGGTCTCATGTTGCAGTCTCAGCAGGTCAAGGTCATCGGTTTGCCGAACAGCAAGGAGGCCTATGCAATTCGCGACTTCCTGAAGCGCGGCGTGGTCGAGTACGCGTGGTGCGAACTGACGTCCGACACCGACTGCATGCGCGAGCTGGGCATCGCGCCGCTGCGCGACATCCGGCTGCCGGCCGTCGTCTTTCCGGACGGCACGCGCCTCTACCAGCCGACGCTGCCGGAGATCGCCGCCAAGCTCGGCTGGGTCGCCCGGCCGCGCTTCGTCGAGTACGACGTGTCGATCTACGGCGCCGGCCCGGCGGGCTTGTCGGCCGCTGTCTATGCGGCGTCGGAAGGGCTGCGGGCCGTCGTGATCGAGCGCGATGCGGTCGGCGGACAGGCGGGGACCAGTTCGCTGATCGAGAACTACATGGGCTTCCCGGACGGCATACCGGGCGCCGAACTGACCGAGCGTGCGCGCCAGCAGGCGGTCAAGTTCGGCGTCGAGCTGCTGATGATGCGCGAGGGCGTGCATGCGACGTTCGTCGACGGCAAGATTCGCGTCGACCTGGCCGACGGCTCGATCCTGACCGCGCGCGCGAATATCTGTGCGACCGGCATCGAATACCGCAGCCTCGGTTTGCCCGACGAACAGCGGTTTCTCAACGCAGGCCTGTTCTACGGCGCGGGATCGAGCGAAGCGTCGATGTGCGAGGGCAAGCACGTGTTCGTCGTCGGCGGCGGAAATTCGGCCGGCCAGGCCGTAATGAACTTCGCACGGCACGCACGCGAAGTCACGATGATCGTCCGCGGTGCGTCGCTCGCGGCGACGCTGTCGCGCTATCTGATCGACCGGATCGAGCGCATGCCGAACGTGACCGTCCGCTACGGCACGACCGTCGACGCGCTGCAGGGCGACGATCGGCTCGAGGCGATCGTGCTGCGCACGGAAGACGGCGCGCGTGAAGTGCTGCCGGCCACGCACCTGTTCGTCTGCATCGGCGGTGCGCCGAACACCGAATGGGCACGGGATACGAACATCATCCGCAACAAGGGCGGCTATCTGGTCACCGGCAGCGATCTTTACGACTGTCCGGCATTCCAGCGCGTGTGGCCGCTCGAGCGCCGGCCGTACTTTCTGGAAACGAGCGTACCGGGTTCGTTCGCGGCGGGCGACGTCCGGTCGGGTTCGGTCAAGCGGGTGGCGTCGGCGGTCGGCGAGGGGGCGATGGCCGTGACCTTCGTCCATCGATTCCTGAGCGAGGACGCGCACCGCCAGGGCGGAACCTGAACCGCGCGTTTGCCGCTGGTATCAGCGCGGCGTAGACACCGGCAGCCGGAACGTCATGACGGTACCGTGCCCGTCGCGTGGCGCGGCCTCGAGCGTGCCGCCATGCGCTTCGATGATCGAGCGGCAGATCGCGAGGCCCATCCCCATGCCGTGCGATTTCGTCGTGAAGAACGGGTCGAAGATCTGGTTCGCGATGTCCGCGTCGATGCCGGCGCCGCGATCGGCGATGCAGACGACCGCGTGGCCGTCGCCGACCTGCGATGTGATCTCGAGTTCGCGCGGCGCGATGAGTCCGTCCATCGCGTCGAGTGCATTGGTGACGAGGTTCAGGATCACCTGCTGGATCTGGGTGCGGTCGGCCATCGCGTGCACGCCTGCGCAGTGCAGGTCGACGCGCAGCACCACATGCTTCGCGTCGATTTCCGTCTCGGTGAGACGCAGCATGTCGCGAATCAGGTCGTCGATCGCGACGGGCGCAAGCGCGGGCGGTGCCTGGCGCGCGAGCGATCGCAACGCGCGGACGATGTCGGCCGCACGCACGCCGGACGCACGGATGTCCTCGAGACTCGCGAGCGCCTCGCCGAGGTCGGGTTGCGGGCCGCGCAACCAGCGCAGGCACGCGCCGACGCTCGACACGATGCTCGTCAGCGGCTGATTGATCTCGTGCGCGATCGATGCGGCCAGTTCGCCCATCACCGTCATGTGCGCGGTGCGCGCGAGTTCGGTGCGCGCGTGCCGCAGCTCGGCCTCGGTCTCGACCCGGCGGGCGTTCTCGTCGATCAGTTCCGCGTAGAGCCGCGCGGATTCGAGCGCGTTGGCAGCCTGCGGTGCGAGCACTTCCAGCATCGCGATGCGCCGCGGCGAGAACACGCCGTTGCTCAGTGCATTCTCGAGATACAGCACGCCGATCAGCGCGCCCTGTTTCAATAGCGGCAGGCAGAACAACGAGCGCGTCGGGTGCGCGCGCAGGCTGTCGACGTGGTCGGGAACGCCGTCGCGCTGCGCATTCGCGAGCACGATCGGCTTGCGGGTCCGCGCGACGGTGTTCAGGATCGACAGCGGCACGTCCTGTTCGGTCGGCTCGCTGCGGGCGATGTCGACGATCACGTCGCTGCCCGCGATGCGCGCCACCGCCTCGATGGTCAGCCGGTCGCGCCGGGCGAGCAGCAGCAGGCCATGGCGTGCGCCGGCGTACACGAGCATGTTGCGCATCAGCGTCTGGATCAGGCGCTCCAGCACGATTTCCTCGGACAGCGAGTGGGCCACGCGCATCGCGAGCGCGAAATCGAGATCCTCGCACGCGGGCGCTGCCGGGCCACCCGGCGACGGATCCATCACGAGGAACGGATGCCGCGCTTCCATCGCCAGGGTCTTGCCGGTCGCGCCCCAGCGCCGGTAGCACGCATGGGCGAGCCGCAACTGATGGCGGGCATGGCCGGCGAGCCCGAGCGATGCGGCATGCTCCGCGGCCCGTTCGTGCGCGAGCGCCTGTTCGTGCACGAAACCGCGTTCCGCCGCGAGGCCGGCCGATGTTTCGTACTGCTGCATTGCGGTGACTTGCTCGCCGCGCACGCGCGCGAATTCGGCGTCGATCAGCGCAAGCTTGTTGAGAAACGTACCCGGATTTCGCTCGCTCCACGCCGCGAACCTGGCACGCTGCGGCGCGAAGCGCTCGAGCAGGCGATTGGGCGGCGTTGCGCCGTCGTCGGCCGCGAGGCCGGCCAGCACGCTGAACAGGTGGAAATCGGCAAGCATGATGTGCGCGGGCGTCGACCACGCACTCGATGCGGCCGCTTCGAGCGATTCGCGTGCCGTCGCCGCATCGCCGAAGATGAACGCAGCCTGGCCGACGAGCACGTCGGTCCAGAACGCCAGGACCGACATCGGGGTCCGGGTCGACGCGCGGGCCCGCCACGTGCCGATCCGACGGTCCTGGCCGAACTGCAGCGCGTCGATGAATTCCGATTGGGTGGAGACGAGGTCGACGATGTCGTCGTAGTGCGTGCCGCGCGCGATTTCCAGCAGCGGGTCGATTTCGTCGCGGATCGCGGGCAGCGCTTCACCCATCGACAGCAGATCGCTGACGATGTGGTTGCAGCTGTAGCACATCCAGCGCAGCTCGGCGCTCGCATTGCCCGCGGCTTTCGCATCGCGTGCGCGTTCGAGTGCATAGGACAGCGGCTGCGTCCAGACGCTCACCTGGTCGAGCGCGATCAGCGTGGCGGAGCGATAGCGCTCGAAGCCGTGGCGGTCGACCAGCGCGAGCGCGACCTTGGCGAATTCGAAGCCGTCCTCATACGCGTCGTGATGCTCGGCGATGCTGACGCCATACCACGCGAGCCCCTGCACCGACGCGGCGGTGACGCCGTGGCGCAGCGTCAGCCGCACCATCGTCGCGAAATGCAGCAGCATCAGCCCGCCGCTCGGATAGAACATCGCGGCTTCGAGCGCGGTCAGCAGCGCCATCGCGGCTTCGACGCGCGTGTCGGTCATCACGGGCAGGTCGACCAGATCGGCGATGGCGCGGCCGTCGAGCGCCGTGTGCACGGCCTCGCAGGCCGCCGCGAGATCGGCCTCGGCCGGCTCGGCGGGCAGCTCGACGCCGAGCAGCGCCAGCCCGGCCAGCGCGACGTCGATGGCTTGCCGGTAGTGCGACTCGACCGTGAGCTGCGCGGCCTTCAGCCGATGCGCCTCAGCCCGGTCGGCGGGCGTGCGCGTCCGCGCCATGAGCATGTCGATCGCGTCGGACGCCTGCGCGGTTTCGCCGATCGCGAGCAGCAGGCCGCCGCGCAGTATGCCGATCCGGCTTGCGAGACCGTAGTGTCGCGACCACGCATGCGGGCCGAGCAACGATTGCGCCAGCGCCAGCAACGACAACGCGCGATCGCGCGCGGCGGCCGTGGCGGCGGCCGCCGCGGCGTCGGTCAGCGCGCCCGCGAACGCGAGCGCGAGCGCGTCGTCGAGCGGCACGTCTTTCGCCAGTTCGATCTGGGCAGCCAGTGCCAGCAAGGATTCGGGCGACGGCGCGTTCGCGCGTGCCAGCATCGCGGCGGCGATCCGCGCGTGGCGCAGCGCGCGCTCCGGGCTCCCCGTGAGCGCGTAGACCGCCTCGAGGATGCGGTCGTGAACGAAGCGCCAGCGGTCGCCGGAGAGCGACACGAGGCCCATCTGGCGCGCCGGGTCCAGCCAGAAGCGGAGTTCGGCCAGCGTTTTGCCGGCGGCGGCGCGCAACAGCGCTTCGTCGGTGTCGATGCCGATACAGGCCATCAGCGCCAGCAGCGTTCTCGATTCATGCGGCAAGCGCTGCATCCGGATCGCCAGCAGGCTCACGACATTCTCGGTCTGGTGGTGCGCGTCGATGTCGCCCGCGCTCCATTGCCACGTTTGCAGCACCGGATCGTAGCCGAGCAGTTGCTCGTCGATCAGCGTGCGCAGCAGCTGCTGGATGTGGAAGGGATTGCCGCCCGTCCTGCGATGCACGATGTCGCCGAGCCCGGACAGTCGGCCCGGCGCTTCCCCGAGCATGCCGGACAGCATGCGCGTGACGTCGGGCGCGCCGAGCGGCGCCAGCGTCAACGACGACCGGCGGCCGCGATCGATCTGCTGGAGGAAGCGACGGAACGCCGGCGGGTAGTCGTGCGACGGCCCGCTCCGGTAACCGGCGACGATGCAGCAATGCGCCGGCGGATCGAGCATGATCGATGCGAGAAACGCGAGCGTCGCGTCATCGGCCCACTGGATGTCGTCCAGCGTCATGACGAGCGGTTCGGCCGGCGCCGCGAACGCGCGGAATGCATTCACGACGATCTGGCATAGATGACCTGCCGGAATCGCATCGGTATGGTCGAACGCGACGGGCTCGACATCGAGGAGCCACGCGGTTTCCGGGAAGATCGCGGAGAGGATGCTGGCCTGCCGGCCCACGCGCTCGCGCAGCCGCGCGGCGATCACCGCGATTTCGTCGTCGCGCCTGGCCAGCGCGCTGCCGAACAGCGCGCGCAACGCCTGCAGCACGGGCGCATACGGCCGTGCGGGCTGGAACTGATCGACCTTGGCCGACGTGCACCAGGCCGTGCCGGATGCCGCGCGCGCATGGCGGATGAAGTGTTCGGCAAGCGCGGTCTTGCCGACGCCGGCCGGCCCGTCGATCAGGACGACGGCCGTCTCGCCGGTGCGCGTGACGGCTTCCAGGGTCGCCTCGAGCAGGCGGATCTCCGCGTCACGACCGACCGGCAGGTCGGGCGCGTGCAGACCGGCGAACGGATCGCGGCCGCCGAGCGCGAACGGTTCGACGTGGCCCGCTGCCCGCCAGTCATGCAGGATCCGTTCGAGATCGTGCTGCACCGTTTCACAGGACGGGTAGCGATCGGCGGGCTCCTTGGCGATCAGCTTCAGGATCAGATCGTTCAGGATGACGGGGACGTCGGCGCGAAATGCCGTGGGCGGCGACGGTTGTATCGCCACGTGCGCGTGGACCCAGTCGGACGTCGACGCGGCCTTGTAAGGCATCGCGCCGGTCAGCAGGCGGAACAGCGTGATGCCGAACGCGTACAGGTCGGCGCGCTCGTCGACGGATGCGCCTTCCGACACTTCCGGCGCCGCGTATGCGGCGAAATCCGTGCGCATCGTGCCCGCCGCCGCTTTTTTCGTGCCGCGCTCCCGGGCATGGGCGAACGCGCGGAGCATGACCGTGCCGTCCGGTGCGATGACGAAACTGGCCGGCTGGAGATCGCCGTGCAGCCAGCCGTGCCGATGCAGTTCGCCGAGCGCGCGTGCGGCGCCGATCGCGGTTTCGAGGAAGACGTCGAGCGGCAGTTGCCCGTCCGTCAGCGTGTCGAACGCACGCACGTCCAGGCGCGGATAGACGAGCACCGGGCCGTCGGCCGCACGGATCAGCGCCGTCGGCGCGAGCGCCCGCGCCGGTTCCAGGAGCCCGGCCAATGTGTATTCCTGCTCGAACTGCCGGCAGCGCTGATCGGATACCCAGCCGGTCTGGCACGCCGACCACACATCCCCCGTTGCGGCGTCGGTCAGGTCGAACGTCAGGACGTCGCCCGAGCGCACCACGTTCGACAGGCGGGCGCGCGCGAGCCAGTCGGCATCCATTCGATTCAAGTCGTCCGGGTCACGCAAGGGCTGATTCACGGTTGGGGCAGGCTGGGTGGAGCAGGTCGGAAACGGCTCGCGATGCGGGATCGGCCGGGCTCGGGTCGCGCGCGTCCGGGCGGCGACCCGTGCATTGTCCGTCAGCCCGGCGGATTTTGCAGGCCTCCTGCGCCCCGCCGACCGGTCCATGCCGGACTAAACCTATGGATAATGTTCGCGGCGCCGGTTGCGACCTACGATACGGTCAAGCCTTCCGGCATGCATTGGCACGGCCGGACGGGCAACCCAGAAGCGCGTCGTCTCGCGAGGCGGCGCAAGGTGCCACGCAGCATAAGCGAGTGCGGATCATGTACACGTTCGGGCAGGTGACGGTTTCCCTTGAATGCCGCGAGGTTTGCGTCGACGGGCAGCCCCGGTACGTCGGCGCCCGGGCATTCGAGATCCTCGAACTGCTGGTGAAGGCGGCCGGCCGGCTCGTATCGAAGGACGAGATCATGCAGGCCGTGTGGCCGCACACGATCGTGGTCGAGAACAACATCCAAGTCCACATCTCGACGCTGCGCAAGCTGTTCGGCGGCAAGCACGGGTGGATCCGGACCGAATCGGGTCGCGGCTACCGGCTCGCACCGCCGGCCGACCACGCACAGGCCGATCGTCCGCCGGTCGCGTTCGAATCGGCGGGCGCGGCCCGCGCGGGCGCCGCGCCGCGCAAATGCCCGATGATTGGTCGTGAGACGGAAGCGGCCGAACTGCACGCGCTGCTGGAGTGCGAGGCGCTCGTCACGCTGGTTGGCCCCGGCGGCGTCGGCAAGACGCATCTGGCGCTGGAGGTCGCGACGGCCTGGTCGGCGGCGCGCGGGATCGAGATGGTCCGGGTCGATCTGGCCGGCCTGCAGGTCGGCGCGACTCCGGCGTCCGCGGTGCTGGGCGCGCTCGACCTGCCGCGCGGTGCATCCGCGCGGCCCGCCGATGTCGTGCGGGCGATCGGCGAGCGGCGCGTCGTGCTGCTGTTCGACAACGCCGAGCCGTACGTCGACGATCTGGCGGATCTGAGCGAAGCGATCGCGGATACGAATCCTGGCGCGATACTCGTCGTGACGAGCCGGGAGCCCTTGCGTGTGGCGGGCGAGCGGGTCTATCGCGTCGGTCCGCTGTCGGTGCCGCCGGCCGGCGCGAACGCCGGCGATATCGCCGCGAGCGGCGCGGTCCGGATGTTCCTGGCGCGTGCGCGCGCGATGGGCACGGACCTTCCGGCAGATGCGAAAACCCTCGACGCGATCGCAACCATCTGCCGCCGCCTGAGCGGCCTGCCGCTCGCGCTCGAACTCGGGGCGGCCCGTGTCGCGTCGCTCGGCATCCAGGGGCTGGCGGCGGATCTCGACAAGTCCGTGCTGTCGCTGTCCGGCGGCCTGCGCACGGCCCACCCGCGCCAGCAGACCCTCAGGGCCACCATCGAGTGGAGTTACCGGCTGCTCGACGATATGGAGCGCACCGTGCTGTGCCGTCTCGCCGTGTTTCCGGATGCGTTCCGGCTCGATGCGGCCTGCGCGCTCGCCGCCTGCGACGAACAGGGCGCGGAGGAGGTGCTGGACGCGCTCGTCGGCCTTGCATCGAAATCGCTTCTGGTCGTCCACTCGATCGGGCTGTCGAAGCATTACTCGTTGCTCGAGGTCGTGCGCGCGTATGCGCTCGAGAAACTGGCGGAATCGGGCGAAGCCGGGCGCCTCCATGCGCGGTGCGCATCGTTTGCTGCCGACACGCTCGCGGACACGCCGCACCCGGCGCCGGTCGAGGCGTCGGCGCAACCCATGCTGCTTGCCGGATCGTGGGAGTGAGCCGCGTGCCGCACGGCGATGTTCTCGATTGACCCAATTTTCTGGTTCTTATTTCATGGCCCTTGTTTGCATCATCGATGACGATGCGTCGGTCCGAAAGAGTCTTGCCAGCCTGCTGAAATCGGCGGGCCATACCGCATTGCCGTTCGCGTCGGGCGAGGAATTCCTCGCGACCGGCCCGCTGGACGACGCGGCGTGCGTGCTGCTCGACCTGAAGATGAAAGGGATGGGCGGTCTCGACGTCCAGCGCCTGCTGGCGCGGCGCAACGCGGCGCTGCCGGTCATCCTGATGTCGGCGCACGGCGACGACGAGTCGGTCCGCCGGGCGCTCGCGCAAGGCGCGGTCGCGTTCCTGCGCAAGCCGTTTCCATCTGACGACATGCTCGACCTGATCGATCGGATCGCATCCGGCGCACCGCCCACGTGAACGGCCCGCCGGCCGTCACGTTGCGCGTTCAGGCGTAACCGCCCGGATTTTTCTCGGTTTATCATTCGATAATGAAGCGGATGACTACACAGGGAATGCGATGGCGAGCACGCCGGATATGACTTCGAACCGTAACCACGGTGCGGGCGATCCCGCGCCGATCGTCTATGTGGTCGACGACGACGATACGCTGCGGCGCGCACTGAGCGCGCTGTTGCGCTCGGCGGGATTTCGCGTCGAGACGTTCGCGACGTCGCGCGCGTTCCTCGCCTTCGAGCGGCCCGACGCGCCGAGCTGCCTGATCCTCGACGTGCGCCTGGCCGACGAGAGCGGGCTCGCCGTTCAGGAGCAAGCGGTGCGCGCGGGCCTGAACGTGCCGATCCTGTTCATGACGGGCTACGGCGACGTACCGACCACCGTGAAGGCCATGAAGGGCGGCGCGCTCGATTTCCTGACGAAGCCGTTCGACGACGAGACGATGCTCGATGCGGTAGGCCGTGCACTGGCCCGCGACGGCGAACGCCTCGTTCGCGAGCGCGCGCTGGATGCGGTGCGGCAGGCTTATGCATCGTTGACGCCGCGCGAACGCGAGGTCATGAGCCACGTGATCGCGGGCCTGATGAACAAGCAGATCGCGTCGAATCTCGGGCTGCAGGAAATCACGGTGAAGGTGCATCGTGCGCAGGTGATGAAGAAGATGCAGGTCCGCACACTGCCGGATCTCGTGCGCCAGGCCGAGGCGCTCGGTGTGCGTCCGGCCGGCGCGGGCGACTGAGCGGGCGCGCCGGGGTGTTCGACGCGACGGCATTGGCGTACCCGCCGTCGAAGGCGATCCATGAGACGTCACCGCTTCGCCGAATGCGTATGGGAGCGATGGATGCGGCGCACCTGCGCGGAACACCGCAAAAAAGTTAGCCAAGCTTAAGAGCGGCGTGAAAATACCTGACGCCGTTCCAGCGACGGCGGAACGCACGTTCAGGCATTTTCAGATCGGCCCGGCGCGATGCGTGTCGCCCGCCGAGGCCGACGCCGGCGGCGTCCACCCGCCGCCCAGCGCGCGCACGAGACCGATCGTCGCGATCGCGAGCGCCTGGCGGCTGTGAATCAACTGGCGCCGCGCGCTCAATGCATCGCGATCCGCGTCGATGACTTCCAGATAGCTGACGTAGCCGTGCGCATAACGGCTCAGCGACAACCGCGCCGCCGCCTCGGTGGCGCGGGCCGCGCCGTCGTAGCGCACGATTCGCTCCTTCTGCGCGGCGATGTCGTCGAGCGCGTCCTGAACCTCGCGCAGCGCACCGAGCGCGGTCGCGCGATAGTTCGCGTCGGCGACGTCGGCGCCCGCCGTCGCGGCGGCCACCTCGGCGTCGCGCTTGCCGCCGTCGAGCAGCGTTTCGGCGATGCTCGCGCCGAGTCCCCACAACGAACTGTTGCGATCGAGAAACGTGCCGAGATCGCGGCTGGCGAAACCGCCCTGCGCGGTCAGCGTCAAGGTCGGCAGCCACGCGGTGCGGGCGACGCCGATGTCGAGCGATGCCGCGTCGACACGGCGCGCGGCCGCATAGACGTCAGGCCGTTGCGCGAGCAGGGTGGACGGCAGGCCGGGCGGCACGTCCGGGACGCGAATGGCCGATGCGGTCGGCGCGACGGCGAATGCGGTCGGCGACACGCCGGTCAGCACGGCGAGCGCGTCGACGAGATTTTCGCGCAGCCGCTTGCTGTCGGCGAGATCGGCGCGTGCCGTATCGAGGTCGGCCGATGCGCGCAGCGCGTCGAGATCGCTCGCCGCGCCGGCCCGCACGCGCGCGGCGATCACGTCGAGCGCGGTGCGCCGCAGCTGGATCGCGCGCGCGAGCGTCGCGAGATCCTGTTCGACGAAATGGAGCGTCAGGTAGTCGGCCGCGACGTCGGTCGCGACGCGCAGGCGCACCGCCGCGCGATCGGCATCCGCCTGCAGCACGTTCTGCCGGCCGATCTCGGCGTCGCCGCGCAGGCGCCCCCACAGATCGACTTCGTAGCTCGCGTTGAACGGCACCGACCAGTTGTGCATCGTGCGTTTCGGCAATGCGTTGTCGACTGTGCCCGACACGCGCGCGCGGCTGAACGACGGCGCCACGCCGGCCGTGGGCGCCAACGCGGCTTCGCGCACGCCGAGCAGCGCCTGCGCCTGATCGACGCGCGCCGTGGCGGCGCGGATGTCGGGATTGCCGTCGAGCGCGGCATCGACGAGCGTGACGAGCGGTGGCGCACCGAACCACGTGGGCCACTCCGCGAGCGGCGGCCCGGATTCGTGCGCCGCATCCGTGTGGCGAAACCGGTCGGATCCGACCGGTACGGGCGCGAGCGGCCGCGGCGCGATCGTGCACGCGCTGAGCAGGCCGGCGGCGAACAGGGCGGCGATGCGGATCATGGTCGCGTGCGCTCGCGCTGCAGCGTGACGACGACCGACAGGCCGGGCCGGATGCGCGGCTCGCTCGATGCCTGGCCGTCGAGCAGGATCTTGACGGGCACCCGCTGCGTGACCTTCGTGAAGTTGCCGGTCGCGTTGTCGGGCGGCAACAGGGCAAACTGCCCGCCGGTCGCGGGCGACAGGCTGTCGACGTGTCCGCTGAAGGTCCGGTCCGGCAGCGCGTCGAAGCGCAACTGCACGACGTCGCCGGTGCGCACGTGCCGCAGCTGGGTCTCGCGGAAATTCGCGACCACCCACGGGTGCGGCTCGACGAGCGTCAGCAGCGCCTGGCCCGGTGCGACGTGCTCGCCGGTCTCGACGGTCTTCTTGCCGACGTAGCCGTCCGACGGCGCGACGACCGTCGTGTATTGCAACTGAAGCTCCGCGTCGCGCAGCTCGGCGTCGTTCTGGTTCGACACGGCGGCGGCGGCCTGCCACGCGGCCTGCGCGCCGCGCTGCTGCGCGTCGGCCGCGGCGACGCGCGCGCGGGCGGACGTGCGTGCCGCATTGGCGGCATCGAATTCCTGCTGAGACAACCCGCGCGGCGTTTCGCGGGTCAGCTCGCGCGCGCGGGCGTAATCGAGTTCGGCCTTCTCGGCGTCCGCATGCGCCGACACGCGCGTCGCCTCGGCCTGCTCGACCAGCGCCATCGCGCGGCTCGCATCGGCGTGTGCCTGCGCGACGCGCGCCCGCTGCAGCGCGACGCGCACGTCGAAGTTGCGCGGGTCGAGGCGGACGAGCGGTTCGCCCGCGTGCACGAACCGGTTGTCGTCCACCAGCACGCGCTCGACCGTGCCCGCCACGCGCGGCGAGATCACGTGCAGGTGGCCCGTCACGTAGGCGTCGTCGGTGCCGCGCTCATGCGCATCGAATTCGTAGACGAGCAGCGCGACGAGCAGCAGCGCGCAACCGGCGATCAGGACGATCGGCCACTTGCGTGAGCGCGCGGCGGGCGGGGACGGTGCGTCCGGCGGGTTCTGGGTCACGGTCGGGATACTCCATCGAACAGACGTTTTTTCTCGCATCGCGCTATGCTTGCGCGAGCCTCATGTGTGGAAATCACTCGACGATGAACACCACGTTCGCCCCCGGCGGCGCGACACCGGGGCCGGCCGCCGCGCCGGCCGCTGACGTACCGACGTTTCGCTCGATCGCCGCGATCGCGTCCGTGCTGCTCGGCGCGATCATCGGTTCACCGCATCGCAGATGTTCGTCGGCCCGCTCGCGATCGCGGCGGCCTTCGTGTTCGGCACGCGCCGCGTGCTGCTGGCGGGCGCGTCGGTGTTTCTCGTCGTCGAAAGCATGCTGCCGCTGTGCACGAACTTCGGCACGTTCATCGTGTTCCAGAGCCTCGCCGGCTTCGCGTCCGGCGTGTTCGTGCCGCTGACCGTCGGCTTCGTCGTCCGCACACTGCCGCCGCGGCTCATTCCGTTCGGCATCGCCGCGTATGCGATGAACCTCGAGATGTCGCTGAACCTGTCTGCGACGCTCGAAGGTTGGTACAGCGAACATTTGAGCTGGCGCTGGCTGTTCTGGCAAAACGCGCTGCTGACGCTTCCGTTCATCGTCTGCCTGCTGCTGTCGCTGTCGAACGAGCCGATCAAGCGTTTCGCGTCCGGTATGGACGCGCGCGGCATGCTGCTCGGCGCCGGCGGATTCACGTGCCTGTGCATCGCGCTCGACCAGGGCGAACGGCTGTTCTGGTTCCAGTCGCCGTTGATCGTCGCGCTGCTGTGCATCGGTATCCTGATGGTTGCCGCATTCCTGATTCACGAGCTCACGTCCCGGCGGGCCGGGATCGATCTCGGCTACCTCGCGCGGCCCAACATCGCATGGCTGATCGTGCTCGTCGGCCTCGTGCGCTTCACCGTGCTCAACACGAGCTTCATCCCGTCGGTGTTTCTCGCGAGCACCTACGGGCTGCGTCCGCTGCAGATCGGCGATACGCTGCGCTGGATCGCGATTCCGCAACTGCTGTTCGCGCCATGCGTCGCGTGGCTGCTGCAGCGTGTCGATCCGCGTCGGATGATCGTGGCCGGCTTCCTGATGGTGGCGGTTGCGTTCGCGCTCGGCGCGCGTCTCACGTCCGCCTGGGCCGAACCCGACTTCATCCCGTCGCAGTTGCTCCAGGCGCTCGGGCAGACGATGGCGCTCACGTCGGTCATCTACTTCTTCGGCAAGCACGTGACGGCCGAGCACGCGCTGACGTTCGGCGCCGTCGTGCAGACGACGCGCCTGCTGAGCGGGCAGCTCGGCACGACGTCGATCGCGGTGATCCAGCGCATCATGGAAGCTACCCATTCGAATCTCGTCGGTCTGCATGTCACGCTGTCGGATCCGCAAACGCTCGACCGCCTGCGGGCCGGCGCGGCGTCGCTCGTGTCGCACGGCGCCACCTTCGCGGCAGGCGACCAGGCGGCCTATGCGCTGCTCGACCGGGCGGTCCGGGTCCAGGCGACCACGCTCGCGCTGGCCGACAACTTCCGGGTCGCGATGGCGGTTGCGGTTGCAGGGGTGATGATCGGCATGCTGCTCAGGCCGGCGCGCGCACCGTAAGCACCCGCCATCGCGCAGCGACGATCTTGGCGATCGCGCTCGCCGCAACGAGATGGTGCCGGCCTGAAAAATCCTGAATCTTGCTGAAGCGCGCCGGCGCAACGGCCGGACGCGCCGTGCCGCGACGCTTATGCCTTCAGGAACGCGAGCAGTTCGGCATTGATCAGATCGGCATTGACGACGCACATCCCGTGCGATCCGCCGGGAATCACCTTCAGCTGCGCGTGCTTCACGATCTTCGCGGACAACCGCGCCGAATCGTCGATCGGCACGATCTGGTCGTCGTCGCCGTGCAGGATCAGCGTCGGGACGTCGATTTTCTTCAGGTCCTCGGTGTAGTCGATCTCGGAGAATTCCTTGATGCACAGATACTGGCCGTGCACGCCGCCCATCATGCCTTGCGCCCAGAATGCGTCGATCGTGCCTTGCGACGCCTTGGCGTTCGGGCGGTTGTAGCCGAAGAACGGCACGGCGAGATCCTTGTAGAACTGCGAACGGTTCTCGGCGACGTTCTTGCGGATGCCGTCGAATACCTCCATCGGCAGGCCGCCCGGGTTGGACGCCGATTTCACCATTTGCGGCGGCACCGCGCCGATCAGCACGGCCTTCGACACGCGCTTCGTGCCGTGGCGCCCGATGTAGTGCGCGACTTCGCCGCCGCCGGTGGAATGGCCGACGAGCGTGGCTTCGCGCAGGTCCAGCGCATTCATCAGCGCCGCGAGATCGTCCGCATACGTGTCCATGTCGTTGCCCTGCGACGGCTGGCTCGAGCGGCCGTGACCGCGCCGGTCGTGCGCGATCACGCGGAAGCCGTGCTGCACGAGGAACAGCATCTGCGCGTCCCATGCATCGGCGCACAGCGGCCAGCCGTGCGAGAAGACGACCGGGCGGCCGCTGCCCCAGTCCTTGAAGTAAATCTGCGTACCGTCTTTCGTGGTGATCGTGTTCATCGCATGGGCTCCTTGATGGGCGGAAGCGGCGTGTTTGGGCGCGGCGGCAGCGGCGGCCGGCAGCGTGGCGGCGGCAACGGCGGTCGCGCCGGCCAGCAACATGTCTCGGCGACGCGCCGAGGGAACGGCGTCGTTATCTGCGGGACGCATGGGAACTCCTTGAACGTGCGGTGGAACGGTGCCGCGCTGGTTGGTTGGGTCGGATCTGCCCGCCTGCGGCGATCGCGCCGGCAGCCGGCATGCGTTCGCGTTCGCGCCCGCGGGCGCGCAACGTAGCGAACGAATGCGGACAGGAGCCTATCGCGCGGCCGCGCGTCCTGTACTGAAATCGCGCTGAATTGTCTTGAACGGAGTGGCGGCGCGCGGCGCGTGACCGCATCGGTCAGAAAAATTAAGCCCGGCATCAAGACTCTTTAGCGTCGGCCCGCTATCGTCAACGTCAGGTCATCGTGTCGCGGAGCGTGCCAGTTCGCGGCGGCGGATGACGCATCGCGATGCGCCCGGTGTGACACGTCCGGCCCGTCGCCATTTGCCTGGATACGTTGCCATGAACGCCTTCACTCGCTGGGAACACGTGATGACACTGCTCGACCCGTCGCCCGCGGTGAGTCGCAGTGCGTTGTTGCAGCTTCGCGACGCGGACGCCGCGCGCCGCCGCCATCGTGACGAGGCGCCACCCGCCTCGAGCGGCGATTCGCGCCGCCGATGCGCGATCGTCGCGGTCGAGCGACAGACCGATTCGTCGGTGTTGATATCGTGGAGCGATCCGACGCGATGTCGCTACGACGAGCAGCGCTGGATCAGCGCCAAGTCGCGCGCCCTCGGGCGCTGCGCGCTGACCGGCACGACGATTCGTCCCGGCGACGCGATCTACAAGCCGCAGTGGCGCGGCGCCAAGCGTCCCGCGAACTATCGGGAGGTGATCCTCGCGGCCGAGCTGGACCGGTTCATCGTCAAGCTGTCCCGTTCGTGACCGCGGCCGGCGGCCGCGGCCCCTTGACACTCGAGGAATCAGCATGAGCACGTTCACGACACGAGACGGCGTTTCGATTCACTACAAGGACTGGGGCGCGGGGCGTCCCGTCGTGTTCATTCACGGCTGGCCGCTGAATGCGGACATGTGGGACGTCCAGATGCATCATCTCGCGTCGAACGGCTTTCGCGCCATCGCATACGACCGGCGCGGGTTCGGACGGTCCGGCCAGCCGTGGACGGGATACGACTACGACACGCTCGCGGACGATCTCGCGACGCTGATCGACACCCTCGGGCTGCGCGACGTGACGCTCGTCGGCTTTTCGATGGGCGGCGGCGAAGTGGCCCGCTACATCGGCCGGCACGGCACGCGCCACGTCGCGAAGGCCGTGCTGATCGGCGCGGTGACGCCGCTGGTCGTGCGCCGCGACGACCATCCGGACGGCGTCGACGTCGCCGTGTTCGACGGCATTCGCGCGGGCATCGTGGCGGACCGCGCGGCATTCTTCGAAAGCTTCTGGCCGTTGTTTACCGGATCGAACCGCGCGGCTTCCGCGATCTCGCGCGCCGCGCTCGACTGGACGTCCTTCATGGCGCTGCAGGCAGGGTTGAAGGGAACGCTCGATTGCGTCGGCGCATTCTCGGAAACCGATTTCAGGACGGATCTCGACCGCTTCGATGTCCCGACGCTCGTGATTCACGGCGACGACGATCAGACGGCGCCGCTGTCCCTGACGGGGGCCGCTACCGCGCGGCGCGTGCCGAACGCGACGCTGAGCGTCTACGAGGGCGGCCCGCACGCGCTGTATCTGACGCACGGGCAACGGTTGAACGACGAACTGCTGGCGTTCGTCCGCGCATGACGCGACGGTGGAGGACGGCGGCGTAGCGGGCACGGCCGGCCGTGCTCAGTCCGCCCATTGAGACCCAAGCAGCAGGCCGCGGAAATTCGTCCGACGATAGTCCGGGTCGCAACGCTCGAGCGCGTCGGGTCGGTGCACACGTTGCCGAACGCGGTCTCGGGGCGATGCGCGGTGCCCGCAGCGCGTGCCTCGGGGAACAGCTCCTTGAAACACGGGCCACGCGGCCACGCGTTCGCGATCTCGTTGCGTTCGGCGCGGCTCACCTCGTCGAAACGACGCGCGAAGAGATCCGTCTCGATGCCGGCGCCGAGCAATACGGTCAGGGGCGTCATGCAAGGGTGAATGCCGAAGGACGAACTCGGTGCCCATCGTCTCGCGCCGCGCCGCTGAATGTCTCGAGCGCGGCCGGAATCATTCTGAAAGGAAGAATCGCCCGGCCGCCGGAACGGGCATCGGTTTCGCCAGAATGCCGCGAATCACGTTTTTCCGGAACATTAATGCGATTCATTCAATTCGCCACGGCAAACGGCGGGCGGCCAAAGCGAATTCGGAATGATGGGGTTTTGTCGCCCGAAAATGATTCATCGGTGAATCGCTGTTTCGCTTATTGGCGATGCTGCCGGACGCCGTGATGCGCGATCCTGCGCGGGTGCGACAGTAAATGCCGGCACGTGGTACGCGTTCCTGGTTCTCATCGATTCAAAAAATTTGTCCATTGGGTTCTGATAATTTGAATCATTGTTCGAAGCGAATGCCGTAGCATTGCCACGGTAGCGGTGTCATTTCTGACAGGGCATCGACGAATGGAAAACGATTAAGAATTCACATGATCCGGATTGGAACGCTTCACGTCTTTCTCGACAGACGTGAAATTCGATCGAACGGCAAACTGCTGAGAATCGGCAGCCGCGCATTCGAAATTCTCGAACTCCTGATTCGGGCGAACGGTGCATTGGTGTCGAAGGACGAGATCATGCAGCGCGTGTGGCCGCACACGGTCGTGGAGGAAAACAACCTGCAGGTGCATGTCGCCGCGTTGCGCAAGGCGCTGGCCGGCGACCGGAACCTGATCGTCACGGTGCCGGGGCGCGGCTACCGGCTGGTCGGCGGACAAGCCGAGCGCGCGGCACCCTTGCGCCCCGCGACGTCGCGGCTGGCGCAGGCGCCGACGGAACTCATCGGCCGGGAACAGACGGTTGCCGAGGTCCTGGCCGCGCTCGACACCGCACGCGTCGTGACGCTGGTCGGCGCCGGCGGGATCGGCAAAACGCGAGTCGCGCTCGAAGCAGCCATGCGCGCCGAAGCGAGCTTTCCGGACGGGGCGGCGTTCGTGTCGCTTGCGACGGTTGCGTGTCCGCAGTTCGTTCCCGACGCGCTGGCCGGCGCGTTCGAGCTTGCGCAGCCGGCGGGATCGCTGACGCTCGAGGCGGTACTCGCCAGCGTCGCACATCGGCGGATGTTGCTGGTGCTCGACAATTGCGAACATCTGCTCGACGCCGCGGCGCGGATCGCGACCGCGCTGACCGAGGCCGATGCCGGCCTTCGCGTGCTTGCGACGAGCCGAGAGGCGCTGCGCATCCAGGGAGAGCGGCTGTGTCCGGTTCTGCCGCTCGAGGTGCCCGACGCGGGCGCGGACGAACGCGAGATCGTGGGCGCGAGCGCCGTGCAGCTGTTTTCGGCGCGCGCCCGCGCCGCCGATCCGCGCTTTCCGCTCGACGAACGCAGCCTGGCGCTGATGGCGTCGGTCTGCCGGCGCCTCGACGGCCTGCCGCTCGCGATCGAACTGGCCGCGGCCCGCGCGGCCGTGCTCGGCATCGACGTGCTCGCCGCGCATCTCGACGACCATTTCCGGTTGCTGACCGGCGGTTTTCGCACGGCGTTGCCGCGTCATCAGACGCTGCAGGCGATGTATGACTGGAGCTACCGCCTGCTCGGCGACGCGGAACGCCTGCTGTTGCGCTGGCTCGGCGTGTTCCGGGACGGTTTCTCGATCGACGCGGTACGGGCGATCGTCGGCACGAAGGGACTGGCCGGCGCGGACCTGCTCGATACGATCGCCGGTCTCGTGTCCAAATCGCTGCTGAGCCTGGAGAGCGCGCACGGCACGCCGCGCTACCGGTTGCTGACGACGACGCGCGCCTATGCGCTGCAGCAGCTCGAGAACAACGGCGAGTGCGCGGCCGCGGCGCTCGCGCATGCGAACTACTTTCACACGCTGTTCCGGCTTGCGCCCGGCGACGACGACGGGCAGCTCGCGGAATCGCGGCTCGACGTGATCCGGCGCGAGCTCGGCAATCTGTGCGCGGCGCTCGACTGGGCGTTTTCGCCGAATGGCGACGTGCAGGTCGGCATCGCGCTGGCGGCGGTCGCGGTTCCGTGCCTGTTCGACCTGTCGCTCGTGGACGAATGTCGCGAACGGGCGCGCACGGCGCTCGACGCGATGCGCGATCTCGACGACACACCGGAGCACGCCGACGCGCGCGTGCGGCTGCTGGCCGCGTATGCGGCCGCGCTCGCCCATACGTCGCGGCCGACGCAGATCGCGCACGACGCATGGTCGGCCGTGCATGCGCTCGGGTTCGAGGCGGGCGAGGCCGAGGTGTCGCCGCGCGACGCGTAGCACCCGTGTGCCGACGGCACATTCAGAACATTTCAGACCGAATACAGGACCTGGCCGGCCGGCGCGTCTACATTGCATGCGCGGGGACTGTCCGCTCATCGCTGTCGCGACGCCACTGACTGCCGGCGCAGGGTCCCCGCCCGTCGCGAAGCGCACCCTCAGCCCATTCCAGCATGCCGAACCTGTCCGACACGGTCGCCTACGGCGCGCCGATCGTTCTTGCCGACCTGATTGCGTGGCGGCTGCTTGGGGCCGGCCGTTCGACGACGAAGGCGATCTGGCGCTGCGCGTCGTTCGCCGCGTTGACTTATGCGCTGTTCTCGACCGGCGTGAGCCCGCTCGCGGTGCCGTCGTCGCCCGACCGCCTCGACCGCCTTGCGATTCAGGCGATCGCCGTTGCGTGGTGGCTGCAGTGCGCGCTTGTGTTCACTCTGATGCTCGATCATCTGCTGCTGCCGCGTGCGTGGCGCAACCAGCGGCTGTTTCATGACATCGCGGCGGGCGCCGTGTTCGGTGCCGCGGCCGTCGCGGCGTTGGGCTACGTCCTCGGGTTGCCGCTGAGCGGGGTGGTCGCGACGTCGGGCGCCGTGGCGGTCATCCTCGGCCTCGCGCTCCAGAACACGCTGAACGACGTGTTCTCGGGCCTGGTCCTGAATACCACGCAGCCGTTTCGCCTCGGCGACACGGTGTCGATCGGCGAGCTCGAAGGTCGCATCGTCGAAAGCAACTGGCGCGCGACCAAGATGATCAACGGCCTCGGCAATCTGGTCGTCGTGCCGAACAGCGCGGCGGCCAAGGCGACGATCGTCAACCTGAGCGAGCCCGCGAGCGTGCACGGCGTGACGCTGACGATCGAGATCGATCCCGGCGTGCGGCCCGCCGTGGTCGTCGACGCGCTGGATCGTGCCGCCGCCAGTTCGCTCGACGTGCTGACGCGCCCCGCGCCGGTCTCGGTCGTCAAGGCGTTCAGGACCAACTCGATCGAATACGAGCTCATCTGTTACGTCGACACGCTGCAGAAGAAGATCGAGGTCCGCAACCGCCTCTACGATCTGACCCATCGGCACCTGGCCGCCGCGGACGTCGCGTTGCGCCCGCTTGCCGGGGCCATCGCGGAGCATCGTCCGGTTTCGCGCGGGCAGCGCCTGTTGCGTGCGGTCGAACTATTCCGGCAGCTCGACGACGCGGATCTGGCAGTGCTGGCCGACGCGCTGGCGTCGCGCGTGTTCCACAAGGGCGAGGTGATCTACGCGTCGAATGCCGGTGCGCGGCTGCTGACCATCGTCGGCAGCGGTGTCGCGTCGGTGTTCGTGCCGGGCGCGGCCGGCGACATGGAGGTCAGGCGCATGGCGCCCGGCGACGCGATCGGCCAGTCCGTCGTGCTCGCCGGCACGCGGCTTCATGCGAGCGTCTACGCGGTGACCACCGTGACGGCGTATCAATTGAGCAGCCGCGACCTGTCGCCGCTGATCGCCAGGAAGCCTGAACTGGGACGGCTGATGTGCGAATCGCTGACCGAGCACATCGCGACCGAGGAGCGGATGCTGATCCCGCCGGCCGCGAAGGCTCACGCGTCGTTCAATCTGATCGAGTGGCTCGAGAAGGAGATGAAGCGCCTGCACGATGCGTTCGGTTGACGCGGTTTCATGGCGTTCGGCCGGGGAATCAGGCAAGCGTGGTGAACCGGTCGACGAGGTCGTGGCGATCGAGTTGCTCGACCCACCAGTGCAGTGCGCGTCCGGCTTCGTCGCCGCGCCACGCGATGTAGCAATGGGTCGTGTCGCGCATGCCGGTCACCTGACGCGCGACGAGCCTGCCCTGCGCGATCGCGCGTGCCGCGATGCAGTCCGGGAGCGTGCCCACCGCGAGTCCTTCGCATTGCGCGGCCAGTTTCGCGGCGAGCGTCGGCACCGCGAGATACGGTTGCCCGGCATCGACGGCGACCGAACGCGGCTGCAGTTCGCGGGAGGTATCGGAGATCACCGCGCCGCGATGCTCGACGACCGACGCCATCGACAGCGGCTCCGGCAGCGCCGCGAGCGGATGGTCGGGAGCGACCGCGAACACGTGCCTGAGCGTGCCGATCGGCCGCGTCACGATGTCGGGCAGCTCCGGCGGTTCCCCCGACGCGCCGACGACCAGATCGGCGCGGCGCGAAATCAGCGCATCCCAGGTGCCGCCGAGCACTTCGGTGGAGAGTCGCAGCCGCGTGTCCATCTCGAGACCGTAGAACGCATGCACGTACGGCCACATCGCCTCGAAGGGCAGGATCTCGTCGACGCAGATGCGGACCTCGGTTTCCCAGCCTTGCTGCGCGCGCTGCGCCTTGCGTTCGAGCTGTTCGGCGGCATGCAGAAGCCGACGGCCTTCCTCGACGACGACGCGGCCCGCGTGCGTGAGCCGCGCCCGGCGCCCGCTTCGGTCGAACAAGGCGACGTCGAGGTCGCTCTCGAGCTTTTGTACGAGGTAAGTCAGCGCGGACGGTACGCGGTGCAGCAGTTCCGCGGCTTCGGCGAACGTACCGGTGCGGTCGATCGCGTCCAGTGCTTCGAGCGCTTCGAAGGACAGCTTCATGGCGAATTCCACGGGGGAAAGGGCATCGGGCTGTCATGTTAGCGTCAAGCGGCACTGAATCCAATACGGGTCGGGGCGATTGATCGTCCGACGCGGCATTGCCGCATCCGGTCAACGCATGCCGGTCAGGTCGGCGTGGATTCGCGGCGCTTCGCGGCAGCGTCGGACGCGTGCGCGCCAGGCAGCGCGCCGAACATGTGCTGACTGCACTTCGCGTCGCTCCACGCGGTTCCGAGGCGGATTCCGCCGACCATCCGCCGCGCGACGGGAAGAATCTGTTCGCCGACCAGAATGCCCAGCAGGCCAATCAGGGCGACGGTCGGCGGCGCCGGCGATTGCACGCCGATCAGCGCGTAGACGATGCCGGCGAGCATGCCGGCGAAAAGCGAAGCAGTGTACGGTTTCATGGAATTGGAATGGAGTGACGGCCGGGTGAAAAATCTGGATAACTACCGATCTGGCGTCGATCCGAAAGTCTCGGTTCAGCCTATCAGGTCCGTGCGTTCGTCACGTGTCGATTCAACCAAATTCAGATCTCTTAAGACTGAATGTCGAGGGTCACGAGAATCAGAACGATTAATTGGCGTGATCGAGAATTTGCGTATTGAATGATGCGGGCCGGCTGTCGAACCTCCCGACACAGCGCATCGGACGCCTCGCGGATTCGTCGGCGAGGCGAGCCTTATTTTTCTCCGCGTCAAAGGACATCACCGCCATGAGCAACCCGAAGCTTGAAGTACTTACTCCGCACAACAGCCAGCTGATCTTCATCGACCAGCAGCCGCAGATGGCGTTCGGCGTTCAGTCGATCGATCGCCAGACGCTGAAGAACAACGTCGTCGGTCTCGCGAAGGCCGCGAAGGTATTCAACATCCCGACCACGATCACGACCGTCGAAAGCACCAGCTTCTCGGGTCACACCTATCCCGAACTGCTCGACGTGTTCCCGAACCAGAAGACGCTGGAACGCACGTCGATGAACTCGTGGGACGACCAGAAGGTGCGCGACGCGCTGGCCGCGAACGGCCGCAAGAAGGTGGTCGTGTCGGGCCTGTGGACGGAAGTCTGCAACACGACGTTCGCGCTCTGCGCGATGCTCGAAGGCGACTACGAGATCTACATGGTCGCCGACGCATCGGGTGGCACGACGCAGGCCGCGCACGACTTCGCGATGCAGCGGATGGTGCAGGCGGGCGTCGTGCCGGTCACCTGGCAGCAAGTGCTGCTCGAATGGCAGCGCGACTGGGCGCACCGCGAGACGTACGACGCCGTGATGGCGATCGCGAAGGAACATTCGGGCGCGTACGGCATGGGCGTCGACTACGCGTACACGATGGTCCACAAGGCTGCGCAGCGCACCGCGACGCCGCACGAGTCGATCCCGGCCGTCCCGGCGAAGTAAGCGCGGACAGCTCACGACTGTCGATGCCGAAGCGGCGTGTCCGATCCGGACGCGCCGCCTCGGCGATGCGTCGACGCGGACGGCAGATCGTGAACGATTCACGATGCCGTCCGTCCGGCGTTTGCCAGGACATAGGGCCTGCATTTCAACTTGTCCGGGAGATTGATCGTATGGAACCTTATCTGGTTTCCCTTGGTGCGGGCGTGCTGATCGGTGTCATCTACAGCGCAATCAAGGTCCGCTCTCCCGCGCCGCCGCTGATTGCACTGGTCGGGTTGCTCGGCATGGTGATCGGCGTGCAGGCCATCCCCACCCTCAAACAGCTCTTTGGCTTCTGATCGAAGCGAGGTGATGCACATGACCGCAACCGGGACCCAACCGGATCTGATCCTCCATAACGGAAGATTCACGACCCTCGACCGCACGAACCCCGTCGCGACCTCCGTCGCGATCAAGGACGGCCGCTTCGTCGCGGTCGGCCG
>NZ_JBSAXF010000002.1:0-399257 GCF_053427845.1 Burkholderia sp. AW49-1 | reverse complement strand
GTAATGAAAAGCTTCGTTCGTACCTTGATGATCGAGCACGTGAACAGGCGCGTCCATCGCACCCGTGACGAAGTGCATGCCGATGTGTTCGACTACATCGAGCGTATCTACAATCCGTACCTCCGGCGCTCAACGCTGAACTTTCTTCGCCTAGTTCTGTTCGAGCACGGCATTGCAGGACTAGTGAACCCGTCCAGGAGAACGGGGGAAGGCCAATTTGCAAATGAGACGGCACGGTCAAAACTGATTCACCGGCATCACTTTCACTTCATGCGTGTGGGTCCCGTTTGCCAAGACGACCCTCACCGGGCTGCCAACGGGATTCAGCCCGCCCAAATCGAGCGATTCGCCAGGCGACAAATAGCGGTCTCGCATGCAGACGGTCGAAAGCGGACATTCGCCATGCGCGGTTGCTAGCATGACCGTGTTTCCTGTATTAACGAAATGCGTCCCATCGACCCGATAAGCCTGCCTTGCCGACCTAGGCTGCACGACCAGGATTGTCTGCAGTTCCAGACGCGGTTTCACCTTGACCGCATTTGTATCGATCGAAACCGCGCGCTCCTCCCGGAACGTCACGCGAAAATAACGCGGCGAGTCGTCACTGATGCCTTTGAAATAGAGACGCAACCAGCCACTCATGTTCGGGCGTAACACGAGCTGCTTCGGTGCATACATCAAGTCGCCGCCTTTCGGCTTCCAGGTCGCGACGTCTCCATACGGTGGAGCGCTTTCCTCTACCGACACGCCGTATACGCGCGTCTGGTCGCTGTCGTTTACGACCTCGCGAACGAGATAGTCTTTCCCGGACCCCATGAAATAGGTCATGTCGCCGACGGACAATGCCTGCGCGGTGCAGGACCAGATCAACATAACGAACGCTGCGAATTGCCTCAATCGATTCCTCACTGGTTACTGGTCCGCGCATGCGCATCTCACCCGCTTCAATTCAGCCAGCCGGCCCGGCATCATGCGTTACCCGACAAAAATGGACGCGCGACCGATTACGTCGGCCACGCACATGGACATGCCTCCGCCTTCTGCTTCGGTATCAGCCTTCGCGGCGCCGAACCGGACCCGCATCGGCCACGCTCTTTGGCTTGCATTCGATCTGATCGACCCAGAGCGCGCCTTGCGCCTTGCTGAGGTCAAAGTCGATCTCGCACATTCCGCCGGCGTCGGTCTCGTATTGAATGACCGGATAGGCGGTGTCGACGTCGATCACGAAACCGCCGTCGGCCGCGGTCGTAGCCTTGCCGATGTGGTTGCGAATTTCGGTGTTCGGCTTCACCAAGCCGTTCTCGGTCAGCACGCCGAACACCGTTACCAGCCGGCGGACCTTCGGCATCATCGACGCGACATTGCCCGGATACAGAACGAGCTTAGCGTCGCCTTCCTGAATATCGAAGTTTTCCGGCGTGTCACGACGCGTGCGAATCGTCACGCGGTGTTCACGGTATCCCGTCAGTGGAACGAACGTGGAACGCGAATCGAGCGCCAACGCCCCGTTCGTGGACACCATCTCGAGATTGCCGCGCGCCGACTTGTCCACGCCGACGATCACACCGCTTTCGCCCTTCCTGCTGTTGAACCCGATGCCGCGCGTGTTCCACCCGACACTACCCTGCATCGCAGCCGTGCCGCTGGCGTCGCCCGTATCGTCGATGTTCACGTTGCCCTGCCAGCCGAACCAGCGGTTGTGGCCCTGCGCGCCGAGGTTCGCCTGTGTGCTCGTCGGGTTGCCATAATCGCTCGACAGCGAACGCGAGCGGTTGACCCCCGCCGACAGATAGTCGACACCCGCGATACGCTCCGGCCGCCAGCCGACATGCGCACCGATCTGCTCGGTATCGAGCGAACGCGAATAGTCGATGCCGGCGTCGCCGAACGAGAACGTCGCATTCAGGCCGACGTAGAACGCCTTGTTCCATTTACGGCCCATGCCGCCAGCATTCCGGCTGAACATCTGTCCACCATTGAGCATCACGCGCATCGATTTGTTCGCATAAATGTCCTGGCTCCAGTCGATGCGGTAGTCCTGGCCGCCGCCGTTGTATACGCTGCCGCTCACGTTGAGCGTCGCGTTGTTGGCCCAGCCGAACATTCGCGAAACGCTAACATTTGAGCCGAAGCTCAGTGTGCGCTGATTGTATACGCCGTTCTTCGCGGTGCTGCCCGTCGTCAGCATGTAGTTCGCCCATGCACCGACCGGCCCGATGTTCGCCGCACCATTCGCATTCAGGCGTAATCCGCCGTCGCTCGTCGCTCCCGTGTCGATGCCGACGTTACCGTACTTGAAACTCCGCTGATAACGAAGTTCGGCGGCGGCCAGGCCGTCAAAATAATAAGCACTGCCGTGAAACGTACCGAACCGAGTCGCCATCTTGCCGCTCGCACCGACAAGCTGTCGGCTGATCGAACCACGTCCCCCGACGTTGTTCGCAACATACTGGCCGACATAGAACTGATACTGGGCGTCCGCACCCGTACCGCCGTTACTCGGCTTGTAAACCTGCTCATTCCGCGACGACACCACGCGACCGTTGACAACGACGTCCACGCGAATCGGATAACTCCCGACGGGCAATTGACGCGTATCGATTTCCTGGTTGCCGAGGGGAAGATGCTGAACGTTGATCAGCTTGCCGTCGCGGTGGATCTGCACTTCGCCCGATGCTGGCATGAACGCAAAGATCGGCGTGCGCGCCAGCGAGCCGTCGTTCAACTCCGAGCGGCTCGCGGTGCCGGCGCTGACGCCAAGAAACCGCCCGCCCGGAAGGAACGTCGTCTGCCCCAGCGCATTCATCGACCAGGTACTCAGATAGCCGGCCGTGATCGCTACACCGCGGTAGTCACGTTCCAGCCGCGCTTCATACAGGTTGAAATCGTCGCCGCTGCGAATGTCGCCTTCAACATACGCATGATTGACACCAATAGCACTGACCGACTGCACGTGGAGGTAGCCGTTCGCATCGGCACTGGCGTTCTTCACGACCGACATGTCGTAGTTCAGCACACCGCTCGGATGCTTCTCGGTACTGTCGGGCAGCATATGCAGGCGCGGCGCGCCTTCGCTTGCATAGGCGTCCCTCGGCAATTCAGCAACCAGTTCGAACGTCCGCAGATTGAACTCCAGCTCAACGTCCGATGCGTCATCGCGTGCGCTCGACGTTTCCGCGACCACGCGCAGCGGCTTACCATACCGGTCCGCAACCCTCTGCTTCGCGGCATCCGTGATGGCGATCTTCGCGAGGCCGAAGTCGACCAGGGTCAGGGTGCGACCATCGTACTTGACGGTTGCCCGGCCCGCTTCCTCCGAACCGCTGTCTGTTTTGAGCCGCACGGGCACTTCGACACCCTGCTCCAGTGCACCGAGCAGATTGTCAGGAAAAACATACTGACCGGCAGCCAATGTGCCATCGGCATGTGTACCATCCGCACGATCGGACGCGTGATCGGCATTTTCCGAAAGCAACGAGCTAGCGTTGTTATCTGGCCCCGTGTCCGACTCTGGCAAGGACGCCGATGCGTATTCCGGGGCCGTGCTGGCGTCGACCTCGACGGCGTGTACAGACGCGTAGCGACGCCGGTCAGCGTCGGGCCTCTCGGCTTCCCGCGCGCCCCGATCGAAGATCACCGAATGATCCGCCGCAAGCACAGCCGACGGCACCCATCCTCCCGCTAGAGATATGGCGACGTTAAGCGATGTCATTGTCGACTTTTTCATTCGCAATCCAAATTGAATCTCTGTTGAGTCAAGTCACAAAACCGTGATTCGCTTACTTCACCACGACCTTCGATGGCGCAGAATTCATCGGAAAATACTGGTAGTCGCTGCCTTTCCAGACGCCAATGCCTTGAATGGATACCAGGCCCTTTTCCTTGCGCATATCTCCCGACTCGCCCGGGAGCAGGAAAGTGGATCGGCTGCATGCCCTCGGTTCAGTCGCTCCCTTTTCATCGCACTTCCCCGTGGCCGTGACATGGACGAAGGTATTTCCGATGTTCTTCACGCGCCCATTGCCGTTGTTTTCGAATTTGAAGTAGATGGTGCGTGGACGCACGACGAGGATCGAACTCAATCGAATCCGCTGCTTCGCGGACAAGGTGACGCCATCACCGATGTTAGATTGCGACGACACGGCCTGTTCAACGAACGACAACTGGTAGTAGCGCTCCTTGTCGTCCCGCTTGCCCTGGTAATAGATTTTGACGTCCGCCGTTCGATTCGGCGGCAGAAACACCGTCGCAGGCGAGATGAGTACATCCTTTTTCTGCTCATGCAGCACCGTCAATTGCCGCGGATTGGTGATCTCCCGGACTTCCGTCGACACGAATTTGGCTATCGAGTCGTCGTTCTTGATCTGCTTGACGACATAGAACTCGTTTTCCTGCATTTCGGTCGTCAACGATCCGATGCCGATCGCCGATGCGTGCTGCGCTCCCATCAGCGCGACCGCGAGCGCCAAAAATTTCAGTGGCTTCATCGTGTCCTCCGAAAGAAAATAAAAAGAAAATGCCGGACCCCTGGACCCCGAGATCCGGCATTGCCGGAGTCAAACCTGCTTCGACCGAATCTGTGCAGGTATTCGGCGAAACTTACGCGCTCGGCTTTTCCCAGCTCGCGACGAAACGCACTTCGACGTCGCCGTTGTATCGGCCATCGGAAACGCCCGACAGACCTGCGCCAGTCAGAGGGTTGCCGTCCTTGTCAGTGCCTTGTGCGATCTTGAATTTCACCGGCACGCCATTCGCCTGGTGGTACGAACCGTTCGGCGTCTTGTTCGGGCCAACCTTCGCCAGATTCATGTTCTGCAGGCCATTCGCCGCGATCGACGGCGCAGCGTCACCGGCTGTGCCCGACAGGATGTCGGTGAGGTTTTGACTCAGCTCGATGCCACCGAGATCGACACCGACCTTCAACGAATCCTTCACGCCACCTGCAACGGCATTCAACGTGTTCTGCGTGACCTGCGCCTGAATCTTGTAGCCCGTGCCGCCTTCGTAACCCGCCGCGAGAACGGTCAGCGTGCGGTCCTGCGTCGAGAATGCTTCGTTCGTCGGGTTCCACTCGAAATCGAGCGTCGTATTACCTTCCGCGAAGACGCTCAGCGTCACGTCGGACTTCTTGACAACGGATGCCGTCCACTTCACCCGGGCTTCTTCCGGGCCCACGGTTGCGGCGATAGCCGGAACCGCGAACGCGACTGCGAGTGCGGATGCCACTGCGAGGCGGATTGCAGTTTTCTTCATATCGATCTCTCAAAGGGATTCATAAATTGACTTGAAATGGTCGGACGACAGTCCCATATCCGGGGATACGCTTCTGGACCATCCGTCCTACCAACCGCCGATTCAATGGATTTGCCAGTTCACGGCGGCGAAATGAATTATTTCAAGTGAAATGAAAATGAAATATGAGAATAGGCCTAAAAGATCCTCGATCCGCTTCGAACGGCACGCGTTCACGCGGCAGAGCGCCCGTGCTGATTGATGACAGTCGCGCCCCAGCGCATCGCTCTCTGGCAAGCAGAAGGTCGGCAGAACAACGTTTGCCGGAGATGAGATGATTCGGCCGTGCAAGTCCGGCGGGTGCGCCGGAACTGAACACAACCCGCATCACGACCGCGATTGTCGGCGCGTTTCGCGGCGCACCTGCGGCGCACTGCCCGAACATGTCTGCTTGTGCTTTCACCCGCGCATAATGGGCGACACGGCGATTGGTTCGATACGCCTTGGTCAGTCCACACGTGAGTGGCCCGAGCGCAGACAAGATGCCATTCACGCAACGTGAGGCCGCGCCGCGTCCGTGGTCGCGGCAGATCGCTAAGCGAGAAGAGATGCCCATCGCCGACCATCGCCGGCACGGGGCATGAAACAATGGCCGGCCTGCACGGCCCCGGGCGCGAACGAACGCGACACGGCAGGCCGTGCGAGCACTTCCACACTGGCCGCGCGCTCAATCGCCAACTAATACATCGTGACAGGCGCTCCCGTAGCGCGACCCCGGTGGCATACGCCTCGTGCATTCTCTGTCAAGGAGTCGTCAGCAATCGCAGCGACCCTCTGAGCTTCCACCGGCAGGCCGGGCGGGAATTGTCCGGATACCTGCGGGATGCATTTAGGACCGTTCTCATATTCTGATCGCAGAACCCTCATTAGCATACGAAAGCCATTTTTCGTGTGATCAACGGGACGACTCGGTTACCCGGTCCTCATCGCAGCCCCCTTCCTCCACCGCCCATGGTCGAACGTGCGTTGCCCGTCGACCTGAATCCGGAATAGCAGTCGCAAGGTCATACGCACTCCGCCGAATGTGTCTATTCCTCTCCTCACCATTGAAATGTCAAATCTCAAACCACTTTTTCTGCGCGCGTCGATTCGCCTCTTCTTGAGCGGCATGCTGGCGTTCGGCCACGCTGTCTCTGCCCATGCCGCGGCCGATGACCCGTTCGGTGTTCAGTGCAGTGGTTCGCCCAAGATTTCCATCCATTCTTATGCGCCGATAGTGATTGAGTTGGGCAACTTTCTTTATTTGCCTGACATTCCCGCTGGCACGACAGGTGCACTCGTCGGGCGCATCCACAAGTCGAATCCCCAACTGACGCAGTTGGCAATCATCTTCAAGGAAGTGACCAGTTGGGACTATTTTCCGGACGTCGCCGTCGGCCCGTGGCTGTCGGCGGGCGGCGCATCACGCTCGATCGCTGTTCCGAACAGCCGGGATGTGCGCTTCCCCAACCTTCCCTATTCCAACAAGGAGGCACTGAATCGTCTCGGCGCCGACTACACCGTCAACGGCATGCAAATCGCCTCAATTTATGGATTTACGCAGCAAACCAGCAACTCGTTGGGGCAGCTCGTTCGCGGGCCGGGTACTCAAGTGCAAGATCCGATCGTCAAAAAAATGGTGGCGGACGCATTCCTGAATCAGTTACCGATGATGTTCGGCGCGCATATGTTCTACAGTTCTATTCTCAGTGGGGACCGGGGTCAACGGCTTGCAGATTGGTGGGTACAAGGAGATTTCACGAACCTCTGTGGGTACTCCAGCGAGTTCATTTACAGAACGACAGTGACGCCGAGCGCCACCAATACGTTCAAGCTGTCGCCGATCAGCGGCACCATCAGCGTGTCGAACGGCAAAATGCTCGTATCGGTTCCGCCGGTCTGCCGTATCACGGACGGAAACATGGAATGCCCGATATCCACTAACGCCGCGGCCACGATGGATAACATATCGTTCATCGTTCCGCCTTCTCAGCAGTCCGACGTATGGTTCAAGACGGCCGGCGGGCAGAAGGTGTCAAAGGTCACTGCGACTGCCTTGGGCACATCGAAATTGGTGGTCTCGCCGAATCTGCTGGATTCGCTGCTGGGCGACGCCGAAGCGAAGCCGCTCGACGACGCCCTCGGCGCGATCGTGCAAACTACCGGTGGAACGGCCGTCGACATGCGAGTGTCCTTTTTCGAAGATGTGGAACTGAAACGTCTTACATTCGGCGTCGCGATCGACGAACGCAATCCCGCTGCGATGGGCAAATATTCCGGGGCGATCGGCCAGGATCCGGAGATCGTCGTGCCGCTCGCGATCCGGCAGTATGGCGCGTCGAAGGCGACAAAGGTGTCGGTAGACGTGCTCGCGCCCAGTGTTCAAACCGCCGATGGGCCACGTTGCAAGTTCGTCGACAAAAGCGGGGCAACGATGGTTGCTGTGCCGTCAATCGTCCGCTTTTATGACGGCACCGGGCTCGACGACCGCCCGGACAATTGCGCCGGCACCGTGTATGACGTCGCGACGCTGAAGTGGCGCGAGACCCTCGGCGGCGCATTCGCGTACGAGGGAGCCCTCGATATGGACTTGCGCTTCCAGCTCGATCCAAAGCAACTGGCTACCGACACAGCCGGCGCGCCCTGGTTTGGTACCGTTTCGGCCAGCGGCGAGGTGCGTGTACGTGCTGATTGGCTCTGAGCGACTGAAGCCCTGGCACCGCTCCGCGCAAACATTAGACATTCCGCGAACAAATCCTCCGATCGCACACCGCTTCGCAAGCATGGTAAGAGACGGTTTCGTCTGCGTTTGTCTCAGGCTCCCAACGGCGATCGATATGCGGTGCTGCAGCCGCATGACCGGCTGCCGGTCGTGACGCCCGATCGCCGTCGGGAGCACCTCGCAATTTGGATTCTGCGTAGGTCAAATTTTTTATTTAGGTCAAAGCCGAAACCACGAGCAGGTACGGCGACAGGATCAACGCGCAGAAGCTCCGGGAAAAGCGCGCCGTCCGCGCGTGGAAGTAGGCAGGCCCTCGATCAAGAAGTGCCTAGCGATTACACAACACAACGCCTGGCGCAATCTGAACAAGTTCGCTCACCCGCGGATTTCCCCACGCAGTCTGAACGTCGACGCGCGCGGCCGCCAGTTCGATGTCTTCTTCGTCAGGTTCCACTACCGCTTCTTGAATCGCTCCTTTGCATCGCCGAACGATGCTTGTGTCTTGCCGACGATCTGTTCCGCCTTGCCCGTCAATCTGCCTGTTCGATCTCCCACGACCTTGCCAACCATCTCCTTCAGTTTTCCCTTTATTTCCGTGATGCGACCTTTTACCTGATCCTTGTTCATGACACTGCTCCTTGAAACCGACGAATGCTCGAGCTGCGGTCCGGCACGCCAAGCGGAACCGCAATGAAGTCGGTCCAGGCACGGCGATTGCGCTGCTCGAAGCGTTCGCGCTTGTGGACAGCGAGTTGACGGCCGAAGGCTCGATGCTCGCCAGGCTCGCGTCTCTGTAACGGGTGCCGGAGGCAAAGCAGGCTGCGGCCACTCGCTTTCAATCTTGCGGAGGAAGCATGAACACGCTCACTAGCGCCGGCCCGCTGGTTTCACTGATCGCCGGCATTCTCATCCTCGTGGTGCCCCGCCTCCTGAATTACATTGTTGCGCTCTACCTGATCGTCATCGGGCTGCTCGGTCTGTTCGGAGGACGTCTCCATTGAAGTGATATGACCACGAGATAGCCGGTTACGAACGTGCATGAGTTACGTCGTGGTGCCATGCGTGGGTCCGGCGGTGGTGAACACCGCCAGTGCAATGAGCAATACATATACCGGCTGCATGCGGTTGAGTGAATGATCGATCAACGACATCGCGCGTCTTCCTTGATGAGATGAATCGCCCCTGCGCCGGCCGCATGATGCGGGCCCCGTGATACCGCCAGTCACATCTTCTCGCAATGCGGCGCAGAGGCTTTCCCTTCGGATGCGCAGCGGTATTCGACCCGACATCGGCACGGCGGGAATGGGTGATTTTCACTCTCTCGCTCCGTTTTCATTTCCACCTTTCTCCATCATGATCTGCATTCCTTCATATTATTCGGCATGTCGTTCCGTGCAGCGATGATGACATCGTGCGTTCGGCCATCTGATCGGCATTGCTGACAAGAGACGCGGATCGCATGGTCGAAATAGCGAGCGAAGCGTCCGCCGCTCCGTAAGGGAACGAATCGTGCTCGTAGTCAGGCACTGAATGGAGGACAGCACGATGAAGCCCATGACAATTTCAAACCGCCGAATTCTGGCGACACTCGTGGCAGGCAGCGCACTCGTCGCGGCCAGCGCGGCCTTCGCGCAAGTCTACGTTGAACCGCCACCGAGGTACGAAGAACCCGCCCCGGCGCCGGGTGTGTCGATCACAATCGGCATGCACGGCGACCGCTACTGGGACGGCCATCGCTACTGGGAGCACGACGCATGGATGCATCGTCATCCGCGTGAACATGACCCGTGGCGGGAGCACGAGCGCGGGCGCATGCACGAACACGACTATCGTGAATAGTGCAGACCCGCCGCGAGATACCAGGAAAATCGCTCCTGTTGAACAGTCTCGTACGTGGCGCACGGGCCGGCATGATTTATTCGGATCACAGACATATATACGTCAAGGCGCAGCCATAAGCGCCTGGATCAGATTCGCGGCGATCGGGCGCCCGAGTCCGGTGACGTAGTCGTATCCGACCGCCGTAGTACAAAGCGTGCCGCATGTCCCGTTGGATCCGCTGACGATGTCGCGGAAGTTCGCCGCGTACGCGCTGGACGCGAGACCGTACAGCACGCTCTGGATGGAGCTCACCGCGTTCAGCGTCGTCTTGCCGCTCGCGACGCGCAAGCTGTTTGCGATCGCGACCAAGGCGGACCATTGCGGTGCGCCGGCGCTCGTCCCGCCGACGACGAACCAGCCGCGCTGCCCCGCATAGCCGTACGAATCGTAGACCGCGAAGCCGGACGCCGGGTCGCCGTCGTAAGCGACGTCGGGCACGCCGCGCAGCCCGAGGCTGTCCGATGGCGTCCCGAAGTTCGATTGATACGTCGGCTCCGGCTCGACGGCACTTTGTCCGCCGCCGCTGCCGGCCCATGCCGTTTCGCCGGCGTAGGCGCCAGTTGCATCGGTCGCGATCGACGTGCCGCCGACGCTCAGCACATACGGCGATGCGGCCGGATAGTCGACACCGTTGCCGCCGTCGCCGGACGCAGCGACGAACGACACGCCGTTCGCGCTGGCGAGTTGCCCGTCGTATTGAGTCTCGGCCAGAAATTCGGAGGCCCCCCAACTGATCGACACGACCTTCGCGCCGACCCCGCCCGGTGCCGGACTCGTCGCGAGCGCGATCGCGCTCATCAGGTCATCCAGCGAACTCGATGCGGCTTCGACGAGCACGATCCGCGCATTCGGCGCGATCGCGTGCGCCCACTGTACGTCCAACGAACTCTCGAGCGCCCACAGCGCATCGGGCGGCGGCGGACGCTTGTCCGGCGTCGCGTACACCTTCGTGAAACAGCGCGGGGACGCGCATGGCGACAAGCCGAAGGTGCTACTGAACAATCGCAGATCTGCCTCGACGTTCGGGTTGTCGTATGCATCGACGATCGCGATGACCTGATCGTCGCCACCGTAGCCGCGCGCCGGCAATTGATCAAACCCGTAGAAATGGCGGATCTGCTGGGGCGACAAGCCGACCGGATTCCGTCTTGCGGATCCGTGCAGATGAAGCGGCGGCCGTGCAAATCCATGCGGCGCGCGCGACGAAGATTGAGCGAACGACGCGCCGAGCGTGACCGCGACGCTCGCCGATACGACGACGAGCGTGCGCAGCACACGCGTGAACGAAGCTGGCTTCATGATGCTCCCCCGATGGCAGACGAACCGACGTGCGTCAGTGCACCTTCGCGCTCGTGAACGACAGCGATTTGCCGGTGCCCGCGATGACCAGCCAGTTGTTCGGATCGGTGGTGACGATCGTCGCGCTCCCGCTTTTCACGCTCGGTAACTGATATGTGCTCTTCGGCAGCAGCCAGGTCATGTCCTGCAGGCTCGTCGGCTGCGTCGCGCTGAATGTCCAGCTGGTGCCCGTATCGGTCGCCGTCCAGTTCACCAGCAGACGGCGCCGGTCGAACTGCGTGAGCTGGTCCATCGTGAACCACTTGAACTGGCCCGTCGTGGCGAGCGACGCCGCGTAGCTGAGAAACGTCGTCACGACGTTCGGATACCATGACGCGCCCAGCGGGTGCATGTAGATCAGCCGGCTCGTGCGGTTCGCGACGACGAAGTCCATCAGCGACAGATACCAGTTCTGGACATCCGTCGTCGGCACCGCGAACTCCTGGAACTCCTCGAACGTCGCATACTTGCCGAACGGCATGACCGGAAACGCCCAGATGCCCGGATTCAGCAGTGAACCGTTGCGATACGCCCGCGTTTGTGCATTGCCGGTATGGCCGGTGAAGTAGTAACCGGAGTAGCCGTTCGACTCGAGCCAGTTCACCGCCCACGTCGGTGTGTTGCCTTCCGGCGCCGCCCATTCGACATCCGGCTTGCCCGTCACCGACTGGACGGCATTGTGGTTCAGCACCAGATATTGCGTGAACGTGCTCGCGTTCGTTTCGCTGGCGTTCGCCCCCCAGTAGTCGTGCGCCCAGCCGCCGTGGCTGCCGATTTTGTGCCCGCGCTTGAGCAGGAACGCGACCAGTTGCTTCGCCTGCGTATTGTTCGTCAGGTTGATCCCGAGACCGTCGCCGATTGTCACGTCGTCCGGGCCGGCCGTCATCACGATCGAGTACGGGCCGCTGTTCCACACACCGTAGTTCTTCAGGTACTGTGCCGGCTGGATCTGGTCTTCCGCGCAGAAGTGCCAGTTCAGAACCATCCCGGCCTGGGCCCGCGGCTGCAGCGACAGGTGAGGCATCGACAGGATGTTTGTCGTGAAGTAGCGCAAGAAGCCGTGGATCGGCATGCTGTCGGTTTGTCCATCGAGATACGCGAGCGGCAGGTTGACGAACATCACGCCGCCGTTTCCATACGCCTGGTAGCCTGCGACGAGACCGAAGTTCGGCGACGTCAGCAGCGTCGTGCCGGTATACGTGCCCTGTGTGACGTAGCTCGGATATGTGAGGAAGCCGTAAACGTAGCCGGAAATGCCTTCGAGCACGTCCGTCGTCACCGACGGCGACGCCGCGCCACTCACCGCGGTCGATACCGACGAAAGCTTCGTCGATGTCGGCGAATACGATCCGGTTTTGACCTTGCCACCCGTCGACACGCGCCCAAGATTCAGCGGCACGCTGGTCATGCGCCCGTTATCCATCTTGTACGTGAAGTACGCCTGATGGTTGTACCCGGCAAGTCCGCCCGGGTTCGACGTGCTCGGCTGCAGGAAAAGCAGCTGATTCGTCGTCGAGCCGGTCGAGGAAGTCGACGTGGTTGCGGCCAACGCCGCCGCGGTCGTCGTCGAGCCGGACCATGCCATGGACTTTCCGGGCGGAATCTGCAGCGCGCGCAATGTGCTGCCCATCCCGGTCACGGGGCCGAGGCCGATCATGCTCCCGCCGAGCGTATCGTAGAGCACGTAGTTCACGCCGGCCATCGAGCTGAATCGCGATTGTCCGGCCGGATAAAAGCCCGTCGCGTTCAGCACACCGAAATCATAGACGAGCATCACGCGCCCGCCGTTCAGCGCGTAGTTCTGGATAGCGGTCACGAGCGTATCGTCGGCGACCGTATGCACCTGGTCCGGCAGGATGAGCCCCTGATACTGCTGCAGCGACGTGCCGCCCTGCTTGAATTGTGTGTCGCTGATGAGCGAGATCTGCACCCCCTCCTCAGCCGCGGAATCGAGCCACGCGGACACACGCGGGTCCGGCAGCGTAAAGTTGTCCGGCAGCAGCAACAGCAACTGGTTCGACAATGCGTTCGCCGGCCCGGCTGCGAACGTCATCAGGCAAACGGAAAGGACGATCAGAAAGGCTCGCAGGGTCCGAATTGACTTGGCCAACATTATGCTCTCCCGACGGAGGTGGGATGACTGCCGATGCCCGACACGTCACTGCCGACGCATTCCGCCCATCGTGATCGAGCGGCCGGCGGCCGGGCCGTGTGGTGCCATCGGCTGAGGGGGAGAGCGAACGTTTCCCCGTTTCGGACACGCCCGGCTACGCAAGTACATCGATTCGTCGGACGATCACGAACGCGCGGCAACTATCGTTTCCACCACAACCCGTGAAGCTAGCAACGTGCCAGTCTCGCAACCACGCTGCCGCAACGGCCACCGGCCATGGAAAGCGCCCGGCACGGGAAAATCGAGCCGAAAACGTTACAGCGTCGATACGGCGTACGTGGTGGCGCAGCGTGAGAAGCCGACGGGAAGCGTCGCGATGGACGATGTGAGGCTATCTGGCGCGGCGTCGCGTGGGACTCGCCATTGCGATCGCCCTTTGTTGGGCATCGGCATGCGCCCGAAATCAACGGAAAATGATTCGTCCGAGTAACACCGGCGCTGCACGCGTGTGGGCTGCGTGGCCGTCTCCCCCGTCATGCCTGATGAAGTGGCAAGAAAGATATTCACGCTCGAGGGCCGTTCATGAGGTGGCGCCCACCGTCTCGCCACGCCATGACGCAAAAGGGGCTGGCGGGATCGAACATCACCCCGCCAGCCCCGTTCTTACCGGACCTATCTCCCCGCCCCCGGTCACCGGTCGTACTCGAAGGCCTCGGTAAAGAGCGTATCGACCGTGTCGGACCAGCTCAGGTTAACGAACGAGAAGTCGGTTCCGCCCGTCCAGCCGGCCACCGACGGAAACGCGACGCCCTGGTCGCCCGGCACGTTGAGTGTTTCCGCCGCTCCCGGCAGGACCGGCGACGCCGGTGCCGAACCGTTGACGAACGTCGGTACCGTCTGCCCCGACGCGGTCGCGCGAATCTGCACGTTGCCGCGCTTGACGAACGGCAGCCCCACCTTCGACGTCCAGCTCAGCGGGAACGTCGCGCCGCCCGCGAACGTGCTGGCGGTGCCCGGTGTCAGGCTATCGCGCGTGGACTGCGCCAGATCGTGCCACGCATACTGGCGCAGCGCGTCGGGCAACGGCGACGGCGTACGCAGCCGGACCGTAAAGCGCCTGGCCGGCGCCGACGTGTCGCCGTTCTGGTAGACGTCGATCGTATACGCGCTGAACTGCCTGATGTCGGCCAGCTCGGCGGCGCTCAATTGCGGCTTCGCCCATGCTGTGTTGTTGCGCGGCGCATCGCCGGGCCACGTGAACTGGCTCTGGCCGGCCGGGTCCTGCGCGACGCCGGCCAGGCGGAAATTGTTGCGGCACTGCGCATTCTTCGTCAGCGCGGCGAGCTGGGCCGGCGTCTGCCCGCTCGCGATCTGCGCGCGGATGTTCAGCGTGTCGCACGTGCCGCTCGACGGCTGGAGGAACACGCCGTTGCGCAATCCCGGGCCATTGACGATCGCGAAATCCACCGCGCTGCCCGACGCATCGACGGTGCCCACCTGCAGGTTGAGCGAATCGACGAACGCGTTGGTCCCCGTCGACGGATTGGCCGGATTCAGCCAGTCCCATTTCTGCGCGTTCGCGTTCACCTTGCTCAGCACCGCGCGCTGATTGCCGACCACGCGCCAGCCGGTGTCGCCGCTCGCGAGGCCGCTCGCCTGCACCGCGAGTTGGACATGCTGCTGCATGCCGTCGCGAATACCGTCGGCGCGCGTCCACGCGAGCTTGACCCACATCGTGTCGCTGGCGACGACGCGGATGACTTCCGGCAAGCTGAAGCTGGCATCGTTCATCGCATCGTCGGCCACGATGCCCGGCGCGCCGCCGGCATGCGCGCCGAACTCCTGGTCGGCCGACATGCCATTGTTGAGATAGGCAGCGGGCACGCCTGCGTTCCGTGCGCCCGACGCTACGCCGTCGACGAAGATCAGGCCGCACGCCGATACGTTGCCCCCGACGCGCGCCGCGCCGGTCGAACCGGCGAAACACCGATTGAGCGCACTCTGCAATCCCGCCAGGTCGCTCGCGCTCGGCAGGTTCGACACCACCGTGCCGTTGATGGTCGCGGCGGCGGGCAGGCTGGCCTTGTCGGTCGGTTGCGGCGCGACACCGGGGGCGAGCTGAAGCTGCACCGGCGTATCGCTGGACGCGCCCGCCACCGAGCTGATCTGTACGCCGCCATCCGGCAACACGTTGATCTTCACCTGGTCGAGCAGCCGGTCGAGCCCCGGCCCGCCAGCGATCAGCGGGCCGGAAATCAGGTCGACACCCGTATTGCCGGTTGCGGTCAGCAGGTCGACCAGCGCCGACGCATAGGCCTGCACCGTGGTGGCGACCGCCTGTGCGGTGACCTTGCTCTGCAGCAACCCGGTGTCGGCCAGCAGCTTGGTCGGGTTGTCGCCGATGATCGTGGCGGCGATCGCATTCGTGATCGGCGTGATGTTGATCGTCTGCGTGCCGGCCGTGGCACTGAGTGCGATCAACGTGGCTTGAGAATCCGCGACGTTGCCGTAAGCGGACAACGCGAAAGGCGCGGTCAGCCCGGTCACGGTGCAATGAAACGCGCCGGTCGTGGCGTCGGCCGGACAGTCGACCGATTTGCCGGTCGCATCCATGAGTTTGACCGTCGCGGCCTGCATGGCCGCGCCGGCGGCCGCGACGCCGCTGACCGTCTGCGCGGCGGGTTCTGATGATGACGAAGATGAACTGCCGCCGCCCCCGCAAGCGGACAGCACCAGCGCGGCAATACCCCACACGACAGGTTTGAGTGTCATTGTTTTTCCCCTGTGATTCTTCTGGTTATCAGGTGCGATACGCGACGCGCATGCACGCTGATCGGAATTCTCGCAAAGGCGATTTTTGCAATCATCATTCAGGTGAATGAAAATCCGGAAACAATGCGGTACTGAAGGAAAATAACCTGTGTTGGCCTGAAACAAATTCGGTATTCGAATCAATATTCGTCAGATAAAACATACATACAAAATCATTACGCGGCGGGGGCAACATGCAACGGGACCAGCTCATCGGGGACCTCTACGAGGCCGCCCTGTGCCCGGACGGATTTCTCGAAGTCTTCCATCGGGTATCCGAATCGCTCGGCGCAAACATCTTTCACATGTTCAGCTGGGACGTCGCGCGCAATGCACCGAAATTCTCGATCTATTCGCCGCGTACGGAACTCGACTCGATCGTCGCTCTCTACGACCAGTATTACGGCGCACTCGATCCGCGCCGACGTTTCGTCGAGAACGCCCCGCTCGGCGAATTCGTTTGCTGCCAGGATCATCTGACCGAGCGCGATGTCGAGCGCAGCGAATTCTTTCAGGACTATCAGATTCCGTCGGGCATTCGCTACCTGATGGGGATGCGCTTCGCGCGCCCGGGCAGCGACGACATCCTGCTCGGCTTGCTGAGAGCGCACGGTCGACCGCCGTATTCGTCTGAGGAACGCGCGAACCTGACGAGCATGGCCGGGCATCTGCAACGCGCGATCAACCTCTGGCAGGACGCAAACGTGCTGCGTCGGGACGCTGCGCTCGGCAACGAACTGATGGAGGAACTGGGTTTGTCCATCTTCGCGCTCGACCGGCATTCGCGCGTCGTATTCGTCAACCGGGCGGCAGAATCGATGTTGCGCGCCACCACTTGCCTCAAGCTCGAACATGGGCATCTGAGCGCGACGAGCGCGCCGCAGAACGATGCACTCAAGGCGGCCGTCGCACGTGTCGCGCAGACCCGCAAAAGCGAGAACCTTGCGTTGTCCGGCACCGTGAGCGCCGCGCACGAAATCTTTCTCGGCATCGCTTCGCTGTCCGGACAAGCACGCCACGGCGCACTCGGCGACGCGGCGATACTGGTCACCGCCAGACGTCGCAGCGCCGCTCCGCTCGTCGTCGCCCAGCAACTGCGGCAGGCATTCGGCTTGACGAGCGCGGAAGCCGCCGTTGCCGAAGCATTGATCGGCGGCAAGACGCCGGAGGAATGCACGGCCATCGCCGGCGTGTCGCTCTCGACCGTTCGCACCCAGTTGCGCGCGATCTACGAGAAGACGCATTCCCGAAATCAGGCCGAGGCGGTCGGGCGGATGCTGTGGGTACTACCGCAGCACGTGCGCGACGGGTGATCGCGCGAAACCGCGAGCCACCGACGTATCGAAAAGCGGGGGTCGCGACTACCAGTTGTATTTCGCGCTCGCCAGCACCGTTCGCTCGTTGCCGAACACGCATACCGCGTACGACTGGCAGCCGCTGACGTAGCGCCGGTCGAACAGGTTCGCGACATTCAACGCGAGCCGCCAGTGGCGCAGGTCGTAGTGCATCGCCAGGTCGTACAGCGTGGTGCTCGGCACCGTCAGCGAATTGTCCGGCGCACCGGCCAACGCGCTCTGGTAGCGCACGCCGGCACCGATCCCGACGCCCGCCAGCGCGCCGCCGTGCCAGGTCCAGTCCGCCCACAGCGACGCCATCTGCCGCGGCAGCGGCACCGACACCGGCCAGTTGTTCAGCGACGCATCGTTCGCCTGCACGTTCTTGACGTCCTGGTAGGCGTACGACGCGACGATCGACAATTCGCGCGTCACCTTCCCGACCGCGCTCAGCTCGACACCGCGCGAACGCACCTTGCCGGTCTGCACGGACGACGTGCCGGTGGGATCGAGACTCGGCGGCGCCGGCGTCACGACGTTGGTCTGATCAATCCGATAAACAGCCGCCGTGAGCATCAGGTTCCGGCCGGGCGGCTGCCAGTGCAGCCCGGCCTCGGTCTGCTTGCCGCGCGTCGGTTTCGGCAAGCCGCCGCCGTACATGCGCACGCCGATCACCGGATCGAACGACGTCGAGTAGCTGACGTAGGGCGCCAGCCCCGCGTCGCCCTGCCACGTGAGCCCGATGCGCCCGGAAAATGCATTGACGTCCTGTTGCGTGCCCGTACCGGCCGCCCGGTCGTCGAAACGCGCGTTCACGCGATCCTCGCGACCACCGAGCGTGAGCGTCCAGCGATTCCAGCGGATCTGGTCCTGCGCGTACGCGCCGAGCGTGTTCATCGCCGTGTACTGATCGAAACGCCCGAGCGACGTCCGGCCGGAGAAAATCGAGGCCGTCACCGGACGATAGACCGGGTGATACAGGTTCAGCGACGGCGCCAGCGCGAGCCACACGCTGTTGGTCGTCGTCTGCCGGTCGAACTGCAGGCCGAGCAGCAGCGTGTGTTCGAGCGGGCCGGTGGCGAAGCGCGCCCGCGCGCGGTTGTCGATGTCCAGCCGGCTGTAGTTCAACTGGAACAACCCCGCGGTGCGCAACATGTTGGTCGTGCTGCCGGGTACGAGCCCGTTGCCGAACACCGTCGCGTCGTCGAGCGACAGCCGCGACCAGCGCACATCCTGTTGCAGCGTCCATATCGAATCGACGCGATGCTCGAGCGCGTAGCCGAGCGACCATTGTTTCTTCCGATAGTCGTTGAACGCCGGGTCGCCCATGTAGATATCCTGCGACAGGCGCCCGTTCGGGTTCGGCAGCACCGTGCCCGACGCCGGCAGGAAGTTCGACGAGATGTCGCCATGATCCTGCAGGAACGATGCGGATACCGTCAGCGACGTGTCGGGCGTCGAGCGCCAGCGAAACGACGGCGCCACCGCGACGCGCCGGTCGGCGTTCGGGCCGGTCGCCGCGTTGCCGTCGCGCGCGACGCCGACGAAGCGGTACGCATACTTGCCGTCCGGATCGAGCGTGTCGCCGACGTCGAGCATGCTCTCCTTGCGCGCATCGTTGCCGATCTGCACGCCGGCTTCGCGAATGCGCTCGCCGTCGGCGAGCTTGGTGTGCGCATCGGCGATCGCGCCGGGCTCGCCCGCGCCGTACAGCACCGACGTCGGCCCGCGCAGCACGGCGATCGAGTCGATCGTGTAAGGATCGACTCGCCAGTTTGCGATGACCGCCGTGTTCGGCGCAGGCATGCCGTCAACATACAGCGTCGGCGTGAAGCCGCGCAGTGCCGAATACCAGTCGGTCCGGCTGTCGGCGCCGAACGTCGCGAAGCCCGGCACGTAACGCAATGCCTGGTTCAGATCGGTCGCGCCCGTCATCTCGATCTGCTGCGCGGTCACGAGGTTGGTCGTCTGCGGGATCTCGGCGACGGGCGTGTCGGTCCTGGTCGCGGTGGCCGTGCGCAACCCGACCAGCCCGAGCGACGCACGGTCGGCCTCGCCGTTCACGTCGATCTTCGGCAGCAGCGTCGCCGCGTCGGCTGGCGGCGCCGTCGCCGTGCCCGATGCCTGCGCGTGTACGCCGCCCGCGGCCGCCGCGCACAACGTTCCCCCGGCCGCGATCGCGATTGCGCGTCGCACCGAACCTGTCGCCGTTCCCATCGTTTCGATACTCTCCGTCGTGCCGTCGCGGCCCCGCCGCCGCGTGTGTTGTCTGCCGCGCGCGAATCGATGCGCGTCGATCGATCGCGTCGTTTGCGAACGCTTGCCGCAGCCTGTCGGCCCGAAAACGATCTGAGACCCAAACGATGTCGTATGTTGTGCGACAACATAATGAAATAGTGGGAATCTATCGCTTTGGACACCTGAGAAGCTTGCCGCTCGCCGGCCGGCGACGATCATATCTCGCAAACGTTTCAATCGCCATTTATTTTCATATTATTAGCATGTTAATCACCCAATCGATCACAATTGGCCTCCCGAAAATATGTCGCGCACCGCGTCAGTTCGTGGTCGAAAACACCAATGCTTCCGGTAAAATCCGCGTCGTCATGCGATGACTGATTTCAGATGGCGTTGCCTCTTTTCAGCTGAGTCCCGTCAAGGAAGGACGCACACAACATGAACGACTCGCAGCTTCGGCTTGAATCCGGCGCGCGCATTTCCCGGCGCACTTTCCTTTACAGCATCGGCGCGCTCGCACTTTCCGCTTGCGGCGGCACGGGCGCGAGCGAAAGCGTCAGCGGCACCACGGCCGCCGCGTCCGCCAACCGTGCGCTCGCGCGCGTGGCCACGGGCACCCCGGCCATCGCCATGACCGACGCGTTCGCGCATCCCGGCCTGCTGCACACCCAAGCCGATTTCGAACGGATCGCGCAGAAAGTGGCGGCCGCCGCATCGCCATGGCGCGAAGGCTGGAACACGTTGATCGCGAACGGGCATGCGCAGTTGTCGTGGTCGCCGCGCCCGCAGGCCGTCGTCACGCGCGGCGGCACCGGCTCGCAGAACTACGCAGTGCTGTACAGGGACATCGCGGCCGCGTATGCGTGTGCGCTGCGCTGGAAGATCTCGGGCGACACCGCATATGCGGACAAGGCCGTGCAGATCATGAATGCGTGGTCGTCGACGCTGCAGAATCTCGCCGGCGACTCGAACGTCGATCTGGCGGCCGGCATCTACGGCTATGAATTCGCGAACGCCGGCGAGATCATGCGCACTTACCGCGGCTGGGCCGCCGCCGACTTCGCCGCGTTCCAGACGATGATGGCCGCCAGGTTCTACCCGATCAACGCCGATTTCCTGAACCGCCACAACAACACCGACATCACGCACTACTGGGCGAACTGGGATCTGTGCAACATCGCGTCGATCATGGCGATCGGCGTGCTGTGCGACGACCACGCGAAGTTCGACGAAGCCGTCAACTACTTCATCGACGGGCCCGGCAATGGCGCGATCGCGCAGGCCGTCTACTACCTGCATCCCGGCCATCTCGGCCAATGGCAGGAGTCGGGCCGCGACCAGGGGCACAACACGCTCGGCATCGCGCTCGGCGGTGCGATCTGCGAAATGGCGTGGAACCAGGGCGTCGACCTGTACGGGCACGACAACAACCGTTTCCTCGCGGGTGCCGAATACGTCGCGAAGGCGAACCTCGTGCAGCCGGACGGCACGTTCCTTCCGGTGCCGTACGCGCCGTATGCGAACGTCGATGTCACGCAGGCGCAATTCTCGACCGCCGGCCAGGGAGTGATCCGCCCGTGCTGGGCGCTCGTCTACAACCATTACGTGAACCGCAAGGGGCTGTCCGCGCCGTGGTCCGCGAAGTTCGCTCGCGCGATCCAGCCCGAGGGCGGCGGCGGCAACTACGGCGAAGCGAGCGGCGGATACGATCAGCTCGGCTACGGCACGCTGACGTGCACGCGCGACCCCGCTGCGCCCGCAACCGCACCGAGCGGGCTCACCGCGTGGCCGGCCGCCGAGCGGGTCGTGCTGTCGTGGTGGGGCGTCGCGAACGCAGCGAGCTACGACGTGAAGCGTGCGTCCGTCGCCGGCGGACCGTACACGACCGTTGCCAGCGGCATCGTCGATCCGCTGACGTACACGGACACGCCCGCGGAAGGCGTCTGGTACTACGTGGTCAGCGCGCGGACCGCGGCGGTCGAGTCCGCGAATTCGCCGGAAGTCGTCGCATCGACGGCGCTGCAACTGCATACGCTGCTGACCTTCGACGAGACAGGCGGCACGATTTCGGCGGATGCAAGCGGCAACGGCCATGCGGCCACACTCGCCGGCGGCACATCGCACGTCGCGGGAAAGCGCGGCAACGCGGTGTCGCTCGACGGCTCCAGCGGCTACGTCGCGCTGCCGAACGACATCGTCGCCGACGTGTCGGACTTCACGATCGCGACGTGGGTCAACTGGCGCGGCGGGCAGACGTGGTCGCGCATCTTCGATTTCGGTTCGGGCACCGGACGCTATCTGTTCGTCACGCCGAAAAGCACACACGGGACGATGCGCTTCGCGATCACGACCAATGGCGGGCATGGCGAGCGCGTGATCGACGGCAACGCCGCACTGCCGGCCGGGCAATGGGCGCACGTCGCGGTCACGCTTTCGGCCACGACCGCGACGCTCTACCTGAACGGCAATGCGATCGGCTCGGCGAGCGACGTCATCTTCGCGCCGTGGCGCATCGGCAAAACTGCGCAGAACTGGATCGGACGCTCGCAGTATCCGGGCGACCCATTCTTCAACGGCGCGATCGACGAATTCCGCATCCATCGCGGTGCGATGTCGGCCGCGCAGGTGAAGGCACTCGCTCAGGGCGCTTGACGCGTGCCCAGGTTCCGAATGTGCGTCGCGGCGGGCGGCGCCTCCGCTGCCCGCCGCTGCGACGTCGCGCACGCACTCACGGCGATCGCCGGAAGTAATGCTGCGCCAACGCGACCCAATACCGGACCCCGGCCGGAATGATGTCGTCGTTGAAATCGTATTTCGGGTGATGCAGCGCCGGCGCGGCCGTTCCTGCCGGCGCGTTGCCGATCAGCACATAAGCGCCGGGGCGCTCCTCGAGCATGAAGCCGAAGTCTTCGGACGTCATGTTCGGCGCAACGTCGGCGTAAAGGTGTGCGTTACCGAAGGTGTCGCGAATCACCGCTTCGCAGAGCGCGGTTTCGGCCGGCGTGTTGACCGTCGCCGGGTAGTACTGAAAGAACTCGACGTCGACTTGCGCGCCATGAGCGTGCGCGAGCGCCTCGCACATGAGCCGGACGTCGCGCTGCAACTGTTGCTGCAATGCGGACGACAGCGTGCGAATCGTCCCGCGCAGCTCGGCGCTGTCCGGAATGACGTTGTCCGTCGTTCCCGCATGGAACATGCAGACGGAAATGACGGCCGGATCCACGGGATCCTTGTGCCGCGCGGCGATGGTCTGACACTGCAGCACCATCGAACAGGCGAGCGGGACGGGATCGATGCCCAGGTGCGGCTGCGCCGCATGCGCACCCTTGCCGGTCACCGTGATCCTGAACCGGCAGCCCGCGGCCATGATCGGCCCCGTGCGCAACCCGAAATGCCCGGCCGGCAAACCGGGCCAGTTGTGCATGCCGAATACCGCTTCCGTCGGACATCGCTCGAACAGCCCGTCGTCGATCATCTTCCGCGCGCCCGCGCCGCCCTCTTCGCCGGGCTGAAACACGAAATGAACCGTGCCCGGCAACTGCGGCAGGTCCTTCAGCACGCGCGCGGCGCCGAGCAACATGACGGTATGCCCGTCATGCCCGCACGCATGCATGATTCCCTGCGCGCCGGATGCGTGCGCGAAATCATTGGCTTCCTGGATCGGCAAAGCATCCAGGTCCGCTCGGAGCACGATTCCGCGGCGCGGGTCCGCACCAGGCAGGCTCGCGACGACACCCGTGCCGCCCAGCCCGCGCGTCACCGCATAGCCGAGCTCTTCGAGCTCGCGCGCGACGACGTCGGCCGTCCTGTGTTCCTCGAATCGCAATTCGGGATGCGCATGCAGGTCGCGACGCAAGGTCGCCCAGTGCGCGTGATACGCTTCCAACGACGTCTCGGGGATGCTGGCGTTTTCCAATTTCGACACCCTTGCAAGGCAAACCGGTTCAAGTCGGGACTGCGGCCGCGTCAATCATGAAACCCGAGGATCGACTTGACCTCCATGTACTCTTCCATCCCTTCGATCCCGTATTCGCGGCCATTGCCCGACTGCTTGTATCCGCCGAACGGCGCCTGAGGGTCCCACGCCGGGTAGTTCACGTGCACCTGCCCCGAGCGGATGCGCGCGGCCACCTCCCGTACGCGCTCCTTGTCCGTGCCCTGCACGTGTGCGCCGAGTCCGTAGACCGTGTCGTTCGCGATGGCGACGGCTTCGTCGATTGTGTCGTAAGGCAGGATCGCGAGGACCGGGCCGAAGATCTCCTGCTGCGCGATCGCCATGTCGGTGCGCACGTCGGAAAAGATCGTGGGCCGCGCATAGAAACCGCGATCGAATCCCGCCGGCCGCCCGGGGCCGCCTGCGATCAGCTTCGCCCGTTCGTCGATGCCCGCATCGATCATTTGCGCGACCCGACCGAACTGCGCGCGATTGGCCAGCGGGCCATGCGTCGTCGCCTCGGCGAACGGATCGCCGACGACCATGCGTTCCATTGCCGCGACGGCCAGCGCCTCGACGCTGCCCAGCACGCCGCGCGGCACGATCAGCCGGGTCGGCGCGCTGCACGACTGGCCCATGTTCCGGAACGCGGCGGCAACGCCCGGCGCGATGGCGCGCGACAGGTCCGCATCGGGCAACACGATGTTCGGCGACTTGCCGCCCAGCTCCTGCGCGACGCGCTTGACGGTCGGCGCCGCCGCCTGCGCAACCAGCACGCCTGCGCGCGTCGAGCCGGTGATCGACACCATGTCGACCTCCGGGTGCGACGCGAGCGACGCGCCCACTTCCGTGCCGCTGCCGCTCACCAGGTTGAACACGCCCGCGGGCACGCCCGCATCGGCGATCACTTCCGCGAACAGCAACGCGCTGAGCGGCGACAGCTCGCTGGGTTTCAGCACCACCGTGCAGCCCGCCGCGAGCGCCGGGCCGACCTTCGCCGTGATCTGATAGATCGGCCAGTTCCACGGCGTGATCAGCGCGCATACGCCGATCGGCTCGCGCACGATCGCGGTCGTCCCGCGCAGGGTCCGGAACGGATAGCTGGCCAGATTGTCGCGCGCGACCCGGATATGTTCGGCCGCGAGCGGCACGTGAGCGCTGCGTGCATAGCCGATCGGCGCGCCCATTTCCAGCGCGAGCGCCATGGCGAACCGTTCGGCACGCTCCAGGATCAATGCGTGAATGCGATCGAGCAGCGCGGCGCGTTCTTGCGGCGACGTCGCGGACCAGCGTTCGAACGCATTGCGCGCGGCCCGCACCGCACGGTCGGTGTCGCGCGCGTTGCCGAGCGGGATGTCGCAGAGCACGTCTTCGGTGGATGGGCAGACGACCGCAAACCGGTCGCCGCCGTCAGGCAAGACCCAGTCGCCGTCGATGAAGAAGCGATCGAGCCTGCCGGCTTCCATCAGGTGGCGAACCGGTGAAGCGATGGGTGAAGTCATTACAGGGTGTCCTTGAGTCGATGGCATGGGCCCACGAACGGCCGAAGCCGCGGTCTGCCGACTAGAAATCGGCAACCTTGCCCCACGCGGAATCGCCGAACCGGCCCGGCCGATACGGTACCGGGTCCACGATCGGTTGCGCCCCCGTGGCGAGATCCGCGATCAGGTGACCGGCGCCGGGGCCGATGCCGAAGCCGTGACCGGAAAAGCCTGCCGCCAGGATCAATCCCGGCACGCCCGGCACTTCGCCGATGCCCGGCACGCCGTCCGGCGTGCTGTCGACGAACCCGGCCCATGCGTGCGTGATCGTCGATTCGCGAAGTTCCGGGAGCAGTTCGACGGCACGTCGATACGTTTCGGCGACCGTCGGCATATCGGGCTTCGGATCCAGGATGCGCACCGCCTCCATCGGCGTCGGCGCATCGAGGCGCCACCGCTTCAGCGTTTCGTGGCCGCCGCGCATCCCTTCGAGGCCGCCCGGCAGAAGATTGCGCCAGCGCTTCGCGAACATCGGCACGAACTGCGGCGCGAATCGCAGGAATTGCGGCGTCACGTCCACGCGTGCGCGGCCGCTGATGGCCAATGCGTAGCGTCCGTCGCCGCGACGCGTCACGGACACGCCGGAGGTGTACAGCGCATCCGGCAAGCGCTGTTCGACGGGCGACACGCTCAGAATCGACTGGCGGATCGACGCCTGCGGAAACCGGATACCGAGCTGACGGCAAAACGACGACGCCCACGCGCCGCCGGCGAGCACGACCGTCCTGGTCCTGATCACGCCGGCTTCCGTGACGACGCCGCTGACGCGCCCGCCCTCCAGCTCGATGCCGCGCGCCGCGCAGTGCTGGTTGACGCTGCCGCCGAGCTTCATGAACGCGGCCGCCACGGCCGGCGCGGCCTTCCCCGGGTCGGCCGTGCCGTCGCTCGGCGAGAACACGCCGCCTTTCCACGGCCGCCCGGTCGCGTTCCCGCGCTCGGCGGCCTGCTTGCTGTCGAGCATGTACGTCGTCACGCCCGCGGTCTTCGCGAAATCGCCCCAGCTGGCCCAGCGCGACAGCTCGGCCTCGTCGTTGCTCAGATACAGCAGCCCGCAGCGATGAAAGCCCGTGTCTTCGCCGGATTCGGCGGCGAATCGTTCCCACAGATCGATGCTCTTGCTTGCCATCGGCAATTCGCGTTCGTCGCGGTTCTGCTGCCGGCACCAGCCCCAGTTGCGGCTCGACTGCTCGGCCCCGATTCGGCCCTTCTCGACAAGCGCGACCGACACGCCGCGCCGGGCCAGGTAGTAGGCGGTGAAGACGCCGATGATGCCGCCGCCGATCACCACGACATCGGCCGAAGCCGGCGGCGTGGACGGCGTTTCGATTTGGCGCAACGGAGGGGACATGTTCAGTCTCGTTCAGTTGATACGTTGACGTTCTGCACGACGTAGAATTTCGCCACGCGTTCGCTGCTTTCCCATCCGATCGATGCGCCGCGCGGCACGAAGAGCGCGTCGCCGGCGCCGAGCGACAGCACGCTGCCATCCGGCGCGGCAAACCGTACGCTGCCGGCGAGCAGGAGCATGAACTCGTTCACGCGATGCGGGCGAACGATCCGGTGATAGGGCGTGGAATCCCACGTGCCCGCGCAGTATTCGGCGCCGTCGTCGATGAACACGTTGTCGCTGCGGCATTGCGGCGCCGGGCCGAGCAGCACCTCGGCCGGCAGCGATGCGGACGGCTTGAAGTCGGCGTCGGAACGCAGCGGGAACACGCCGCGCTTCGTCGGTTCCGTGCATGCAGCCGCGCAGAACATGACGAGCACGTGCGATTCCGCGGTCACGCGTAGCGCCGTGCCGCCGCCGATGACCGCCCCCTCCCCCGGCCCCAGCACCAACGGTGCGGCGCCCGCCGCTTCGAGCGTCAGCTCGCCTTCGACGACGACGATGGTCTCGATGTGCGGATAACTCGAGACGTCAAGCTCGCCAACGAAACGGATACGCCCCGCGGCCATCGCGTCGGCCCCCTCCCACGCGATCTCCCGATGGCGCGCGAAAGGATCGCGCTGCCCGAATGCCTGCTTGCGAAAGGCGGTTGTATTGGCCATGCCGTCGGCACGATGCAACACGAAAACTGCGGTCATTTCTGCTCCTGCCCAGTGCGCGACGATGTTGTCGAGAGCCCGTCGCGCGGTATCGGAAATCGTTGTTCGCGGACGTCACCCGCGGCGCGCCTATGCAACGTGACACGACGCTTCGCTGCGTTCGACGCGTGGGCGCGTCGACGACGTTCGCGCCGGCGCGTCACCCGGCCGGGCGATCACGTAATCGCGCGGCGTGATCCCGAGCACCCGCCGGAAATGCCGGCACAGATGGCTCTGATCGAAGAAGCCGACCTCGGTCGCGACGACCGACGGCGCCAGACCGGCGCGCAGCAAGTCCTGCGCACGCCGCACACGCACCAGACACAGATACCGGTGCGGCGACACGCCGACTTCGCCGCGAAAGCGCGCGGTGAAACGCGACACGCTCAATCCGGCCACCGCCGCGAGCGTGTCGAGATTCAGCGGCTGCGCGAACGACGCATCGATCGTGCGCAGCACGTCGTCGATCGCCGGCGAGACGGGCTGCGGAACACGCGATGCGCGCGGTATCGCGCCATCAAGCGAATCGCGGAACGGGGTGACCATGCTCGCCGTCCTCATGCGATCGTCTTCACGGCAGCGCCTTGTGCGGCGAAATGCGCGATCGAGCACGGCTCGATCGACTCGGCCATCGTGTCACCGACGTCCGTCCCGTCGCGGCGGCGGTCATCCAAGGCAATCAGGCAAACGAATCCTGCAGTCATATCGAATCCTCCCGGAGCAGCCGCTTCAATGCAGGAAATCCTGCATCCGGTAATACGCGCCGACGAACGGCAGGAACCACGCTTGCCCGAAATGGCCAGGCATCGCCGGCCAGTCGAGTTCGCGCCACGGATTCGACGCGGCCGCGCCGTACAGCACGTCGGCCATCACGCGGCCCATGTGCACGGACATCTGCACGCCGTGGCCGCTGTAGCCCATCGAGTAATAGAGCCCCTCGTGCTGGCCCGCGCGCGGCAGCCGGTCGGCGGTGATGTCGACCAGCCCGCCCCAGCAATAATCGAGCCGCACGTTCGCCAGTTCCGGGAAATAGCCGGCCATGCCGGCGCGCAGGATCTCGCCGCTTTTCGCATCCGACCGCGGGCTCGACATCGCGAAGCGCGCGCGGCCGCCGAACAGCAGGCGGTTGTCGGGCGTCACGCGGAAGTAGTTGCCGATCTGGCGCGACGTGACGTACGCACGGCGATGCGGGAACAGCCGGTTCAGTTGCGCGTCGGGCAGCGGCTCGGTCACGACGATGAAACTGCCGACCGGCGCGATGCGCCGCCGGAACCACGCGAACGGGCCGTGCTGCGACGTGCCGGTCGCGACCAGCACGCGATCGGCGACGAGCGTGCCGCGCGTGCAGGTGATCGCGTGGCGCTCGCCCTCGATCCGTTCGAGCCGCGTGACGGCCGCCTGCTCGTAGATGCGCGCGCCCGCCCGCACGGCTGCCTGCGCGAGGCCGACGCCGAACTTGCCCATGTGCATCTGCACGCCGTTACGCTGCAACAGCCCGCCGTAGAAGCCGTCCGACGCGACTTCATCGCGAATCCGCGACGGCTCGATCAGCTCGATGTCGGGATCCACGTCACGCCGCAGCACGTCGAACGTCTTCGCCAGTCCCGCGAAATGCTGCGGCTTCGCGGCGAGCTTCAGCTTGCCGGCACGCCGGAAATCGCAGTCGATCGCATGTTCGTCGACGATCGCCTCGACGCTCTTCACCGCGCTTTCGTAGGCGCGATAGAACCGCCTGGCGGGTTCGGCGCCGATCCGCGCGGCCAGCGATGCGTAGTCCTGCGCGACACCGGTATTGCACTGGCCCCCGTTGCGGCCGGATGCTTCGCCCGCGATCTGTGCGGCTTCGAGCACGACCACCGATACGCCGCGCTGCGCCAGCGCGAGCGCCGCCGACAGGCCGGTGAAGCCGCCGCCGATCACGGCGACGTCGGCGCGCCCTTCGACGGGCCCTTCGCAGCCTGCACGAAACGCGGGGCGCGTATCCAGCCAGTACGATTCGAATTTCATCGGATCCTTCTCGAGCATTCCGTCGACAGCGATCGGTGATCGCCCGTTGAAAGCCATTTAATCACCGTCAAAAAGCGCGGTTGCCGCGTATTCACGCACGGCGCACGCACGATCCACCGTTTTGCACGACCGCAGCAGCAGACTATGCGGATCGCCGCGCGGCGCCCCTACAAACGCACCGGCTGCACCGGCGCGGCACCCTCCGCCGGCTCGGCCTGGAAGCGCGCGAGATCTTCCTCGCTGCGATGGCACAACACCTGCGCGCCGTTCTCGAGCGTGCGCATCGCGGGCGCGGTCCGGTTGCACACGCCGTCCACCCGCATCACGCAGCGCGACAGGAACGGACACAGCTCGGTGTCGTCGGCGCTCGCGCCGATCGGCACGAGCGGCCGGTGGCAGCGCTCGGCCGCATCGTCGAGCCAGCCAGCGCGCAACTCCGGTGCCGACGACACGAGCAGATGCGAATACGGGTGGTACGGCGGCGCACAGAGCGCGTCGCGGCTACCCGTTTCGACGCGGCGGCCCGCGTACAGCACGACGATGTCGTCGCTGACCGCGCGCACTTTCGCGATGTCGTGCGTGATGAACACGTACGACACGCCGAGCTTCGCCTGCAGGTCGCGCAGCAAATCGATGATCGCGGCGCCGACCACGGTGTCGAGTGCCGACGTGACCTCATCGCACAGAATCAGGTCGGGCTCGGCCGCCAGCGCGCGCGCGAGGTTCACGCGCTGCTTCTGTCCGCCGGACAGCTCGCCGGTGCGCCGCGCGGCCACCGCCAGCGGCAGCCGCACGAGTTCGAGCAGCTCCGCGACCCGCTGCCGCGCACGCGCGCCCTTGATTCCGTGATAGAACGCGAGCGGCCGCGCGAGCGTGCGCTCGACGGTATGCACCGGGTTGAGCGCGGTATCGGCGTTCTGGAACACGATCTGCACGCGACGGTGCTGCTCCTTGGTGCGTTTGCCGATATCGAGCGCGAGCGGCTCGCCGTCGAGCAGAATCTGCCCGGCCGTCGCCGGCACGAGGCCCGCGATCACCTTCGCGAGCGTCGTCTTGCCCGAGCCCGATTCGCCGATCACGCCGACCGTCTGCCCGCGCCCGATGCGCAGGTCCACTTCGTGCAGGATCACCTTCGCGGGCCAGCCTTTCGCGGTACGGCCGCCGTAGCCGGCGACCGCGCCGCGCACGTCGAGCAGCGGTGCCGGCGCGGCGCTCGCCGCTTTCGCATCGCGTTCGGCATCGCTCGGCGTCACCGCCGCGATCAGGCTCTGCGTATACGGATGCGCAGGCGCATGCAGGATCTGTTCGGTATCGCCCGCTTCGCGGATCACACCGTCGCTCAGCACGACGATCCGGTCGGCCATCTGCGCGACCACGGCCAGGTCGTGCGACACGTAGACGGCGCTCATCCCGCAGCGCCGGATCACGCTCTTGAAGGCCTGCAGCACGTCGATCTGCGTGGTCACGTCGAGCGCGGTGGTCGGCTCGTCGAGGATCACCAGCTCCGGATCGGTGATCAGCGCCATCGCGGCCATTAGCCGCTGCAGCTGGCCGCCCGACACCTGATGCGGATAGCGTTTGCCGATCGTCTCGGGCTCGGGCAGCGCGAGCGCGCGGAACAGCTCGACCGCCTTCGCCTGCGCGTCGCGCTTCGACAGCGTCTTGTGGATCAGCGCGCTCTCGATCACCTGGTCGAGAATCGTGCGCGACGGGTTGAACGCGGCGGCCGCGCTCTGCGCGATGTACGCGACCTTGCGGCCGCGCAGCGCGGCCAGCGCCGGTGCGGGTAGCGTGCAGACATCGGTGCCGCCGAGCTTCACCGAGCCGCCCGCGATCCGGCAGCCGGCACGCGCATGGCCCATCAGCGACAGCGCGATCGTGGTCTTGCCGGAGCCCGATTCGCCGATCAGTGCGAGCACCTCGCCACGCCCGATATCGAAATCGACGCCGTGGACGATCGTCGTTTCCTCGCCGCCCGGCCGGCCGCCGACCACGCGCAGCCCGCGCACCTCGACGAGCGGAGTCGAATCGTGTCGCATCAGTGTTCTCCGGCGGCAGCGGCCGCGCCCTTGCGGCGGCCGCGATGCGGCAGGCCGTCGATCAACAGGTTGACGCCCACCGTCAGGATCGCGATCGCGACCGCGGGCATGATCGCGACGGCCGAGCCGTCGCCGAGGCTCGCGATGTTCTCGCGTACGAGCGAGCCGAGGTCCGCGTATGGCGGCTGCACGCCGAGCCCGAGAAAGCTCAGGCCGCTCAGCAGCAGCACGACGAACGTGAAGCGCAGCCCCGTATCGGCGAGCATCGGGTGGATCATGTTCGGCAGCATCTCGACGCACGCGATGTACAGCGCGCTTTCGCCTCGGGCGCGTGCAACCTGCACGAATTCGAGCGTGCTGATGTTGACCGCCAGCGCCCGCGCGATCCGGTACGAGCCCGGCATGTAGCTGACCGCCGCGGTCAGGACCAGGAGCGGCAGCGATGAGCCGAACGCGGCGACGAACATCAACGCGAACATCTTCGAAGGAATCGACGTGAGCGCATCGAGCAGCCGGCTCATCGTCTCGTCGACCGCGCGGCCCGACACCGTCGCGAGCAGCCCGAGCGTCGTGCCGGTCAGCGCGGCGAGCAGCACCGCCGCGAGCGCGAGCAGCACGGTCAGGCGCGTGCCGTACAGGATCCGGCTCAGCATGTCGCGGCCGAGAAAGTCGGAGCCGAACGGCAGCTTCGCGCTGAACGGCGCGAACACGTCCGGCGTGACGATCGCGCCGACGTCGTGCGGCGCGAGCAGCGGCGCGAATGCCGCGATGAACAGCATCAGGCCGACCATCGACAGGCCGACGCGGCCGCCGGTCGTCAGTTTCACGCGCGCGGCGCGGCGCTTGCGCGGCTGGTCGGGGGCGGGCGCGGCGGGCGGCGTCGCGCCGCTCCACGGCGGAGGTGGATCGCCGGACGGCGGCAGCGCGCTGCTGCGTTGAACGGGTTCGGTCGGGTGCATGGGCGGCATCTCGGAAGAAGGACGGGACGCTCAGGTCCGCAGTCTCGGGTTCGACACGATCGAGCACAGGTCGGCGAACAGCACGAGCGTCAAATAGGCGACGCAGAAGATCAGCGTGCACGCCTGGACCAACGGGAAATCGCGGTTGCCGACGGCGTCGACCATCAGGCTCGCGAGGCCCGGATAGTTGAAGATCGTCTCGACGACGATCACGCCGCCGAGCAGATACGACAGGCTCAACGCGACCGCATTGGCGATCGGGCCGATCGCGTTCGGCAGCGCATGGCGCAGCACGACACGCGCGGGGCTCGCGCCCTTGAGCACGGCCATCTCGACGTACGACGCGCTCAGCTGCTCGATCACCGCGGCGCGCGTCATCCGTGCCATCTGCGCGATCACGACCGCGCACAGCGTCAGCACCGGCATCGCATACGCGCGCAAGAAATCGTGCAGGCTTTCGATCGGGCCGCTGTACGACAGCGCGGACAGCCAGTGCAGCTTCACGGCCAGCACGAGCACGGCGACCGTCGCGATCAGGAATTCCGGCGTCGCGACGAGCGACAGCGTGCCGAGGCTGATCACGCGATCGACCGCCGATTCGCGCTTGACCGCCGCGAGGATCCCGAGCAGCAGCGCGATCGGCACCGACACGGCGGTCGTGATCGCCGCGAGCGCGAGCGATTTCGGCAGGCGTCCGCCGATCATCTGCGACACCGGCATGTCGCCGGACAGCGAGCGGCCGAAATCGCCGTGCAGCAGCCCGGCGAGCCAGTGCAGGTAGCGCACGTGGGCCGGCATGTCGAGGCCGAACTGCTGACGCAGCGCGGCGACCGTCTCCGGCGTCGCGGACTGGCCGAGCGCGGCCTGCGCGGCGTCACCCGGCAGCAGGTTCGTGATCGTGAAGATGATCGCGGACACGATCAGCAGCGTCAGCGCGGTGACCGCGATGCGCCGGCCGATCAGCCCGAGCAGGATTCGATTCATGAAGCGGCACTCCGGAAAAGGTCGCGCGCGACCGGGGCGGTGGCCCGCACCGGTCGCGCGGCGGCGGCACGCGTCGAGCTCAGGCGTTCCACCACACGTGCTCGGCGAACATGAAGCCCATCATTCCGCCGGTCGGAATCGAGCCGAGGCCCGCGAGCCGCTTGTCGTAGCCGTCGAGGAAGCTGATGAAGGCCGGAATGCCGACCCGGCACTGCTGCGCGACGAGCACCTGCATGTCGCCATACATCTGCTTGCGCTTCGCGTCGTCGGTTTCGGATCGCGCGGCGAGCAGCAACTGGTCGAACTTCGCGTTCTTCCAGCCCGACTCGTTCCACGGCGCATCCGACTTGAAGAACTGCGTGAACACCACGTCGGCGCTCGAGCGCGGGTTGATGTTGCCGAAGCCGAGCGGATGCTTCATCCAGTGGTTCGACCAGTAACCGTCGGGCGACACGCGGTTCACCTGCAGGTTCAGCCCGATCTTCTGGCCGGCCTGCTGCAGCAGCACGGCCATTTCGATCGACCCGTTCGCGTCGGACGTCGCATAGATCGGCGGCAGCGTGGCGCCCAGCGCGCCCGCCTTCTGGAACAGGAACTTCGCCTTGTCCGGATCGTGCGGCCGCTGCGGCAGCGATGCGTTGAAGTAGCGATGCCCCGGCGGGATCGGCTGGTCGTTGCCGATCACCGCGTAGCCGCGGAACACCGCCGAGCGGATCTGCTCGCGATCGAACAGGTACTTCATCCCTTCGACGAAATCCGGGTTCGCGGTGATCGGGTTGTCGCTGCGCACGATCAGGTCGGTGTAGAGCCCGGACTTGGTTTCCTGCAGCGCATAGCCCGGCGTCGACGCGACCCGCTGCGTCGAGCGCGGATCGATCGCGTTGATCAGGTGCACGTCGCCCGACAGCAGCGCGTTCAGGCGCGCGGCGCTGTCGCTGATGCCGATCAGCTCGATCTCGTCGAGGTACGGCATCCCCGGCTTGAAGTAGCTGTCGTTGCGCACACCGACGGTCGACACGCCCGGCTTGAACGATTTCAGCTTGTACGGGCCGCAACCGATGCCGGTGCTGAAGTCGGTCGTGCCGTCCTTGACGATCACGAGCTGCGGCGTCGCGAGGATCACCGGCAGATCGGCGTTCGCGCTGGCGAGCGTGAGCGTGACCTCGTCCGGGCCGCTCGCTTTCGCATCGGCGAACTGATCCGCGAGCGGCTTGACCTTCGAGGCCGTGGCCGCGTTCTTGTGGCGCATCAGCGAGAACACCACGTCGGCCGGCCCGACCGGTTTCCCGTCGTGGAACGTGACGCCCTTGCGCAGCTTGATGATCCACGTCTTCGCGTCGGTCGTCTGCAACGACTGCGCGAGATTCATCTGCGGCGTCAGGCTCGCATCGAGCTGCGTGAGGCCGCTGTAGAACATGAAGAAACGAATGTAGTCGGCGCCCGTCGAGCCCTTGGCCGGGTCGAGCGTGTCGGCCGTCGAACTCGATTCGTTCGCGACCCGGATCTTGCCGCCGCGCTTGGGCGCCGGCGCGGCGAACGCCGATTGCACGTCCATCAGCAGCCCGCCGCCGCCGACGGCCATCATGCCGCTCGCCGCCATGACCCGCATCATGTCGCGGCGCGTGAAGCCGCCCTTGCCGCCGTTGTCGATATCGTCGCTCATCCGAACTGCTCCTGACTGTGGAAAGTGGGTCTGGGGTCCAGCGTGGTTCGAGAAATCCGTCGCGCCGCCTGCTGGTAGCGGGCGCGACGTCATGCGCATTGAGTTCATTTAAGCATCGCCAAAATGCGGGTTGTCGCAATTCGGGGCGGCTGCACGATACGATTCGACCGTTTTGGACCACCTGCGCAGCATGATTTGCTGCGCGGCCACGCGTGCCGCCGTTTGCTCGATGCCGCGTCGCGACGGCTGCGCAGCACGTGCGCGACGAAGGAAATCGTAAAGCGATGGACGCGGCAGATTGCGCCGACAAAATTGGCGATTCGGCATCCGAAGCGCGTTCGGCTCACGCAAACCGCATGTTTGCGTGGAATGCGCACTCGCGGCCGTCCGTGCCCGAAACGACCGGAACGCTCGCGTGCGCATGCGACGGCGGGGGCCGGCCGCGACGACGCCCGCACCCTGAAAGATCGGGAGATTGCCGCGACGTTGAAGCGGCTTTGCGAGACGACCGGAATACGGCCGGATTGCCCGATGCGGGCACGAACCCGTGGCGCGGCGCCAGGCCGCGATTCCCGGCCGTGATGCGACCGATGCCGTCAATGTCGGCGCGTCGGCGCGCACGCCGGACACATGCCGGCGCGGCGAGAGGGAGACGAGATGACGTCGTTGCCGGCAGATGCCGGCACGCGGCCGTCAGGCAGCCAGCCTGAACACCGAGACGGCGGCCCGCAACCGTGCTGCCTGTTCATCCAGCGAGGACGCGGCCGCGGCCGCCTGCTCCACCAGCGCGGCATTCTGCTGGGTCACTTCGTCCATTTGCGCGACCGCGAGGCCGACCTGCTCGATGCCCGTGCTTTGCTCGGCGGATGCCGCCGAGATCTCGCCCATGATGTCGGCCACCCGGTCGATCGACCGGACGATCTCCGTCATCCGCGCACCCGCCGTCTCGACGAGCCGGCTGCCGCTGCCGACCCGCTCGACCGACGCCTCGATCAATCCCTTGATGTCCTTCGCGGCCGCCGCGCTGCGCTGCGCGAGCGAGCGCACCTCCGAGGCCACGACCGCGAACCCGCGCCCTTCCTCGCCGGCCCGCGCGGCCTCGACCGCGGCGTTGAGCGCGAGAATGTTCGTCTGGAACGCGATGCTTTCGATCACGACGGTAATGTCGGCGATCCGCACCGATCCGTCCGAAATCTGCCGCATCGTTTCGACGACTTCGCGCACGGCCGCGCCGCCGAGTTCGGTCGCCTCCTTCGCGTGGGTCACGAGCGCATTCGCCTGACGTGCATTGTCGGCGTTCTGTTTGACCGTCGACGTGATCTGCTCCATGCTCGCGGCCGTTTGCTGCAGCGACGCGGCCTGTTCCTCCGTGCGCTGCGACAAGTCCAGATTGCCTTGCGCGATCTCGCCGGTGCCGACGGCAATCGAGTGGGTCGTGGTCTGGATTTCGGCGATGGTCTCGGTCAGTCGCGCCTTCATGTCGGCGAGCGCGACGATCAGGCTGCCCGGCGCGGCGTGCGCCGTATCGAACTGCACGCCCAGTTCGCCGGCGGCGATGCGGGCCGCGATCTCGGTCGCGTGCGCGGGCTCGCCGCCCAGCGTCCGCCGCACGCTGCGCAACACGCCCCACGCGATCGCTGCGAGCGCCGCGGCAATGACGAGCGTGATGGCGCCGAGCAGCTGCGCAAGCCGCGTAAACGCGGCGTTGATATCGTCGTAGAAGAATCCCGTGCCGATCCACCAGTCCCACTCCGGAATGGCGACCACGCCCTGGAGTTTCGGCTCCACGTCCGCGTCCGGGCTGCGCTTGATCAGCACGTCGACGAGCGCGAAATGCGCCTGGGCCATTCCGGCGCGGTACGCCTCGCTGTCGGTCATGCCGCCGGTCGTGCGGTTGCCCTTGGCGCGGGTGCCGATGAACTTCGCGTTCGGATGCACGAGGTTGACGCCGTCGGACGTCGTCACCCAGTAGTAGCTTTTCGAGTTCGCATTGAGCGCGGACAACGCGGCCTTGGCCTGCTGCTGGGCCTGTTCCCGCGTGAGCGTGCCGTTCGCCTGCATCGCGCGATACGCGTCGACCAGATGCTCGGCTTTGGTCAGAAGAATGACGATCTCTTCACGACGGCTGTCGACCAGCGCGTCGCGCAGCGTGTGCAGCGACATCGCGGCAAGCAATGCAACGCCGAGCAGCGCCGCGGCGACGAGCATCAGCAGTTTCGTGGACAACTTCATGCGGAGGGCCTCGCGATATTAACCGTTCGGTACATATATCGGCCCGGTTGGCCCTGCCTTGAATGGCTCCGTATCGGTAATTACCCTCGATTCGTGCGGTGATCGCACGCGTAAAGCGGAACGACCGGCGCGCCCCCCCCCCCGTCGATCGCGACGGGCACGGCCGCGCGCGGGGCACCTCGCCCCACGCCGGCGCGGCGTCGCTTACAGCCCGAGCTGCGTCGCGAGATGGCCGATGTCCGACACCTCGTAGTAGTTGTAGAACGGCGTGCCCGGCTCATGGCCGCGATTGACGAATGCCTTGTGCCGGATGCCGAGATCCTCGGCCGTCATCAGGTCGTAGCGCAGGCTCGACGACACGTGCAGCACATCCTCCGGCTTGCAGCCGAGCTTGTCGAACATGTATTCGAAGCCCTGCATCCGCGGCTTGTACGACTGCGCCTGCTGCGCGGTGAACACCGCATGGAACGGCGCGCCGAGCTTGTCGACGTTGCTCATGATCTGGTCGTCCGACGCGTTCGACAGGATCACCAGCTTGTACTTCGTGGCAAGCCGCGAAAGCCCGGCCGGCACGTCCGGATGCGGGCCCCACGTCGGCACCGCCAGATAGAAGCGCTCGGCCTCCGCCTCGTCGAACTTCACGCCGATCCGCGCGCAGGTGCGCCGGATCGCATTGACGACGACCTCGCGGTACGGTTTCCACGCACCGAGCACTTCGTCGAGCCGATACGCGGCGAACGCGCGCACGAATTCCTCGAGCGCGACCGGCGACAGCCGGTCCGCGTAGACCTCGCGCGCCATGTCGGCCATCCGGAAGCGGGTCAGCGTGCCGTAGCAGTCGAACGTGATGTACTTCGGTTCAAATTGGATCATGTGACGTCCTGTCGGTGTGAAGCCCCGGCAGGGCCGGGGACGGGCTGGGTTCAACGAGATTGAATCAGGACAAAAAATCCGTCGCGCATCGTTCGACGCGGCTCGAAACGCAGATTCGCCGCGTGTTGCAGGCTGCGGGCAGCACGATCTGCGGCGTGATCGTACGCGGCACCGGCCGGTAAACTTCACGACCCGTCATGCGCGGCCACGTTTTCATCGTAGCGGCATTCCCACAGCAGAAGCTGTCGCAATGACGGGTCGCTTCGGCATGCAGCGCGCGTTCGCCCGGGCCGATCGAGCCGGATTGCGTCGATCTCGCACGACCGCCCGCCGACGCCGGAAAACAGGCGAATCGTCCTATCCGCGCCGTGGTGGCGCTGGCAGAGTCGATATGTCATTCCTACCCATCCGGAGTCCGGCGTGGCCGACCTCAATTCTTCCAGCACGCTTACCTATCGCCCGTTCGCCGAAACCGACCTGCCCGCCGCGCACCGGCTGTCGGAGGCAGTCAAGTGGCCGCACCGGCTCGACGACTGGCGCTTCGCATTCCAGCTCGGCAGCGGCTTCGTCGCAGAAGACGAAGCCGGCATCGTCGGCACCGCGCTCGGCTGGCGCTTCGGCGAGTCGCACGCATCGCTCGGCATGGTGATCGTGTCGCCCGAGCGCCAAAGCCGCGGCATCGGCCGCGAACTGCTCACGCGCGTCGTCGACAGCCTCGGCGCGCGCACGATCTTCCTGCACGCGACACCGTCCGGCGAACCGCTCTACGTGAAGTTCGGCTTCGAGGCGATCGGCACGATCGACCAGCACCAGGGCGCCGCGTTCCAGCCGCCGCTGATCTCGCTGCCGCCGGGCGAGCGCCTGCGCCCGCTCGGCACCAACGACGGCCCGCGTCTCGCCGCGCTCGCATCGCGCGCGGCCGGCTACCCGCGCGACGCAGTGATCGATGCGCTGCTCGGCGTCGCCAACGGCATCGCACTCGACCGCGACGGCGAACTGCTCGGCTTCGCGCTGTTCCGCCGTTTCGGCCGCGGGCACGTGATCGGCCCGGTGGTCGCACCGGACGCGCTGCGCGCGCAGGCACTGATCAGCCACTGGCTCGCGCTGCACGAAGGCATGTTCGTGCGCCTCGACGTGCCGGGCGATAGCGGCCTGTCGGACTGGCTGCAGGGGCTCGGCCTGCCGCGCGTCGATACCGTCGTCGCGATGGCGCGCGGCGCGGCGCCGGCCCGCGATCCGGCACTGCGCGCGTTCGCGATCGTCAATCAAGCGCTCGGCTGAGCGGCGCGCGCGATGAGTTTCCTCTACAAGGCCGACCCCGTGCGCGGCGCGCAATGGGCGCAGCGCTTCGCGCAGCAGGCACCCGATCTCGCGTTCCGGATCTGGCCGGACGTCGGCGATCCTGAAGCCGTGCGCTATCTCGCCGCGTGGCAGCCGCCCGACGACCCGACCGCGCTGCTGCCGAATCTGGAGATCGTGTTTTCGGTCGGCGCCGGCATCGATCAGTTCGACCTGTCGCGCGTGCCCGCGCACATCCCGGTCGTGCGGATGATCGAGCCGGGCATCGTCGGAGGGATGGTCGAATACGTGACGCAGGCCGTGCTGACGATCCATCGCGACCTGTTCGACTATGCGGCGCAGCAGCGCGCGCACGTGTGGCGCGAGAAGCCGGTGCGCGCGGCCGCATCGCGCCGGGTCGGCGTGCTCGGGCTCGGCACGCTCGGGCAGGCCGTGCTCGACACGCTGCGGCGCTTCGGTTTCCCGTGCGCCGGCTGGAGTCGCACGCCGCGCGCGCTCGACGGCATCGAGTGCCATGCGGGCGACGCGGCGCTCGACGCGTTCCTCGCCCGCACCGACATCCTGATCTGCCTGCTGCCGCTCACCGACGACACGCGCGGCCTGCTCGGCACGCGCGTGTTCGACGCGCTGCCGGCGGGCGCATCGCTCGTGCAGGTCGGGCGCGGCCCGCAGCTCGATTCGACCGCGCTGCTCGCCGCCCTCGACGGTGGCCGCCTCGACAGCGCGATCCTCGACGTGACCGACCCGGAGCCGTTGCCGGCCGGTCACCCGTTCTGGACGCATCCGCGCATTCGCATCACGCCGCACATCGCCAGCGCGACGCGGCCGGACACCGCGGTCGACGCCGTGCTCGCGAACCTCGCACGCCATCGCGCGGGGCAACCGATGATCGGCGTCGTCGACCGCGCACGCGGCTACTGACGCGCGCGCCCGGCCCGGCGGGGCGCGCAGCAGAAAATGCCGAAGCGCCCCGTGCAAACACCGCTTTCGTACTTTTCAGGCCGCAAATTGAAAGCGCGTACGGATTTCTCGCCCGGTAGCATGACCTCACGCTGACACCCGACGAGAGTCCCGCACTGCCATGAACCAAGCCGCGCTGATCGAAGCCGATCGTCAACACCTGATCCACCCTGTCGTCAACTATCGTGCGCACGAGGCGCGCGGCGTCACCGTGCTCGAATCCGCCGAAGGCGTGTTCCTGCGCGACGCCGACGGCCACACGCTGCTCGATGCGTTCTCGGGCCTGTGGTGCGTGAACGTCGGCTACGGCCGCGACAGCATCGTGAAGGCCGCCGCCGAGCAGATGGCGAAGCTGCCCTACGCCACCGGTTATTTCCATTTCGGCTCGCAACCCGCGATCGAGCTGGCAGAACGGCTTGCAGCCCTCGCGCCGCCCTCGCTGAATCGCGTGTACTTCACGCTCGGCGGCTCGGATGCGGTCGACTCCGCGGTGCGTTTCATCACGCACTATTTCAACGCGACCGGTCGCCCGACGAAAAAGCACATGATCGCGCTCGAACGCGGCTATCACGGCTCGTCGTCGATCGGCGCCGGACTCACCGCGCTGCCCGCGTTCCATCGTCACTTCGACCTGCCGCGCGCGGACCAGCATCACATCCCGTCACCCTACCCGTATCGCCATCCGCTCGGCGACGATCCGCAGGCGCTGATCGCCGCGTCGGTCGTCGCGCTCGAAGCGAAAGTCGCCGAACTCGGCGCGGACAACGTCGCGGCATTCTTCTGCGAGCCCGTGCAGGGCTCCGGCGGCGTGATCGTCCCACCGGCCGGCTGGCTGAAGGCGATGCGCGACGCATGTCGGCGCCTCGGCATCCTGTTCGTCGCCGACGAGGTGATCACCGGTTTCGGCCGCACGGGCCCGCTGTTCGCGTGCGAGACCGAGCAGGTCGACCCGGACCTGATGACCGTCGCAAAGGGGCTGACCGCCGGCTATGCACCGATGGGTGCCGTGCTGATGTCCGATGAAATCTACGAAGGGATCGCGGGCAACCGCGCCGATTCGCCCGCGGTCGGCCACGGCCATACGTATTCCGCACATCCGGTCAGCGCGGCGATCGGCCTCGAAGTGCTGAAGCTCTATCACGAGGGCGGGCTGCTCGCGAACGGCTGTGCGATGGCGCCGCGTTTCGCCGCGGGGCTCGATGCGCTGCGCGCGCATCCGCTCGTCGGCGACGCTCGTTCGGCCGGCCTGCTCGGCGCCCTCGAACTGGTGGCCGACAAAACGCGCAAGACGCGCTTCGACCCTGCGCTGAACGTGCCCGACAGGATCGCCGCCGCCGCGTATGCGAACGGCGTGGTGTTTCGCGCATTCGGCGACGGCGTGCTCGGTTTCGCGCCGGCGCTGAGCTTCACTGCGGGCGAATTCGACCTGATGTTCGAGCGCGTGCGCAAGACGCTGGACGACGTGCTGGCCGATGCGGGCGTGCAGCGCGCGCTCGACGCCGCGCACGCGCAGCCGGCTTGACCGGTCAAGGGAAAGCCGGGCTTGTGGCGGCAATCGTTCGACTCTAAAGTAACCGGACATTCCATTTTTCCCTCTCACGCGAACATGACGGACAGCAAGCTGGATCGCATCGACCTGCGCATCCTCTCCCAGTTGCAAAAGCGCGGCCGCATAACCAACGTCGAACTGGCCGATGCGGTCGGGCTGTCGCCCAGTCCTTGCCTGATCCGCGTGAAGCGGCTCGAGAAGGCCGGCTATATCGGCGGCTACGGCGCGCACATCCAGCTCGAGAAACTCGGCGACGTGCAGGTCGTGTTTACCGAGGTCACGCTGGCCGATCACCGCCGCGAGGACTTCGACCGTTTCGTCGCGGCGATCCGCAACGTCGACGAGATCGTCGAGTGCCACCTCGCGAGCGGCGGCTACGACTATCTGCTGAAGTTCATCACGCGCAGCGTGAGCCATTACCAGACGATCGTCGAAGGGCTGCTCGAGCAGAACATCGGCATCGAGAAGTATTTCAGTTACGTGATCATCAAGTCGCCGTTCGTCAAACGGCACTACCCGCTCGAATCGCTGTTCGGCGAACGTCACTGACGGGCAGCGTGCGGCATCCGCGAACGCGGCGGCCCGCCGTCCGCGCGGGGAAGTCGCGCACGCGCCGCAGCCGTCGTCACCGAATCGCTCCATCCAAGGACCTGTCATGCCGCTTACCCTGTCCCGAACCGAACTCGTTCGCACCGCCAACCTGATCGACGGCGCCTGGCGCGACGCGCTCGACGGCCGCCGCTTCGACGTCGCCGATCCGGCGACGCTCGAGACCGTTGCCCACGCACCCGACAGCGGCGCGGCCGACGCACGCGCCGCGACCGATGCGGCCGCACGCGCGCTGCCCGCATGGCGCGCGACGCCGGCTCGCGAACGGGCTGCGATCCTGCGCGCATGGCATGCGGCGATCGTCGCGCACACCGACGATCTCGCGAAGCTGATGTCGCGCGAACAGGGCAAGCCACTCGCCGAAGCGCGCGGCGAAGTCGCATACGGCGCGTCGTACGTGCTGTGGTTCGCCGAGGAAGCGACGCGCACCTACGGCGACCTGATTCCGCAGCAGCAGCGCGGCAAGCGGCTGAGCGCGGTCAAGGAGCCGATCGGCATCGTCGCCGCGATCACGCCGTGGAACTTCCCGCTCGCGATGATCGCGCGCAAGATCGCCCCGGCACTCGCCGCCGGTTGCACGGTCGTCGCGAAGCCGGCCGAGGACACGCCGCTCACCGCACTCGCGCTGGCCTTCCTCGCGCAGGAGGCCGGCGTGCCGCCCGGCGTGCTGAACCTGATCGCCGCATCGCGCGAACGCGGCATCGACGCGGTGGCCGACTGGCTCGCCGACGGCCGCGTGCGCAAGATCACCTTCACCGGATCGACGCCTGTCGGCAAGCTGCTCGCGCGCGAATCAGCGGCGACGCTGAAGAAGCTGTCGCTCGAACTGGGCGGCAACGCGCCGTTCATCGTGTTCGACGATGCGGAACTCGACGCCGCGATCGACGGGCTGATGGCCGCCAAATTCCGCAACGGCGGCCAGACCTGCGTGTCGCCGAATCGCGTGTACGTCCAGGCCGGCGTCTACGATGCGTTCGCCGCGAAGCTCGCCGCGCGCGTTGCCGCGCTGAAGGTCGCGCCCGCGACCGACCCGGCCGCGCAGATCGGGCCGATGATCAACGCGCGCGCAGTCGACAAGATCGCGCGCCACGTCGGCGATGCCATCGAGCGCGGTGCGCGCGTGATCGCCGGCGGCGAGCGCCTGCGCGAGCTCGGCCCGAACTATTACGCGCCGACGGTGCTCGCCGACGCCACCGCCGACATGCAGCTGACCTGCGAGGAAACCTTCGGCCCCGTCGCTGCGCTGTTCCGGTTCGACACCGAGGACGAAGCCGTCGCGGCCGCGAACGACACGCCGTTCGGGCTCGCCGCGTATTTCTACACGCAGGACGTGCGCCGAATCGCGCGCGTGTCGGCGCGGCTCGAAACCGGCATCGTCGGTATCAACGAAGGTGCGCTCGCGAGCGAAGCAGCGCCGTTCGGCGGCGTGAAGGAATCGGGCTATGGCCGCGAAGGTTCGCGCTACGGCCTCGACGACTACCTGTCGATCAAGTACCTGTGCCAGGGCGGGCTCGACTGAGCCTGCGCGACCGCCGGGATTCGCCGCTGTCGCGTGCTCGTTGCGCGGCGCACCCCGGACGCACACGTTTGCGGCACCCGTGCAGTCATTGCGTCGCATGCCGGCCTCGATTTCCGGGCATCCCTGCCGTTAACCCGGATTTGACCAGCGCCGCTGCGGTCGCAGCCGGCTTCCCGCACGAGCGCAAGCAATGCCTGCATCCATTCCGATCGAGAAAGTTGCCGACTGGGCCGGCCGCCACCACCTGATCGTCGGCGTGCTGGGCACGCTGATGTCGCTCGCCGCGCTCGGCATCAGCGCGGCGACGCTGTGGGCCGCACGTAGCGAGGTCGTCGGCCATGCGCACGAGACGTCGCGCAACGTCGCGGCCGTCCTGGTCAGCGAGATCGCGCGCACCGTCGAGACGTCCAACAACGCGCTCGTCGCGCTCGCCACCGATCTCGGCAATCCCGCCGTCGCGCGCATGGACGCCGGGCTGCGTCATGACGTGCTGTTCGAGCGCACGGCCGCGCAATACGTGACCGGCATGGGCGTGACGGACCGCTTCGGGCGTTTGATCGACGGCTGTTGCAGCTCGACCCACAACTGGGATTTCAGCGATCGCGACTACTTCAAGGTCCATCGCGATGCGGACAACGTCGGCCTCTACGTGTCCGAGGCGTATCGCGCGCGTTCGCGCGGCAACACGGAGTCGATCGCGCTGTCGCGGCGCATCGAGCGGGCGGATCATACGTTCGACGGAATCGCGGTGGTCGCCATCGACCTCGCGTACTTCGATCGGCTTCTGTCCCGCCTGAACGTCGGGCCGCACGGCGTCAGCGCGATCCTGCGCGCCGACGGCACGATCCTCGCGAGAAACCCGCCGTTGAGCGATCACCAGATGGTCCGCCTGCGCCGCTCGAAGTCGTTCGAACGCATGGTGAGCCGCGAATCGGGCTTCTATGCGGCGCGCTCGAGCATCGACGGCGTCGTGCGGCTTTATACGTTCCAGCGGGTGCCCGGCACGCCGTTGATCGCGGTCGTCGCACCGGCCGAGCACGACGTGCTGGCCGGCACCACGCATTTGATGTGGACGGTCGGCGTGTCCGCGTCCGTCATCGGTGCGCTGTTCTGCGCGGTGGTGTGGCTGCTCGCGTTCGCGCTGCGGGACAACCTGCGCAAGCAGACGCTGCTCACCGACCTGACGCGCACCGATCCGCTCACGGGCCTGCACAACCGTCGCGCGCTCGATGCCGCACTCGCCGACGAATGGGAACGGCTGCAGCGCGGCAGCGACGGCAGCCTGTCGGTGCTGTTCATCGACGCCGATCACTTCAAGCAATACAACGACCGCTTCGGTCATGCTCAAGGCGACACCGCGCTGCGCTTTCTCGCCGAGTGCATTCGCACGCATACGCGGCGGCGCGGCGATCTTGCCGCGCGCTACGGCGGCGAGGAATTCGTCGTCGTGTTACCCGATACGGATGAAAGCGGCGCCGCGAAAGTCGCCGAAGCGATTCGCCGCGCCGTGGAGCACAACCGGCTCGACGGGTTCGACGCGACGATTCCGCCTTTCACGGTCAGCATCGGCTGCGCGACCGGGCACCGTGCGCATCCGCGGTCCGTGCACGCGTTGTCGCATCAGGCCGACCTCGCCCTCTATGCGGCGAAGCGTCAGGGCAGAAACCGCGTGTGCCGCGCCGACGCGGAATGGGTCGCCCAACCGGCGTGAGCGCGCAGGATCCGATCGTCTTTTCGAACGCACGCGCTGGCCGGACCGGACATCGCCGACGGCCCGATCGCCCCCGCCGATACGTTCAGCATCACGAATTCACCAAATAGTGAGAATTCGGGCGAATCGACCGCGACCCGAAACAAATCCGTAACGGCTGCGTCACGATCGCCCATGACAATCCGCCATCTTCGACACTCACGATGGAGCCTTGCATGTTTGCGTCACGAAGCCGTTTTCCGCTGCACGTCGCAGCATTGTCGAGTGCGATCGTTCTCGCCGCGTGCGGCGGCGGCGACGATGTCGCATCGACCACCACGACCAGCGCGGCCATGCCGGCACCGCCGGCCGACCCCGGCTTCGTCGACAGCGCGCCCGTGCCGAGCGTGCCGGCCTTCGTCGACAACATCGCGACCAACCAGCGCGGCGACGCGCGCTATGCCACGCTGTCGACCAACGCGGCCGTGCGCGTGGTGAGCCGCTTCCTCGACCTGTGGCAGCCGGCGACGATGCTCGTCGACGCCGGCGTGAGCGCGCCGGCCAACGGCGCGTTCCCGGCGATCTCGCCATCGACCTGCTCGGGCCTGCCCGGCAGCGGCTCGCCGTGCGGCACGATCCTGAATGACACGGTCCTGGCCGCCAACGTTCAATACGTGGTCAGCGCGACGACCGCACGCACGCAGCAACAGGCCGACGCCGCGTACTTCGACGACCGGCGCGGCAAAGGCTACAGCGTGACCGACGGCATGGGTCCGCTCACCGGCGCGTGGCGCGCGGCGGCGCAGCAGACGACCAGCATCACCAGCGTGCCCGCCGATGCGACGACGGTGCTGTACAACGATTCCGGCAACAACGTCGGTGTCGGCAGCAGCACGAACGCGAGCTTCGGCAAGGTCGTCGATCTGCTCAACGAAATGGGCAACAACGCGTCGACCGAACCGTCGAAGCGTTTCTACAAGTACGCGCGGCCGTATCGCTGGAGCGCGAGCGTCGTCGTCGCGCCCTCGCTCGTGCCGGCGGAAAGCACGACGCCCGCGACCGACGGCGGCTTCATCAGCGGCCATGAGGCCGAGGCGATGCGCGATGCGATGACGATGGCGTGGCTCGTTCCGGAGCGCTTCCAGGAGATGGTCGGACGCGGCCTCGAACTGGGCGAGAACCGGATCCTCGCCGGCATGCACTCGCCGCTCGACGTGATCGGCGGCCGCATGCTCGCGCTGGCCGTCAGCACCGCGAACCTGACCGCGTATGCGAGCGATGCGCAGGCGGCGTACGGTCAGGCCCACCAGGCGCTGCAGCAGCTCACGGGGACGACCGACATGACGTTCGCCGCCTTCGCGCACTCGGGCACGACGGCCACCGACCGCTTCGCCGATTACGCGACGAACAAGGCGGCTTTCGCGCGCCGCCTGACGTTCGGCTTCGGCGCGATCGAGTCGACCGACGCGCCGCCCGTCGTGCCGAAGGGCGCGGAGATCCTGCTGCAGACGCGCTTCCCCTATCTGAGCGCGGACCAGCGCCGCGTCGTGCTGAAGACCACCGAACTGCCGTCCGGCTATCCGGTCATGGACGATGCCGAAGGCTGGGGCCGCCTCAACCTGTTCAGCGCGGCCGACGGTTACGGTGCGTTCAACGGCAACGTGATCGTGTCGATGGACGCTTCGCGGGGCGGGTTCAATACCGCCGACCTGTGGCGCAACGACATCGCCGGCGCGGGCAAGCTGACGCTGCAAGGCAGCGGCACGCTGACGCTGGCGGGCAACAACAGCTATGCGGGCGGCACGCAGGTGAGCGGCGGCATGCTCGCCGCGGCATCGGCGAGCGCGTTCGGCAATGGCGACGTGTATGTCGGCTCGGGCGGCAGCGTGAGGATTGCCGCCAGCGCGCCGGTGGTCATCGCGACGCGCTATACGCAGCTCGACAACACGACGCTCGAACTCGACATCGACGGCAACGGGGGCGGCCGCCTGCGCGTCGGCGGCCCGCTCACCGTCGCGGGCGGCACGCTGCACGTAAAGTTCGTAAACGGTTATGCGCCCAAGGCCGGCGACACCATCGCGCTGATCGACGGCGCAGCGGCTTCCGCGAAGTTCTCGGCGGTGACGGTCGACGGGTTCAAGGCGACGCCGCTTTATACGGCGACGGGCGTGTCGGTCAGGTTGTCGGCGGCGTAACCGCCCCTTGCCACGGCGCCGCCTGCGGGCGGCTTCAGGCAGTTGAAGGCGCGTGGCGCCGCCGCCCGCCCGATGGACACGCGGGCGACGAATCGGGGGCGCGCCCGTTTCGTCGTCGAGTCGTTCGCCGGCCGCCACGCCACGACCTGACGCCGGCGCCTGCTCACATCCCACCTTCCGTGACGCGTCCCGCGTGACGCGCCGCTTGCAGCCCGCATCACATCATCCCCGAGCGCATGAAATTGAGATTGCAAATGCCTCTCATTTGCATTAAATTTCGGCGCGAATGTACTGTCTGGAACATAGCCGTCGGCGCAAGGCCCATCCACCGTGCCCGAATGCAATCCACATCAAGGGACGGGGAATGAGCAGGAAGAACTGGGCGGCCGCACCAATGGCCATCGTCGTCGGCGCGGCCGGCCTGAGCACCGCCGACGCGCAGGAAGCAACGCTGCCCACCATCGAGATCTCGGGGCAGCGCGCGAGCGCGCCGTTTCGCACGCGCGAATCGACGAGCGCGACGCGCAGCGAGGCAGACGTGATGGAGATTCCGTTTGCGGTCAGCAGCGTCGATGCGAAACTCGTGCAAACCGTCGCCGCGACACGCGGCGAGGACCTGTACGACTGGGTCGCGGGTGTCTCGCGGCAGAACAACTTCGGCGGCCTGTGGGACAACTACGCGGTGCGCGGCTTCGCCGGAGACGGCAACACGTCCGGCACCGACTACCTCGTCAACGGCTTCTCGTGGAACCGCGGGATCAGCGTCCCGCGCGACACGGTCAACCTCGAGCGCATGGAAGTGCTCAAGGGGCCCGCGTCTGCGCTATACGGCCGCGGCGATCCGGGCGGGCTCATCAGCTATACGACCAGGCAGCCGCAGTTCACGCGCTCGAACACCGTCGGCGTGTCGGCCGGCAGCTACGGCGCGTTGCGCGAGACGCTTGATTCAACCGGGCCCGTCACGAAGTCGCTCGCGTACCGCTTCGTCGCGATGAACGAGAACAACGGCAGCTTCCGCGATACGGTGTCGAGCAAACGCTACCTGTTCGCGCCGTCGTTCACGTGGGACATCGACGCGGACACGACGCTCCACTACGAATTCGAGAGTGCACGACAGCGCGCACCGCTCGATCGCGGCGTGGTCGCGGTGGGCGGGCAGCTCGGCGCGATTCCGGCTTCGCGCTTTCTCGGCGAGCCCCGCGACGGCGACTACGACGTGCGCAACGCGGGCCACCAGTTCACGCTCGAGCATCGCATCGATGCCAGCTGGTCGATCAACGCCGGTTTCGCGCAGCGCACCACCGACTTGTCCGGACGATCGTCCGAGGCGTTCGCGCTGCAGCCCGACGGCCGCACGCTGTGGCGCCGCTACCGTCAAGTCGCGTTTCATTCGAACGATCTGCAAGGCCGCGTCGAGACGACCGGCGCGTTCCGCACCGGCGGCATCGGCCACACGCTCGTGGTGGGCGTCGATGCGTACCGCTTCAACTACGACCAGTTCGTCGCGCGCTCGACGCCGACTGCCGCCGCGCCGTATGCAATCGACATCTTCGACCCCGTCTACGGTCAGCCGGCACCCGTGCCGCGCACCGCGACCAATCTGCTCGAGCGCGACGACGGTCAGGGGCTCTATGCGCAGGACACGCTCGCGTTCGGGCCGCACTGGAAAATCCTCGCGGGACTGCGCTGGGATCGCTTTCACCAGTCGATCGAGAATCGCCTGAAGGGCACGACGAGCAGCCAGTTGCAGACTGCATTGAGTCCGCGCATCGGCATCGTGTATGAGATGAGCCCAGCGTTTTCCGTGTATGCGAACACCGCGTATTCGTTCCGGCCGAACAACGGCGCCGACGTCAACGGCCGCGCGTTCGATCCGGAGAAGGGGCATGGCTCTGAGGTCGGCGCGAAATGGGCCGGCGCACGCTGGCTCGCGACCGTCGCGGCGTTTCACGTCAACAAGCGCAACGTGCTGACCGCCGACCCGGCCAATGCGGGCTTCTCGCGCGCGGCCGGCGAAGTGCGCAGCCGTGGCGTCGAATTCGAATGGAACGGCGACCTGGGCCATGGCGTGCGCGGCCTCGTCAACCTTGCTTATGTCGATGCGCAGGTCACGCGCGACGCCGTGCTGACACCCGGCGCGCGCCTCGTCGACATTCCATGCCTGAGCGGCAGCGCACTGCTCATGTACGAAACCGCGGTCCCGTTCGCGGACAAGGCCGGGGCCGGCGCGGGTGTGATCTATGTCGGGCGCAGGGCCGGCAACACCGCGAACACACAGGACGGTTTCGAACTGCCGGCCTACGCGACCGTACAACTCAACGGCTACGTGCAGGTCAACAAGCACCTGCGTGCGTCGGTCGTGCTGAACAACCTGTTCAATCGCACCACCTACGTCAGCTCCTACAACAGCCTGTGGGTCACGCCGGGCGCACCGCGCAGCCTGTTTGCGTCGCTCGCCTACGCGTTCTAGCCTGATTCGGTATCCCGTTGGCATGCGCTTTCGCACAGATATTGACAAATTTCCCACACTCTTCGCGCAACTCATTCGTTAGCATTGTTGCCCTGCTTTTCCGATTCATATTTTCGCAACGAATGGTGAAAAATGAAGAAACCCATCCGACATGCAACCATGGCATTTGCTCTTTTGATATGCGCACAGCTTTCGAACGCGCACGCCATTGCTGCTGACACACCACAATCCAATGGCGCCCTGCCAGTGACGCCGCCTCGACCGGATTCCATTTCGCAGCGCGTGAAAGTCAGTTTGTCGAGCGCGGAAACGACGCTCGTCCTTCCATGGTTCGTGGAGGAACTGATCGCGACAGCGAACACCAGCCGTTCACTAGATGAAGCAGCCAGCGATTATGCCGGGCGCTTGAAGCGTGGCCTTTGACCAATAGTCCGTTGCCCAGCCCTGGAATAGCCTGACAGTCGCCAGAAACCAGAACGCCCGATTCGCCGCATCGGGCGTTTTCTGTTTCAGGGTGGCAAGGGGCTTCTCGCGGTTGTCGATGCAGGGTGCCGAATACTGCGAGGCCGGTCGCTGACGATGGCACCCCTTGCAGGAATTTGACGGCCGATTGTCCGATGGGATAATCCATCCTCGCCGTCGTGTACGACGGATATCCGCCATGTTTCGTATTGTCGACGGAGTCTTATATGCCATTAACGGTTGGCATGCTCGCCCGGCGTTGCGGCATCACCGTCCGCGCATTGCACTACTACGATCAAACAGGCCTGCTGAAGCCGATCGGCCGCTCCACCTCGGGCTACCGGCTGTACGACGAAGCCAGTGTGTCGACGATCAAGACGATCCAGGCACTGCGTGGTCTGGGGCTGACACTGGACGCGATCGCACGGATGCTGCGTAACCGGCAGATCGCCTTGGCGGAAGTGATTGCCGAGAGCCGGCTTGCAATCGACGCTGAACTCGCAAGATTGAACACGCTGAACGAGCGGCTCGGAGTGCTGCAAGCCGCCTCCGATTCCGGCATGACCTGGCTTGATGCGGACTGGCCGGAAACACTCGCGTTGCTCGAGCGATATCGCGCGCATTTCAACACGGCCGAAATCGCGAAGATTCTCGCGCGCTGGAAGGACATGGAAGCGGCCCTGTCGACATTGTTTGCGGATGTGCGCGACGCAATGGATCGGCATGTCCCGCCCGCCTCCGGCGAAGCGCAGAAGCTCGCGTATCGCTGGCTCGCCATCGCGATGCAATGGATGGAGGGCGACATCGCCATCACGCGGCGCTGGCGGCAGCTGCATGACGAAACGGCGCCGGCCCCCGACCATACGGGGCTCGACCGTACACTGATCGACTACATCGAACAGGCGGCCCGCCTGCAGGTGGCGGCCTGGCGGCGCCATCTGACGGAAGACGACATCCAGCGCCTCGACAAGACGCTGTCGGCGGAGTGGGTCACACTCGGCGCGGACGTCAGACTGGCAATCGCTTGTGGGGCCGACAATGGAGATTCCGCCGCGCTCGCGAGCCGTTGGCACTCGCTGCTCGAGCGAACGACGCACGGCGACGTCGCGTTACGCGGCAAGCTGCTACGGGCACTGCTTGACGAGCCGATTCTGCAAGCGGGCCATCCAATGAGCCCCGACGTACTCACATGGCTTCGACGTCAGGAAGCCGCCGTCGCATACGACGACAACGATGAGTCTGGCGCTTGACCCTCACGTGGACGTCAGGGTTCATGCTCGCACCTTTTCATCAGGAGATGGCGCATGAACCTCACACCGGACGAATCGAACCTGTTCCGGCTCGGTACACGTCCCGTTCGAACGATGCAACTCGACGGCGGCATCCTGGCCGCACAGGTGGGTCGCGAACCGCCAGCGGTCATCGTACTGAACGGCGGACAAGCATTCGTCTCGAAGACGACCTCGCGTCGGCTGCGGCGCGACCTGCTCCGCGTTGCCGGCATTTTGCCGCCCGACACACCATTCGTATTGCTCGGGTATCCTGACAAGCCCGGCATGCAATACCGAATCACCGACATCGTCGAGCATATCGCGCGTGGCATCGCCACGCATTGGCGGTGCACGACGCTCATCGGCATCTCATTCGGCGGCGTCGTGGCGGCGCGCCTCGCGGCCGCCCACCCGGAACGCGTCTCACGACTCGGGCTGGTTTCGAGTGCGCATCGCCTTTCCCCGGACGGCTGCCGGCTCATCGAGCAGCAAATCGCTCATACGACCCGCTCCGATTTCGTCCGTCTGCTCGAAACGATGTCCGGATGCTTCCGCGCAAGCTGGCGCAACATGCTCCTGCGCGCGGCGTTGCTCAGTCGACGCCGCCACGTCGCGTCGTCGGTCAACGAGCGGCACGTCATTGTCCGCACCCTGCGCGCATTGCGGGACGACGCACGTGACGATTCGCCGTGGCCGCGGCGGATCCGTGCAGATACGTTGATCGTCGGTGGCGCCGACGACCCGATTTTCGCCGAGGCCGCGCTCGAAACTTCCGCGTGGGTGCCGTCGGTGACCCACCATGCGCTGCCCGGCGAAGGGCATATGGTGATGATCGAGCGCCGGAAGCAGGTTGCGCGACTCGTTCGGAACTGGCTCGACCCACGAGCTTGATTTTCTCGTCCGACGTATACGCCTGCGCATGATCGATCCAGTGATATCCGCGAGGCTATGCCACTGCCTCGTGGACAGGCGTATCCGCAAATATCCGTTATCCCTTCATATGATTCCTGAAACGGCCTCTCAAACTTTCCGTTTCGTCGAAACAATGTCGCTAATTTTCCGCTGCTGCATCTCACTCGCCATCCTGACATTTTCAGCCACCAAAAATTCAGGAAACGAATATTCGCTCTCGCGTGGCAGGGGTACTGCACCTCGATCTGGCGGTGCCATTGCTGTTCGCGGGCAAGAATGAAATCGTCCTGACGGGGAACCGTACACGCGGCGACAGGCCGTCATATGCAATTACTTCGTATCACGAATGAAATGGAGTTCGTCGAGAGACCGGGGACAGCCATGGAGACGGAATGAGCTTTCACGACGATGCAACCGTCAGCTCGACCTGCTTGCCGCACACGCCGCTCAGCGCTCGCGCATGGCCGAGCCAGAGCGCGAGCGCGCCCGTCGACACGGCCCCCAGCACGCAGAACGCAGTCGGATAACCGAAGTGCTGCACGAGCACGCCGCCGAGCACGGGACTAAGCGCCGCGCCGATACCCTGCGCGGTCGCGACGGCGCCCTGCCCGACGTTCACGCGGCCGGAACCGTGCAGCAGGCGCACGACGAGCGCAGGCACCACCACGCTTTGCAGGCCTGCGCCGATGCCGTCCAGCACTTGCACCGGCCAGACGCCCGCCTCGCTCATCAGCACGGCGGCAAGCGCACCGCGCACGGGCAACGCGAGATAGGAAATCAGCAGCACTCGCCAATAACCGTGTGCACGAATCAGCCGAGGCGCGAGCCACGCCGCCGCGATCATCACGAGCTGCGCGATGACGATGGTTTGCGCGGTGAACATGCTCGCGTTGCTGCGATGCGTGGCGACCACGCCCATCCCGTAGAGCGGCAGCATCGCCGCGTTGCCGAGATGGAACAGCGCGAGCGACGCGCCGAGCAGGACCAGCGGCCGGTTCGAGGCCAGCGTGCGCAAGCCGCCGACGTGCGGTGCCAGTGTTCCGTCGAACGCCTCTTCATGCGCGGCCGACGTTCGAGGCACGGCATTCTCCGTGTCGAGACCGCGTGCGCACGCGTGGTCGATGGCTCGCCCGGGAATCGCCAACGTACTCGCGATCGCGAGGATCGTGAACACGGCGACGAGCGCGAACACCGCGTCGAATCCAGCATGCCAGCCGAGCCATCCGGCGAGCGCCGCACCCACCACGTTGCCCGCATGGTTCGCCATCTGATTGCGGCCGAATTGCCGGTCGAAGTCCTGCCGGCGCGCGATGCCGAGCGTCACGCCCGCGACCGCCGGCGCCAGCGCCGCGCCGCCGACGGCGGCCAGTATCTGCGACGCCGCCACCGCCGGATAGCCGTCGGCGAACATCAACGCCAGCGAGGCCAGCGTCGTCACGGCGATGGCCACAATGATCAGCGCGCGCTTCGCGCGCAGCGCATCGACGAGCGCGCCGGCCGGCGGCGTCGAGGCCATCGCGGCGAGCCCGGCCAGCGTCATGACCGAGCCGATCGCGTCGGCGCTCCAGCCGCGCGACAGCAGGATCACGCCGACGAACGGGCCGATGCCGGCCTGCACGTCGGCCAGGAAGAAATTGAGCGCCTCGAGCGCGCGCGCCGGTCTCATGGTCGACGTGCGGTCATTCGTCGTCCGCATCGACAAGTTCGCCGATCTCGTTCACCTCGAGCACGGCGCCGTATCGAGTGACGACCCCATGCCCCCACACCATGACATGGGCACCGGGCCGCAGATAGTCGCTCAGTTCGGCTGCCGCATGCGGCGGCAGCCGCAACGTGACACCGCTCGTCAGCAACGCGCCGTTCAGCTCGCCTTTCGGGCCGTGCAGCGCGAACGCGACTTCGCCGCTCATCTCCATCAGCTTGCGGCCGCCATGCGGCGGCTTCGGCGCACCGTGCACGGGCCCGTCGTCGACGATGTCGACGCCGTGACGTCCGGTCAGTTGCACGGCCGCGATCATCGTGACGCCGCGCAATTTGACACCACGCACGCTGATGCGGTCGCCTACCTCGACATGGCGGACCAGGTCGCGGCCGAGATGCGGCGGCACGTGAACCTGCAGGTCGCCGTTCAGGATCAGGCCGTCGATTTCTCCGCGCGGATTGAGCAGGAACTGCGTGACGCGGCCACGCGTTTCGGGCAGGCAGGCGGGATCGATCCAGTGCATGACGGGGCTCCTTGCGGGATAGCGAAAAGTCGTTGCGAGATCAACGCGCGACGGCGTCATAGAGCTCCACGACCTGGTCCGGCGAGCCGAACGCCGTTGCCTGCAGCGCTTCGCCGTAGGCGTTGCGCGTGCCGTACCCGACCGCGGCAACCCGCACGCCGGGCACGAGCAGCCGGCCGAACTGCTGGGCGGCCGGCACGGTCAACTTGACGATTGCGCCGTTGTCGAGCATCACGCCGTCCGGCTCGCCGCGCGGCGCGCGCGTGACGTGTCGCACGACGCCGGACACGCTGAGCCTGGCGAGGTTGACGCCGCGCAACATGGGCGGCACCGGCGCGGCAAGCGCCGGCGGCGGGTCGGACAGCAATGCGCCGGTGCGATCGTTGCGCACGACGTGCGCATGAATCTCGTCGCCGTAGCGACGTTCGCCGGCCACCGTCACCCGTTCGCCCTGCCGCGCGAACGCGTTCCATTGCGTGCCGAGATGCGGTGGCAGGCGGACGAACGTCCCGTCGGTCAGCTCGAAGCCGTCGACCGCACCTTCAGGGTTGATCGTCAGGCGCGAAAGCGGGCCGGACACGAGCGCATTCGCATCCGGGGCGAAGCCGTTGCCGGGACCGGCAGGCAAATGGCGCGGAGGCGGCACGGCATCGACTCCGGGCGGCACGGCGGCGGGCGGCGGTGGCGGCATCTGGGCCCCGCTCGCCGTCGCCGCGGCGATGAATGCGACGGCGCAGAGGCCGCGCAAGGTGCGTCGGATGACCGCGCGGCGCGACGGCCGCGATCGGGCGGCGGAAGGGAACGACATCATGACGGGCTCCAGCGAAGGGTTGCGATGCACCGATATCTGCAACCCGCGTGCCAGCATGCGCGCGCCCGCCTGGCGGGGCATCGGACGACGCACCGCGCGAAAGGTGTCGGAATTCCCGACACCTTTCGCCTGCCGTTGTCGGGAATCCCGACAGTTGCAGCGGCGCGGCTAGTCGTCGCGCTCGATACCCAGATGCGCGATGCGCGAATAGAGCGACTGACGACCGATGCCGAGCTGCCGCGCCGCCTCCGCGCGATTGCCGTTCGCACGCTCGAGCGCGCGCAGGATCGCGGCGCGCTCGAGCGCCGCCAGCGCCTCGGGCAACGGCATGTCGAGCAGGCCGGCCGGCAGCGCGAGCGCGTCGCCGCCGGAATGGTGCGTCGGCACGACGCCGAGCCCGAGATCGGCCGCGGCGACAGCCGGCCCGGGCGCCAGCGCGGCGGCCCGCTCCATCACGTTGCGCAGTTCCCGCACGTTGCCGGGCCAGCGATGATCGAGCAATGCCCGCTGGGCATCGTTCGTCAGATGCAACGGACGCGCGCCGGCCGCACACGCCAGAAAATGAGCGGCCAGCGGAAGGATGTCGGCCACGCGGTCCGCGAGTGGCGGCAGGTGCAACGGAATCACGTTCAGGCGATAGAACAGGTCTTCGCGAAACGTCCCGTTCGCGACGGCCGCACCGAGATCGCGGTGCGTCGCGGCCACCACGCGAATGTCGATGGCCGTCGGACGATCCGCACCGAGCGGCGTCACCTGGCGTTCCTGCAGCGCGCGCAGCAGCTTGGCCTGCATGGCCGCGGGCATGTCACCGATCTCGTCGAGAAACAGCGTGCCGCCGTCGGCCTCGACGAGCCGCCCGGCACGATCGACGTGAGCGCCCGTAAACGCCCCGCGGCGATGCCCGAACAGTTCGCTTTCGAGCAGATCGGCTGGAATGGCCGCGCAGTTGACCGCGACGAACGGCTGCGCATGCCGCATCGACGCGGCATGCAGCACGCGCGCCGCCACTTCCTTGCCGGTGCCCGTCTCGCCGGTGACGAGCACGGTCGCGTCGCTTGTCGCCGCGCGGCCGATTTGCTTTTGCACGTCGCGCATCGCAGCGCTCACGCCCAGCAGCCTGGGGCGGTTCGATGCGGGTTCGCGCGCAAATCCGTCGCCGTGGGGCTCGGCGACCGCCGGCGGCTGGTTGGCGGAAACGATCCGCGCGAGCAGTTGCGCGATGTCGCGACGCCCGATCGGCTTCGTCAGGTGATCGAACGCACCGAGCCGCATTGCGTCGATCGTGTTGTCGCTGGTCGCATGGGCCGTCAGCATCACGACCGGAATGGCGGCCAGTGCGGGATCGTCGCGCAATTGCACGAGGACGGCGAGCCCGTCCAGGTCCGGCAGGCGGAAATCCAGGAAGATGCAATCGATGCGGCCGCCGTCGCGCAGCATGCTCAATGCCGCCTGGCCGGTCCCGGCTTCGACGACCCGATGACCGAGATCGGCAAGCGTCTCGGCCAGGCCGTCGCGAAAGGCGGCGTCGTCGTCGACTATGAGGAGAGTTGCCATGGGATTTCAATGACGAAGGATGCGCCGCGCGGTGCGTCGTCGAGCCACGCCTGGCCGCCATGCGCCGCAGCCACTTCGCGGACCACGGCGAGACCGAGGCCGGTTCCATCCGCACGCCCCGTCACGAATGGTTCGAAAATCCGCTCGCGCTGCGCGGCGGGAACCCCGGGGCCGCTGTCCGACACGGTGAACCGCAGCCAGTCGCGCCCGGCGAACGTGCGACGCGCGGTGGCGACCGTAACCGCTCCACCGTCGCCGGCATGGCGCAGCGCATTGAGCAACAGGTTGTCGAGCGCCCGGCGCATCTGGTCGGGATCGAACACGGGAAAACCGGACGGTTGCGCGACGCGCACGCCGTGCGACCATGCGAGATCGATCGCTTGCCGCTGCGCCAGTTCGCGGTGCGGGTCGACCACCTGCGCGAGCCATGCGTCGACATCGACGCGCGTCGCGTGCGGGCTGACCGGCTGCGTCAGCGCAAGCAGCCCCGACAATTGCGCATCGATGCGTTCGATCTGCGCCAGAATCACGCGCAGCGCATCCTGCTGTCGGCGGCTATCGCCAGCCAGCGCGTTTTCGGCTTTCAGCCGCATCGCCCCCATCGGATTGCGAATCTCGTGCGCCATCTGGGCGGCCAGTTTGCCCAGCATCCCGAAGCGTTCCGCCTGCGCGAGCCGCGTGCGGAGTTCGGCGGCCTGCTGTTGCAGGTGTTCGGCGCGCCGTGCACGCGCGTTGAATGCATCGATGATCCGGTCGAGATCCGGCTCGCCGACGTACGGCAAGTGCGGTGCACGGCCGTCGGGCGCCAACCCGGCTTCGATCCGCGCGAGATTGCTCCTCCAGCGCCGCAATGCAATGGCCAACGCCGCCGCGAGAGCGAGGATCACCGCGAGCACGCCGGCAAGGCCCATCGCAAGCAGCTCGCCGTGCCTGCCGAGCGGCGGGCGGGCGCGCGTCAGCATCCAGGCGAACAGTCCCGATCCGGCGCGAACCGGACACGCTGCCGCAACCACGGCATCCTGCGCTCCCTCGACGACGTTCGATGTCGCGGCGCGCGTCGCTGCGGCCGCACGCAGCGTCCGGAGAATCAATGGTGTTTCCGCGTCAGGAACGTCGCGCTTGATTCCGCTGCCTTGATAAGTGGGAAAGGAATACGCGAGAAATCCGCCCGCGGCGGGTGCGCTGCCGGCCGCCCAGAACCCGCCTTCCATGTCCGGCGCACGGGCCAGAACGATATCGAGGATCGCATGCATCAGCGCAGAATCCGGCTGCGCGCCGGCCGACGCCGCGGAGGTGTCGTAACGCGAGGCGACCGCTTCGCAGGCCGCCTCGCCCGCGGCCCGTGCGCCGGCGATCTGCTGACCCTCGGCGAAACCGGCCATGGTCCAGACGACCGCGACCAGCGTCGCGCAGAGCGCCGCGACGAGCGCCCAGAGCATGACGAGTTGAGTGGAAAACGGCGGACGCTTCATCGGATCGGGCGGTCGGTAGAGGGCGACAGGATAGCGCAAAGCATCCTGCGCCGGCCCGGCGCAGCCGGTCGACTTGCGACGCCGGGATATCGACGACCGGCTCCCGGCATCGAATACGGCGACGGTGCAGCGCCCGTTCACGAGCCGGTCAGCGACATCGAATCACGCCGCTCCGTCTGTCCGGCCACTGGGACAACCGCGTGGCACCGGGACACGACGGTCAGCAACGAACCTACTTCGCGGCCGCGGGAAACAGCACGCCGCGCGGAATCAACGTGATCAGCACGCAACTGACCAGCAGGCACGCACCGAGCGCGTATGTTCCGTTGTTGATGTTGCCGGTCATTTCCTTTGCGATGCCCGTGATCATCGAACCCGTGAAGCCGGACAGATTGCCCACCGAGTTGATCAGCGCAATGCCGGCGGCCGCGGCCGTGCCCGACAGTATCTGCCCCGGAAAGGTCCAGAAGATCGGCATCAGCGCCAGGATGCCGCACGTGGCGATCGTCAGGAACAGGATCGACAGCACCACGTTCTGCGCACACGCCGCACTCAGGATCAGGCCGACACCGCCGATCAGCGCGGGAATCGCGGCGTGCAGCCGGCGTTCGCCGGTCTTGCGCGAGTGCGATGCGTTCCACACCATCGCGAAGATGGCCGTCAGGTATGGAATCGCAGTCAGCAAACCGATATGCATCGGGCTGCGCACGCCCGACGCGCGAATGATCGACGGCAGCCAGAAGGCCAGTCCGTAGAAGCCGGTATTGAACGTGAGCAGGATGAAGGTCAGCAGCCAGACGCGCGGGCTGCGCAGCGCGGCACCCACGCCGTGCGACTTGTGCGCGGCCTCGGATTCCAGGTTGCGCGACAGCACCGCCTTTTCCTCGGCAGACAGCCACTTCGCCGACTGCGGGCCGTCGCCGAGACAGGCCAGCACGATGAACGCCACCACGATCGACGGCAGGCCTTCGAGCAGCAGCATCCATTGCCAGCCGCTCATGCCGGACAAGCCGTGCGTCTGCTCCATCAGCCAGCCGGAAATGACACTGCCCAGCGTCAGGCTCAGCGGGATCGCCACCAGGAAGCCCGACATGGCCACGCTTTGGCGGCGCGCGGGAAACCAGTAATTCATGTACAGGATGACGCCCGGGAAAAAGCCGGCTTCGCACAGGCCGAGCAGGAAGCGCAGCGCGTAGAACATGGTGGACGTCTGCACGTGGAAGAACTGCGCGAGCGGCACGATGAAGGCCATCGACGACGACACGATGCCCCAGGTGATCATGATCCGCGCGATCCAGAAGCGCGCGCCGTAGCGGTGCAGCAGCAAGTTGCTCGGCATCTCGAACAGGAAATAGCCCCAGAAGAACACGCTGGCACCGAGCGCGTAGACGCTGTCGCTCAGGCTCAGGTCATCGAGCATCTGCAGTTTGGCGAAACCCACGTTGACGCGGTCCAGGTAGGCCACGACGTAGCAGAGCAGCAGCAGGGGCAGGATGCGCCGCATGACCTTGCGGTAGAGGGCGTCTTCGGATGAGCCGGCCGCGGCCGGGGCGGCAGCGGTCTGCGTGAGGGATGGCATCGGTTTGTCTCCTGATTGTGTAGGACTTCTTCGTGCCGGCGGATTCGCTGATGAACTGATTCGCCAATGTTACCGATAACATTCCCGGCCCAAAAAAGCCGCCGATCTGGCGACGGGAGCAACCGACATGCTGATACCGGTAACAGTCGCGAAGGTAGCATGCCGCGACAGGCGTGCTCAAGTCCCGACCGCCAAGTAGTTTCCCCTAGTGCCGAGCCGATCATGGAAGCGCGGCGGACAGCCCGCACGGCACCGGTATCATGTAGCCTTTCCAGGTTTCTCCCGATCGCTATTCCAATGCCCAGCCCCACTGCCGTCCGGCCCGTCGGACCGCCCCGCATGTCCGATGTAGCGCGCCTGGCCGGCGTATCGAAGATGACCGTGTCGCGCGTGCTGGCCGGCCACAGCGTGGCCGCCGAGACGCGCGAACGGGTCTGCAGGGCCATCGATCAGCTCGGCTACGTGGCGGACGCCGCCGCAGGCGCGCTGTCGTCCGGGCGATCGGAATTCGTCGCGGTGCTGGTGCCGTCTCTGTCGAGTTCCAACTTCTCGGACACCGTGCGCGGCCTCACCGATGCACTCGAGCCGCATGGCCTGCAACTGCTGCTCGGCGACACCGATTACGACCTGGAACGGGAAGAACGGCTGGTACGCTCCATGCTGCGTCACCAGCCGCGCTGCATCGCGCTGACGGGTGCGCAGCATACCGATGCGACGCGCACGGTGCTGGCGCGCTCGGGCATCCCCGTGGTCGAGATGTGGGACCTGCCAACGCATCCGATCGATACCGCAGTGGGCTTCTCGAACGTGCGCGCCGCACGCGCGATGGTGCGCCATTTGGCCGAGCGCGGTTACGAACGCATCGGCTTTCTCGGCGGCGCCAGCACACTGGACCGCCGCGGCCTGGACCGGCTCAAGGGATACCAGGCGGAAATCAAGGCCCTGGGGCTTGGCGAGCCGCGCATCGTGCGACTGGGCGAATCGCCGATCACCATGAGCCATGGCGGGCCCGCCATGGCAGCATTGCTGGAGACGTGGCCTGACACCACCGCGGTCATGTGCGTGAGCGACATGTCGGCGTTCGGCGCAATCATGGAATGCCATCGACGCGGACTGTCAGTGCCCTCGGACATGGCCGTGGCCGGCTTCGGGAACTTCGAAGTGGCGGCATGCTGCCACCCGACCATCACCACGGTATCGGTCGACGCCTACGGCATCGGCCTGCGCACGGGCGAGGCCCTGCTCGCGGCGCTGCAAGCGCGCGACGGCGGCGCACGGATCGAGTCGCACAGCATCCGTGTGGACTACACGATCGTCGCGCGGGAAAGCGCCTGACGAGCCGACTGCCGGGCGTGTCGCCCCTCATCGGGCGTCCGATGCGCAACGTGCGCACTTGACGGAGGCAGTCGCCCCGCCCTCTTCTGTCGGCGCACATTCTCCAGCGCGTGCCCCATCCACACGCAAAATTCCCTTCCTCGACGCAAAAACCCCGTGCTAACATCCGCTCGAATGTTACCGGTAACTATCCAGCATGCAAAACCGGACACGGCCCTATTCGGAGACAGCCCCCCATGCCGCAAACCCCTCGCCGCCTGCGCAGCCAGGAGTGGTTCGACGATCCCGCACACGCAGACATGACCGCGCTCTATGTCGAGCGATTCATGAACTACGGGTTGACGCGTGAGGAGCTGCAGTCGGGCCGTCCCATCATCGGCATCGCGCAGACGGGCAGCGACCTGGCACCGTGCAACCGACACCACATCGAACTGGCCGAACGCACCAAGGCAGGCATTCGCGACGCGGGCGGCATCCCGATGGAATTCCCCGTGCATCCGCTGGCCGAGCAAAGCCGCCGGCCCACCGCGGCACTCGACCGCAACCTGGCGTATCTCGGGCTGGTGGAAATCCTGCATGGCTTTCCACTGGACGGCGTGGTCCTGACGACCGGATGCGACAAGACCACCCCCGCCTGCCTGATGGCCGCGGCCACCGTGGACATGCCCGCCATCGTGCTGTCGGGCGGGCCGATGCTCGACGGCTGGCACGAGGGCAAGCGCGTCGGCTCGGGCACGGTGATCTGGCACGCCCGCAATCTGCTGGCAGCCGGCGATATCGACTACGAAGGGTTCATGCAGCTGACCACGGCATCGTCGCCGTCGATCGGCCACTGCAACACCATGGGCACGGCGCTGTCGATGAACAGTCTGGCCGAGGCGCTCGGCATGTCGCTGCCGGGTTGCGCGAGCATTCCCGCCGCCTACCGCGAGCGCGGCCAGATGGCATACGCGACGGGCAAGCGGGCCGTCGAGCTCGTCCGCGAAGATCTGCGTCCGTCGAAGATCATGACGCGCGCGGCCTTCGAGAATGCCATCGTCGTCGCCTCCGCCCTCGGCGCATCGACCAACTGCCCGCCGCACCTGATCGCCATTGCACGCCACATGGGCGTGGCACTCAGCCTGGACGACTGGCAGCGCTTCGGTGAATCCGTGCCGCTGCTCGTCAACTGCATGCCGGCCGGCGAATACCTCGGGGAGAGCTTCCACCGCGCCGGCGGCGTGCCCGCCGTGCTGCGTCAACTCGATGCGGCCGGCCTGCTGCGGCGCGACTGCCTGACCGTGTCCGGCCGCGCGATCGGCGAGATCGCCGACACGGCGCAGGAGGCCGACCGCGACGTGATCCGCACGCCCGACGAGCCGCTCAAGCATGGCGCCGGCTTCATGGTGCTGTCCGGCAACTTCTTCGACAGCGCGATCATGAAGATGTCGGTCGTCGGCGAGGCCTTCCGGCAAACCTACCTTGCAGAGCCGGGCGCGGAAAATACCTTCGAGGCACGCGCCGTCGTCTTCGATGGCCCCGAGGACTATCACGCCCGCATCAATGACCCTCGGCTCGAGATCGACGAACGCTGCATCCTGGTGATCCGGGGCTGTGGCACGGTCGGCTACCCGGGCAGTTCGGAGGTCGTCAACATGGCGCCGCCCGCCCACCTGGTGAAACGTGGCGTGACGTCGCTGCCATGCCTCGGCGATGGACGCCAAAGCGGCACGTCCGCCAGCCCGTCGATCCTGAACGTGTCGCCGGAAGCTGCCGTCGGCGGCGGCCTGGCCCTGCTGCGCACGAACGATCGCATCCGCGTGGATCTGAATCGTCGCAGCGTCGACCTGCTGGTCGACGCCGAAGAACTCGCGCGCCGCCGCGAGACCGCCAGCTTCACCGTGCCGCAGGCGCAAACGCCGTGGCAGGCACTCTATCGCCAGTTCGTGGGCCAGTTGTCCACCGGCGGCTGCCTCGAACCGGCCACGCTCTATCTGAAGGTCATCGAGCAGCGCGGCAACCCGCGCCATTCACACTGACCCAACCGCCCACGACTTTTGCCGAGCTGACGACCATGCGTACTCTTTCCGTATCCGACTGCCTGCCGCACGACCTTGCGCAGGCCTTGCTGATCGGCCGCGTCTGGCGGCACGACGGTGCCCACGCGGGCCCGAGCGTCGTCGCCGTGCGCGGCGGTGACGTGTTCGACATCACGCGCACCGTGCCGACCACCGCGGACCTGTTCGACCGCCCCGACGCAGTCGACATCGCCCGCACCGCCCCCGGCGAATCGCTCGGCCGTGCCGAGCCGCTGTTGCAGGCGGCGCTGGACGGCGCGTCCGGCGCCACGCGCCTGCTCGCTCCGTGCGACGTGCAGGCCATCAAGGCTTGCGGCGTGACCTTTGCCGTCAGCCTGATCGAACGCGTGATCGAAGAACAGGCCGGCGGGGATCCTGTCAAGGCGAGGGAAATACGCGGAACCATCGCCGCGACCATCGGCACCGATCTGTCGAAGATCGTTCCCGGTTCGGACGCCGCCATGCGCCTGAAGGCGGAACTCGAGCGCCGCGGCGCGTGGTCGCAATACATGGAAGTCGGCATCGGCCCGGATGCCGAGGTGTTCTCGAAGTCCCAGCCCATGTCCGCGGTGGGCTTCGGCGCGGACGTGGGGCTGCTGCCCGGGTCGGTATGGAACAATCCCGAGCCGGAGATCGTGCTGGCGGTCGGCAGCGACGGCCGGCCGGTCGGCGCCACGCTCGGCAACGACGTGAATTTGCGCGACATCGAAGGCCGCTCGGCGCTGTTGCTCGGCAAGTGCAAGGACAACAACGGTTCGTGCGCGATCGGCCCGTTCGTGCGGCTCTTCGACGGCGGCTTCACGCTGGACAGCGTGCGGCAGGCCAGCGTGTCGCTGCGCGTCGACGGCGCGGACGACGAATTCGTCCTCGACGGCATCAGCCACATGCGCGAGATCAGCCGCGACCCGGCCGATCTCGTCGCTCAGACCTGCGGCGCGCATCACCAGTATCCGGACGGCTTCATGCTGTTCCTCGGCACGATGTTCTCGCCGATCCAGGACCGCGACGCACCCGGCGGCGGATTCACGCATCACCTGGGCGACCGCGTCACCATCTCCACGCCCGCGCTCGGCGCGCTCGTCAACGTCGTGCGGCTTTGCACCGAGATCGCGCCGTGGACCTTCGGCGTGCGCGCGCTGTACGCCAATCTGGCCGCACGCGGCCTGCTCGATGCATGAGGCCGGGCGACCCGACGATCTGAGACGTTCGCGGGCGTCCGCCCCCGGCACGACGCGGCCGAACCGGGCACGAAATATGCGCACATCCCGGTTTGCCGGTTGCACGGCAGGTTTTGCAACGCACGCAACCGGCGTCGTGACCCGCAACTACAAGGAGACAAGCGATGACCCTGCTTATCTACCTGCTCGGATGGATCATTTTCATCGCCGGCGTGGCATGGGGCCTGATGACGCTGCACGTGTCGCAGCACATCATCGAGATCGTCGCCGTCATTCTGTTCGGCATCGCGGTGATTACCGGTGCGACGCGCGCGCGCAATCGCGACCGGACGTAGCCCCGTGAACGCGCGCCGGATGCCGCATGCGTTCAGGCGTCGTGCAGCATGGCGGCCGCGTCAATATAATCGGCTTTCCCGACGAATCGACGATCGGCAACGGGCCGGTTTCGATCGCGTATTCGCACAGCCGACTCCGGAGCCGAGATGACCCTCCCCGCCGTGCCGTTTGCCGAATCGTTCGACCTCGAGGCTGCCTTCGCCGATGTATCGGAGTACTGGTCGCCGAAGGTGGTCGCGCAGGTCAACGATCAGTACGTGAAAGTCGCCAAGGTACGCGGCCAGCTCGTGTGGCACGACCATGCGCATGAAGACGAGCTGTTCTTCGTCGTGCGCGGCCACCTCAGGATCGAGTATGAAGGCGGCCGCGTCGTCGAGCTGCCCGCCGGCTCGATGCACGTCGTGCCGCGCGGCACGCAGCACAATCCGGTCGCCGACGACGAATGCTGGATCGTGCTGATCGAGCCCGTGCAGACGAAACACACCGGCGACGTCCAGTCGCCGCTGACCCGGACGATCGACGAGCAGTTGGGTCAGGCGCGCTGAGTCCGGTGCCGGCGCAACGCGGGCGTCGCTTCGACCGTCCGCGCGCGACGACCGTACGGGGTTCAACCGCGAGCGGACACGATGCCGTCGAGTTCGCGCACGGCATCCTCCGGCAACGCCAGCGCGCCGGCGGCGAGATTCTCGCGCAGATGCGCGACCGACGACGTTCCCGGAATCAGCAGGATGTTCGGCGCGCGGTGCAGCAGCCACGCGAGCGCGGCCTGCATCGGCGTCGCGCCGAGCCGCGCGGCGACCGCGTCGAGCGCGGAGGACTGCAACGGATTGAAGCCGCCGAGCGGAAAGTAAGGTACGTAGGCGATGCCGTCGCGGGCGAGCGCATCGACGAGATCGTCGTCGTCCCGATGCACGAGGTTGTAGTGGTTCTGCACGCAGACGATGTCGCAGATCCGGCGCCCTTGCGCGACCTGCGCGGCCGTGACGTTGCTCAGCCCGATGTGCCGCACGAAGCCTTGCCGCTGCAGTTCGGCCAGTGCGGACAGCGGCGCCTCGATCGAGCCCTCGGCCGGGCCGTGCGTGTCGAACATGATCCGCAGGTTGACCACGTCGAGCACGTCGAGACCGAGGTTGCGCAGGTTGTCCTGGACGGCGGCGGCGAGCGCTTCGGCCGAGAATGCCGGCAGCCACGAGCCGTCTTCGCCGCGCCGCGCGCCGATCTTCGTCACGATGAGCAGATCGTCGCGATACGGATGCAACGCTTCGCGAATCAGCCGATTCGTCACATGCGGGCCGTAAAAGTCGCTCGTGTCGATGTGGTCGACGCCCGATGCAACGGCTTCACGGAGAACCGCAAGCGCAGCAACGCGGTCCCGGGGCGGGCCGAACACGCCAGGACCGGCGAGTTGCATCGCACCGTAACCGATGCGGTGAACGTGGCGGCCCGCGATGGAAAACGTGCCGGACCGGGCGATGGGGGACATGATCGTGCTCCTGTGGCGAATGAATGAGCCGCAGGTTACGCCGCGACGCGCTGCGCGATAACCGGTCATAATCTGCACGACCTGTACGAAAGGGCGAACAATGCAAGTCGATCTGGGCGATCTGAACGCGTTCGTGGCGGTGGCGCGCGCGAAAGGCTTTCGTGAAGGTGCACGCACGATCGGTGCGAGCGCGTCCGGTCTGAGCGAAGCGGTGCGCCGGCTGGAGGCGCAACTCGGCGTGCGGCTGCTGCACCGCACGACGCGCAGCGTGGCGCCGACCGAAGCCGGCGAGCGCCTGCTCGCGCGGCTCGCACCGGCGCTGGGCGAGGTGGAGGCGGCGCTCGACGTCGTCAATACGTTTCGTGAGCGGCCGGTCGGCACGCTGAAGCTCAATGTACCGACGAGCGCGGCGCGGCTCGTGCTGCCGTCGATCATCCCGCGCTTTCTCGACGCGTATCCGGAGATCCGGCTCGAGATCGTGGCTGACGAAAGTTTCGTCGATATCCTCGCGGCAGGCTGCGACGCGGGCATCCGTTACGACGAGCGCCTCGAACAGGACATGATCGCCGTGCCCATCGGCCCGCGTTCACAACGCTTCGCCACCGCAGCGGCCCCCGCCTATCTGGAACGGCGCGGCCGGCCGGCCCACCCGCGCGAACTGCTCGATCACGCATGCCTGCGCGGCCGGTTCGCGAGCGGCGCGATGCCGGCGTGGGAATACGAGCGCGCCGGCGAAGTGGTCCGCGTGGAGCCGTCGGGGCCGCTCGTCGTGCAGATCGGAGGCGCCGTGGATCTCGTCGTGGACGCCGCCTGTGCGGGGCTCGGCATCGTGCATCTTTACGAAGACTGGCTTCGTCCGCACCTCGCGAGCGGCGCGCTCGAGCCCGTGCTCGACGGCTGGTGGCGGCCGTTTTCCGGCCCGTATCTGTACTATCCGGGGCGGCGTTTCGTGCCGGCTCCGCTGCGGGCCTTCGTCGATTTCATCAAGGCGGATACCGAGCAACAGGCGGTCATCCAGAAAGGCGGATGAACGATCTCGACGCTGGACTGCGTGCGACACGCCCCTCGCGCAAGCGCGCACGGCCCGCAACGGACGGCCTCATCGCCGGTTCGATCGCGACACCACGTCGATCCACACCGCCAGCACCAGCACCGCGCCCTTGACGATCATCTGCCAGTACGCGTCGACATCGAGCATCGACATTCCGTTGTCGAGGCTCGCCATCACGAGCGCACCGATCAGCGCGCCATAGACGGTGCCCGACCCGCCGCGCATCGACGTGCCGCCGATGAAGCATGCGGCGATCGCGTCGAGCTCGCCCATCGTGCCGGCCGACGGCGAGCCGGCCGCGAGCCGCGCGGTGTTGACGATGCCCGCGAACGCGCACATCAGCCCCATCAGCGCGAAGATCGCGAGCTTCACACGATCGGTGTCGACGCCCGACAGCCGCGTCGCCTCCAGGTTCGAACCCACCGCATAGATGCGCCGGCCGAACACGGTCTGCGTCGCGATCCACGAGAACGCGCCGAGCAGCGCGAGCAGCAGCAGCACGGGCACCGGGATACCGCCGTAGCGATCGAGCGTCGCGACGAACGCGAACAGCACTGCGCCGGCGGCGACGACTTTCGCGACGTCCTGCCACAGCGGCGTGACCGCGAGCCGATAGCGGCGCCGCGTGCCACGTTGCCGGATGACCAGTAGCGCGACGAGCGCGAACAGCAGCACCGCGAGGCCGTCGCCGGCCGCACGCGGCAGATAGCCCTGCCCGAGGAATACGAAGCCGTCCGACACCGGCGCGATCGTCGAGCCGCCCGTCACGCCAAGCAGGATGCCGCGGAACGCGAGCATCCCGCCCAGCCCGACGATGAACGACGGCACGCGCCGGTAGGTCGACCACCAGCCGTTGAACAACCCGACCAGCACGCCGAGCGCGAGCACGGTCGGCACCGTTGCGGCCACGGGCCAGTGGCGATTGACATCAAGGATCGCCGCAATGCCGCCGAGCAGCCCGAGCAGCGACCCGACCGACAGGTCGATCTCGCCCGCGATGATCACGAACACCATCCCGCATGCGAGCATCCCGGTGATCGACATCTGCCGCAGCAGATTCGACACGTTGCGCGGCGTGACGAACGCGCCGTCGGTCAGCACCGAGAAAAACACCCAGATCGCCGCAACCGCGAACAGCAGCGCGAGCACCTTGTAGCGCACGAAGACCTGTCGAAGCGGATGGCGATGCGTGCGGCGCGCGTCGGCGTCCGGCGGCACGGCGGAAGAGGAGGAAAGTTCGGTATTCATGTGGCACTCGCTGCAATGGGTTCGGCCGGCTGCCCCGCGGGCTTCAGCGCGGCGCCGAGGATCTGTTCCTGCGTGAGACCGTCGTTGACGAAATCGCCGCGCAACTCGCCTTCACCGATCACGAGCACGCGATCGGCGAGCCCGAGCACTTCCGGCAGCTCCGACGACACGACGATCAGCGCGACGCCGCGTTGCGCGAGCGCGAAGATCAGCCGGTAGATCTCGGCCTTGGCGCCCACGTCGACACCGCGGGTCGGCTCGTCGAGGATCAGCACCTGCGGGTCGGCCAGCAGCATCCTGGCGAGCACCGCCTTCTGCTGGTTGCCGCCGGACAGGCTCGCGATCGGCAGAAACGGATGCGCGGCACGCACCGACAGCCGCTGCATCTCGGTGCGGATCGCGTCGAGTTCGGCGGCCGCGTCGATCCGCCCGTGGGCGGCGAAACGGCGCAGCACCGACAACGTGATGTTATGGCCGACGCCGAGCTGCGGCACGATCCCGTGACGCTTGCGGTCCTCGGGCACCATCGCGATGCCCGCGCGAATCGCATCGGCCGGCGATCGGATCGCGAGCGGCCGGCCGTTCATCCGCACGGTCGCCGTGCTCGCGCCGGGATACGCGCCGAAGATCGCCTGCATCAGCTCGGTGCGGCCGGCGCCGACGAGCCCGGCGACGCCGAGGATCTCGCCGCGCCGCACGCTGAACGACACGTCGTCGACACGCTTGCGGCGCGGGTTCGCCACGTCGTGACAGGTCACGTTGCGTGCTTCCAGCACGACGTCGCCGATCTCGTGCGGCTCGCGCGGATACAGGTTGCGGATCTCGCGGCCGACCATCATCGCGATGATCCGGTCGGTGGTCATCCCGCGCATCGGCTCGGTCGCCACGTGGCGGCCGTCGCGGATCACGGTCACGGTGTCGCACACCGCGTCGACTTCGTCGAGCTTGTGCGAGATGTACACGCATGCGACGCCGCGGCGCTTCAGGTCGCGCACGATGTCGAGCAGGATGCGCGTCTCGGCGGCACTCAGCGACGACGACGGCTCGTCGAGGATCAGCAGCTTCGCGCGCTTGTTCAGCGCCTTCGCGATCTCGATCAGCTGCTGGTGGCCGCCGCCATAGTTCATTACCGGCTGCGCGACGTTGATCGCGTCGATCCTGAGTTCGCGCAGCAGTTCCTCGGAACGCCGCACCATCTCCGCGTAGTGCATGCGCCCGCCGGGCAGCGTGATCTCGTTGCCGAGGAAGATGTTCTCGGCAACCGACAGCTCGGGCACGAGCATCAGTTCCTGATGGATGATCACGATGCCCGCGCGCTCGGTGTCGCGCACACCCGATGTGACGAGCGGTGCGCCTTCCCAGCGGATCTCGCCATCCCACGTGCCGTGCGGGTAGACGCCCGACAGCACCTTCATCAGCGTCGACTTGCCGGCGCCGTTTTCGCCGCACAGCCCGACGCACTCGCCGGGGCGCACGGTCAGATCGATTCCGTCGAGCGCCTTCACACCATCGAATGCCTTGACGATGCCGCGCATCGTCAGCAAGGGTTCGGTCATACGTTCATTGCCTCGCAGTGAGCATGCGGCCGCACCTGGCCGGCCACTCCTGGCCGGGCCGCACCTAGCCGGCCGCATGCATCCTGCCCGTCGTGCCGTTACTGGCTCGCGAGCTGGGCCTGGGTATAGAAGCCGTCCTTCACGACGACGTCGACGTTGCGCTTGGTCAGCAGCGTCGGCTGCAACAGCACCGTGTCGACCTTCTTCTTCCCGTTGTCGTACTGCGCGTTGAATGCGGGCTTCGTGCCCTTCGCGAGATCGACCGCGAGCTTCGCGGCTTCGCTCGCAATCAGCTTCAGCGGCTTGTAGACCGTCATCGTCTGCGTGCCGGCGATCACGCGCTTGACCGCCGCGAGGTCCGCGTCCTGCCCGGACACCGGCACCTTGCCGGCGAGGTGTTGCGCAGCGAGCGCCTGGATCGCACCGCCCGCGGTGCCGTCGTTCGACGCGACGATCGCGTCGATCCGGTTGTTGTTCGCGGTGAGCGCATCCTCGACGATGCGCAGTGCGGTCGAGGCGCTCCATTCAGGCACCCACTGCTGGCCGACGACCTTGATGTCGCCGCGATCGATCGCCGGTTTCAGCACCTTCAACTGGCCTTCGCGCAGCATCTTCGCGTTGTTGTCGGTCGGCGCGCCGCCGAGCAGGAAATAGTTGCCCTTCGGCTTTGCATCGAACACGCCCTTCGCCTGCAGTTCGCCGACCTTCTCGTTGTCGAACGAGATGTACGCGTCGACGTCCGCATCGAGGATCAGACGGTCGTACGACACGACCTTGATGCCTGCCTTCCGCGCTTCGGCGACGACGTTGCCGAGCGTCTTCGAATTGAACGGCACGATCACGATCACGTCGACGCCGCGCGAGATCAGGTTCTCGATCTGGGAAATCTGCCGCTCCTCGCTCGCATCGGCCGACTGCACCGACACCTTCGCGCCGAGCTTCGTCGCGGCAGCGACGAAATAGTCGCGATCGCGCGACCAGCGCTCGACGCGCAGGTCGTCGATGCAGAAGCCGATCTCGGGCTTGTCCTTGCTCGCGTGCGCGAGCGGCGCGCCGAGCGCGAAGAGCGCCAGCGCTGCGGCGCCGGCAAGGGAACTCAATACGGTACGACGCGTCACGGATTTCATGTCTCCACTCCTTGTTATTGGACCACCTCACGAACACCGGGCGGCCGCGGAAATGCGCCGCCCGCATCGAGTCACTGCAAAGCACGGAACCGCACCGGCGAAGCGCCGGTCACGCACCCGTCGCAAACACCGGTTCGAGCGCGCGGTAAAGCGCGCGAAACGTCGGCCGCCGCGCATCGCGATACCACGCGTGCCGCGCGGGATCGGGCTCGCGCACCGCGACGATCGGCGGCTGCGGACACACGTCGTCGAGCGCTGCATCCGGTTCGAGCGCGAGACGCGCGAGCCGTGCGGCACCGAGCGCCGGGCCGACCTCGCCGCCCTCGCGCAGCGTCAGCGCGCGTCCGCTCAGGTCGGCGAGCATCTGGGTCCAGTACGCGCTGCGCGAGCCGCCGCCGATCACCGTGATGCCGTCGGGCGCAAGTCCGGCCGCATGCAGCGCGTCGATGCCGTCGAGCAGCGCGAAGCCGACGCCTTCGAGCGTCGCGTTCGCGAGATCCGCGCGCTGCGTGTCGGGCGTGAGCCCGTAGAACACGCCTTTCGCATTCACGTCGTTGTGCGGCGTGCGCTCGCCGCTCAGGTAAGGCAGAAACCACGGGCGGCTGTCGCGCGCGTTCGTCTCGGCATCGGCGAGCAGCGCCGCGACGCCGTCGTAACCCGCCAGTTGCGCGGTGAAGTCGATGCAGCCGGCTGCGTTCAGCATCACCGACATCAGATGCCAGGTATCGGGCAGCGCGTGGCAAAAACTGTGCACCGCCGATTCGGGGTTCGCGCGAAACCCGTCCGACACAGCGAAATAGACGCCCGACGTGCCGAGCGACAGCAACGCGTCGCCGGGCCGCACGATCCCGACGCCCACCGCGCCGGCCGCGTTGTCGCCGCCGCCAGCCACCACCGGAATCTCGCGCAGCCCGAGCGCGCGCGCGACGGCCGGCAGCAGCGTGCCGGTCACGCGGTTGCCCTCGAACACGGCCGGCATCTGCGCGCGCGACAGCCCGCACGCGGCGAGCAGCGTATCGTCGTAGTCGCGCTTCGCGACGTCGAGCCAGAGCGTGCCGGCGGCATCCGACGGATCGGTCGCGAACGCGCCGGTCAACCGGTAGCGCAGGTAATCCTTCGGCAGCAGCACGTGTGCGACGCGCGCGAACACGTCGGGCTCGTGGCGACGCACCCACAGCAGCTTCGGTGCGGTGAAGCCCGGCATCGCGACGTTACCTGTCACGGCGCGCAGCGCGGGTGCATGCCGCTCGAGTTCCGCGCACTCCGCATCCGCGCGACCGTCGTTCCACAGGATCGCGGGGCGCAGCACGTCGCCGTGCGCGTCGAGCAGCGTCGCGCCGTGCATCTGCCCGGTCAGTCCCAGCGCGTCGATGTCGCGCGGATCGATGCCGGCCGCGCGTGCCTCATCGACGAGCGCAGCCAGCGCGCCACACGCGGCGTCCCACCAGTCGCGCGGCGCCTGTTCGGACCAGCGCGGCCGCGGCCGGCTCACCGTCAGCGGGCGGTTCGCGCTCGCCCGCACCACACCGTCGCGGTCGAGCAGCACCGCCTTCACGCCCGACGTGCCGAGATCGAGTCCGATATACATGGCGTCAGCGCAGCCCGTAGATCGCCTGGTTCACGATGTTCTCGAGCCGCTCCTGTGCGCCGCTCACGTGCCGCGGGTCCACGCCGCGCGCGAGCGCGTCGTCCGCGAGCGACTGCAGCGTATAGCCGCCCGACAGGATCTTGCGGCCGAATGCATCGTCCCACTGCGCGTAGCGCTGCCGGCGCAGCGCATCGAGCCGGTCGTTCTCGACCAGTACGGCCGCGCGTTCGAGCGCGAGCGCGAGCACGTCGATCGCGCCGACGTGGCCGTAGAACAGGTCTTCCGGATCGATGCTCTGGCGCCGCACCTTCGCGTCGAAGTTCATCCCGCCCGTCGTGAAGCCGCCATGGCGCAGGATCTCGTAGAACGCGAGCGTCAGTTCCTCGACGCTGTTCGGGAACTGGTCGGTGTCCCAACCGTTCTGCTGGTCGCCGCGGTTCGCGTCGACGCTGCCGAACACGCCGAGTGCGAACGCATTCGCGATCTCGTGATGGAACGAGTGGCCGGCGAGCGTCGCATGATTCGCCTCGATGTTGACGCGTATCTCGTTCTGCAGTCCGTACTGCACGAGGAAGCCGTGCACGGTCGCGACATCGTAGTCGTACTGGTGCTTGGTCGGCTCCTGCGGTTTCGGCTCGATCAGCAACGCACCCTTGAAGCCGATCCGGTGCTTGTGCTCGACCACCATCGACAGGAAGCGCGCGAACTGCTCGCGCTCGCGCTTCAGGTCGGTATTGAGCAGCGTCTCGTACCCTTCGCGGCCGCCCCACAATACGTAGTTCTCGCCGCCGAGCCGGTGCGTCGCGTCGAGCGCATGGCACACCTGGGTCGCGGCCCACGCGAACACGTCGGGATTCGGATTCGTCGCAGCGCCTGCCGCGAAGCGCGGGTGCGAGAACAGGTTCGCCGTGCCCCACAGCAGCCGCACGCCGCTCGCCTGCTGGCGCTCGCCGAGATAGTCGACCATCCGCGCGAAATTGGCCGCGTACTCGCGCAGGCTGTCGCCTTCCGGCGCGACGTCGGTGTCGTGGAACGTATAGAAAGGCGTGCCGAGCTTCGCGAAGAACTCGAATGCCGCATCGGCCTTCATCCGCGCACGTTCGAGCGCGTCGCCCGGCTGCTGCCACGGCCGCCGGAACGCACCCTGCCCGAAGATGTCGTGCCCCGGCCACACGAACGTGTGCCAGTAGCAGACGGCAATCCGGAGATGCTCGGCGAGCGTCTTGCCGAGCACGCGTTTCTCGGGGTCGTAATAGTGGTAAGCCAGCGGGTTGTCCGACTGCGGACCTTCGTAGCGAATCGAGGGAATGTGTTCGAAATACGACATGGCGTCTCCGTGCTGGGTCTTGTTGCAGCGCAACGCACGTCGCGACGACGACGCACGCGGCCGAATCCGGTTGGCTGGATCGTGCCCGCGCGCCTGCCGGCCGGCAATTGCGAAATTGCGCAGCACGCTTAACGTTTCTTGCCAGCCGCTGCGCGCGGCGTGCGTTCCGTCCTACAATCGCCGGACACCAGAGAACCGCGCGGCGCCGCCCGCGCGCCCCCGGAGACAATGGCGAGACGCCCGAGCGGCGGCCGCCCCGAGACCCACATGACCCGTGCCCCTTCCGCCCAGACGCCGCACCGCATCGCGCTGCTGTTCAACGCGAACAAGGTCTACGACCGCGAGATCATCAGCGGTATCGGCCAGTACCTGCACACGACGCGCGTCGTGTGGGACCTGTTCCTCGAAGACGACTTCCGCTGCCGGCTCGCCGGCATCGAACGCTTCGACGGCGACGGCATCATCGCGGACTTCGACGATCCGGCCGTCGCCCACGCGCTCGCCGGCTCGCCGCTGCCGATCGTCGCGGTCGGCTCGTCGTACGAGGATCCGGCGCAGTACCCGGACGGCGTCCCATATATTGCGACGGACAACCCGAAGCTCGTGTCGCTCGCCTATACGCACCTGATCGGCGCGGGGCTCGCGCATTTCGCGATGTACAGCCTGCCGGTCGCGCAGGAGAACCGCTGGGCGCAGCAGCGTGAGCTCGCGTTCGACCGGCTTGCGCGTGCCGACGGGCTCGACGCACCGATCTATCGCGGCGTATCGACGAGCGCATCGGGCTGGAATCACGCGATCGAGCAGCTGATCGGCTGGCTGCATGCGCTGCCGAAGCCCGTCGGCGTGATCGCGGTCACGGATGCGCGCGCGCGGCATCTGCTGCAGGCGTGCCTGCTCGCGGGCATCGCGGTGCCGGAACAGGTCGCGATCATCGGCATCGACAACGATCCGCTCACGCGCACGCTGACGCGCATTCCGCTGTCGTCGGTGATCCAGGGCACCGAGGAAATGGGCCGCACCGCCGCGCACCTGCTGCACCGGATGCTGCGCGGCGCGAGGTTTCCCGGGCAGCGCATCCTCGTGCCGCCGGTCGGCATCAACGTGCTCGAATCGACGCGCCACCAGCCGCTCGCGAGTCCGCACGTGATGCGCGCCCGGCATTTCATCCGGCAGTACGCATGCCAGGGAATCAAGACCGAGCAGGTCGCCGACTATGTCGGCGTGTCGCGCTCGCTGCTCGAGGAACACTTCCGGCGCGAACTGCAGCGCACCGTGCACCAGGAAATCCTGCGTCACAAGATCGAGGCCGCGCAGGCGCTGCTCGCGAGCCGCAATGCGTCGAGCGCGGAAGTCGCGATCCGCTGCGGCTTCACGTCCCTCCAATACATGTACGCGGTGTTCCGCCGCGAACTCGGCTGCACGCCGCGCGAGTACCAGGAACGCGCGGCGTCGACTCACTGAATTCACCGCTCACGAGCGAACCCACACATGCATATCGACACCGACTCCCCCCGCCCGGCATCCGACGCCGGCCGCATTCCGTCCGAACCGTGGGGCACGCTGCCCGGCGGCGACCCGGTGCGGCGCTACACGCTGCGCAACGCGCACGGAATGCGCGTCGTCGTCAGCGATCTCGGCGCGACCGTCGTGTCGTGGCTCGCGCCCGACCGTACCGGGCGCTTCGCCGATATCGTGCTGGCGCACGACACGCCGGCCGAGTACGTCGAATCGGGGGCGTACCTCGGCGCGACGGTCGGTCGCTGGGCCAATCGCATCGCGGACGCGCGCTTCACGCTCGACGGCATCGACTACACGCTCGACCGCAACGAGAACGGCAATCTGCTGCACGGCGGCGCGAGCGGCTTTCATCGCGCGCGCTGGGACGTGATCGACGACCGCGGCGGGCTGACGCTGCGGATCGATTCGCCGGAAGGCGATGCGGGATTCCCCGGCAACGTGAGCGTGCAGGTGCGCTACATGCTCGACGACGATGGCACGCTGACGATCGACTATTCGGCACGAACCGATGCGCCGACCCCGCTGAACCTCACGAATCACAGCTACTTCAACCTGAGCGGACGCGCGGGCAGCGACGTGCGCGGCCACCTGCTGCAGATCGACGCCGACGCGTTCGTCGAAGTCGACGACGCGCTGATCCCGATCGGCACGGCCGACGTGACCGGCACCGCGTTCGATTTCCGGCAGAGCGCACCGGTCGGCGCCCGTCTCGACTGGCCGCATGCGCAGCTCGCGCGCGGGCGCGGCTTCGACCACTGCTACGTGCTGCGCGACCCTGCGCGCGGCGTGCGGCCCGTCGCATCGATCTACGATCCGGAAAGCGGTCGGGAGCTCGCCGTGTCGACGGATCAGCGCGGGCTGCAACTCTATACGGGCAACTATCTGGATGGTGTGCGCGTGGGCGGCGGCATGCCGTGTGTACGACATGCGGCGCTGTGCGTCGAAGCCGGGTTCTATCCGAACCAGGTCAACATGGATGCGTTGCGTGACGAAACCATCGTTCATCCCGGCCAGACGTATCGTCAGACAACCCGGTATCGGGTCGGCATTCGCGGATAGCGGTAGCGCATACATACTCGTCAGCATGCCCGCTTCGAGACGACGAGGTAAATCACGCGAGCCCGTATCGCGAATCGATCCAGGCAGCAGACTACAACCATCGCTCGCGGAGACCCGTCAGGCAAGGCTCCCGCAGTTGCAGATAGCGTCGCCTACCATCGACGCGGATTCGGCTCAGCGGCAATCCATTATCGGGCGCCATGCCCTGATGGCAAAGGAAGGCCTGACCTACAACGAGACCGGCATGTCGAAGAACCTCGGCGCCGGGTTGGCGGACGGACCGCAAGGAGCGCAGCCTCTCGGCGGCATGCAGGAAGAAGCCGCAGATTGCTTGCGCGTCACGCGGACTTGATACCCGTCCCAAGTGCGTTGGCCGCTGACGCGGCCTCTGCCGCATCAGCCACCGGAAAGCAGCGGCAAGCCTCCTCGGGTCCTCATTTGCCGAGGGCGGCCGACGAGCGATGTCAATCACGGTCGAGCCCAAGCGCATCGAAACCCCGGCACGCTATGGGTTTTCGTCGCTGTGTTGTCTGTCGAAATTCTGCCGCGCTTCCCGGAAGCGGTCCGCATTCTCGACGATCCAGGTCCACAACGGAACCATGCGAACGAGCAGGTCCATGCCCGTGTCGGACAGTTCGTACTCGACTCTGGGGGGCATCTCCTCGAAATCGTGACGGAGCACCAAGCCATCACGCTCGAGCTGTCGCAAGGTGCGCGTCAACATACGTTGAGTCACCCCGTGCATGCGCCTGCCGATCTCTGCATGGCGCAGTCTGCCATACACGCCGAGCGTGTGGACGACACCAAGCGACCAACGGCTTCCGGCATGGGCGAGCACCTCCCGCCGCAACCCGTCATCATCGTCTCGCAGGCCGTCACACACGGTCTGCGAATATTTGAGAAGTTCGTCTCGATCCAACTAGTCGGCTCCCAGTATCACGCATGTGCCTTCTTTCATACACGCCCATGCATTGCTAGACTGCCGCAACGCATTCCTTAGTGGGCTACACGATGAACCAAACAGATCCTAACGCAACGTCCCAAAACATTCTCGTGCTCGGTGCCGGCGAACTCGGCCTGCCGGTGCTACGCAATCTTGCGCGCCGGGCGAAGGACGTGGATGGTGCGAAGATCAGCGTGCTACTGCGCGCAAGTGCCGTTGAATCCAGTGCCCCAGCCAAGCGCGATGATATCGCGGAGATTCGAGATCTTGGGATCGAGATCGTCGTCGGCGATCTTGTGAAGAGCTCCATCGATGAGCTCGCCGCCGTATTCGCGCGATATGACGCGGTAATCGGTTGCGCGGGTTATGCAGCCGGAATCGACACGCCAATGAAGTTGGCGCGGGCTGCCTTGCAGGCGCGAATCCCGAGGTACTTCCCATGGCAATTCGGCGTCGATTTCGATGTGATCGGTCGCGGCAGTCCGCAGGACATCTTCGACGCACAGCTGGACGTGCGCGAATTGCTGCGCAGTCAGCACCAGACCGAGTGGGTCATCATCTCGACCGGCATGTTCATGAGCTACCTGTTCGAGCCGGACTTCGGTGTCGTTGACCTGCAGAACGACGCAGTCCACGCGCTGGGCAGCCTCGATACCGCCGTGACGCTGACGACGCCCGATGACATCGGAGCGCTGACTGCCGCGATCGTGTTCGCCCAACCCCGCATCCGGAACGAGATCGTCTATCTGGCCGGCGACACCGTGACTTACGGGGAGGTCGCCGACAAGCTGCAAGCGGCCCTCGGCCGCCCCTTCAGCCGTTCGGAGTGGAGCGTGCAGTACTTGCTGGATGAACTGTCGCGCGACCCGCACAATATGATGCGCAAGTATCGTGCGGCGTTCGCTCAAGGACGGGGTGTTGCATGGGACAAGCGTGGGACGTTCAATCAGCGCCATGCCATTCCGGTCACCGACGTGGCATCGTGGATCGATGCAAACCTTGCTTCGCGCCGCAGCGAGTAATCGCGAATCCAATCTCGCTGAGATCTCGACTCTTTCAAGCGTGTTAGTCAACGCTTGCGTACAACCGAATCGAGCACGAAGCTGGTCGTCATGTTTTGCACACCGTCCATCGCACTGATCATCGCCCAGATGTCGCTGATGCGCTCGTGCGTGGCGGCCTCTATCTGTACGAGCAAATCGACCTCGCCGCTGAGCACCGCGCAATCGCGCACCTCGGCGATCCGCTCGAGTGCGGCCAGCACGTCCGCACCGCGCATCCGGTCCTTGCGGTAAACGAGCATCACCGCGCGCACCGGCACGACATCGTCAGGCAATGCGAGCCGTACCGTATACCCTGCAATGATGTTCAGCGCTTCGAGCCGGTCGATCCGGTTCCGCACCGCCTGCCGGGACAGGCCGATCCTGTCGGCCAATACCGCGAGCGGAATCCGCGCATCGGCACACAACGCGTCGATTATCTTCTGGTCGAGGCCGTCGATCTTCATTCGCCGAACCCGGTGTGCCGGGCGCCGCGTGCATCGACCACGTCGCGCAATGCCGCGATGTGGCCGGGACCGATTCCGCAACACCCGCCGACGATCCGCGCGCCCAGCGCAAGCCACTGCTCCGCCCATCTCGCATAGCCGGGCGGATCGATGTCGCCGCGCAAACCGTGGAGTTCCTCGTTCGCGCGCGCATCGGCGCGCTGTGGCGGAAAAGCATTCGCATAAGCGCCGATCATGAGCGACGTCCCCGTTCGCGCGAGCGTGCGCTGCACCGTCTCGATCGCCGCACCCATCACCTCCGGCTGGCTGCAGTTGAACAGCAGCGCGGTCGCGCGCGCGGACACGGCGGCATCGATCGCTTCGTCGAGTGTCTGTCCCGAACGCAGTGCGGGCGTGGCGCCCGCTTCGTCGTCGTGCAGCGTGAACGAAATCCAGAGCGGCTTCGGATTCTCACCCAGTGCACGCCGGACCGCACCGATTTCGTCGGTCAGGCTCTGCGTCTCGGCCAGCCACAGGTCGACGTACGGATCGAGCCCATCGACGAGCGTCGCCAGAATGGCATCGGCGCGCGCCGCTTCGAACAGGTCGGGTCGGTAAGAACCGCCCGTCGGCGGGAGCGATCCCGCGACGCGCACCGGCCGCCCTGCGCGGTCCGCAGCGTGCCGAGCAAGTTGACCGGCAAGGGCCGCGAGCGCGACTCCGTCGCGACGGAACCGCTCCTCGCCGATATGGAACGGTACGACCGCATAGCTGTTCGCGGTGATCACGTCGGCCCCCGACGCGACGAACGCGTCGTGCGCGAGGCTGACGTAATGCGGCGCTTCCATCAGCGCGAGCGCCGACCATTCCGGCTGTCTGAACGGCGCCCCGATTCGCGCCAGTTCGCGCCCCATGCCACCGTCGAGTACTGTAATGTCATGCATAGTCCCTGCTCCGTCGTTGCAATCCGCGCATCTCGTGCCCGAATCGAATCAAAGGCCGGCGCGACGCGCGTGGGGTGTCGATCGAGCGTGCGCGCCGGGCCGTGTCAGATCTGCTCCAACGCCTGCGAGATATCGCCTTTCAGGTCGTCGATGTGCTCGATGCCGACCGAATAGCGGATGAAATTGAGCGGGATGTCGGCAGCGCGCATTTGCTCCGCCGACATCGTGCCCGCCCACATGGATGCCGTATGGATCGCGAGCGAATCGACGCCGCCGAGATTGCCTGCATTCAGCGGCAAGCGCAGCGCCTCGACAAAGCGCTGCGCTTCGCCGTAGCTTCCTCGCACGCCGAACGCAACCACACCGCCGAAGCCGCGCATCTGCCTGCATGCCAACCCGTGCTGCGGATGGCTGCGCAGACCCGGATAAAACACGCGCTCGATCTTCACGTGCGCTTCGAGGAATTCGGCGAGCGCCTGGGCGTTCGCGTTGATCCTCTCGACGCGCATCGGCAGCGTGCGCAGCCCGCGCAACAGCAGCCACGCGTCCATCGGCGACAGCACCGAGCCGAGCGTGATATGCGTATGCCAGATCTGCTCGGCGAGCACGCGGCTCGTGCAGATCACGCCGCCTGTCAGGTCGTGATGGCCGCCCAGATACTTGGTCGCGCTGTGCACGACGATGTCGACACCGAGCCGATGCGGCTGCTGGTTGATCGGCGATGCGAACGTGTTGTCCGCGAGCGTCAGGATGCCGCGAGCTCTTGCGATTTCAGTGACCGCCGCGATGTCGGTCACGAGCAGCAGCGGATTGACCGGCGACTCGAGCACGATCAGCCGTGTGTTCGGCCGGATCGCCCGATCGAACGCCGCCGCGTCGGTCTGGTCGACGAACGTCACCTCGACGCCGAAGCGGCGCAGCATGTCGTCGAGCAGCTTCGTGGTGCTCATGTAATGACGCGTCTGGCCGACGACGTGATCGCCGGCCTTCACGACACTGAGGATCGCGGTGGCGATCGCGCCCATTCCGGATGCCGTGACGAGCGCGGTCTCGGTGCCCTCGAGCTCCGCCATGATCGCCTTCACGCGCTCGTGAACCGGATTGCCGTAGCGGGTGTAGTTGCGCGGATGCTGCGGCACGCTCGACATCTCCGCGAATTCCTCGCTGCCGGCTGCCTTGAACACCGCCGAATAGTGGATGGCCGGTGCGACCGACTTCTCGTCGGTCACGTCGCGGTCCGCAGCCAGCGCCAGCGTTTCAAGCTTGTATTCCATTTCGTCCTCGGATCGTTCGTTGTGTCGCGTTCATGCGTCGCCCGTCAAGCACGCACGCTGCCCAGATGGCGATTCAACAGACCTTCGACGCGTTTGAGCACGGTCGAAAGCACAGCCGTGATACCGACGTAGACGATGCCTGCCAGCATCAGCGCGTCGGTCGTATAGGTTTCGATCGAGATGCGTCGCGCGACACCGGTCAGGTCGAGCACGGTGATCGTGCTGGCAAGCGCGGTCGACTTCAGCTGCAGCACGATCTCGTTGCCGAGCGTCGGTGCGACGATGCCGATCGCACGCGGCACGATCACGAACCAGGTGAGCATGAAGCGGCTCATCCCGAACGCGAGCGCGGCTTCCTTCTCGCCGGCCGGAACCCCGGCGATCCCGCCCCGGATGTCTTCCGCCATGTAGGCCGCGAGATTGAGCGTCAGCGCACACAACGCGCACGAGAACGATCCGCCGACCAGCAGCCACAAAGGCGACGCACGCACGACCGAAAACTGCGCGAGCCCGTAATACAGCACGAAAATCTGCACCAGCAGCGGCGTGCCGCGAAACACCGACATGAACAGGCGGCTTGGCGTCGACAGCCACCGGCACGCCGACGTACGCGCGACAGCCAGCGGCACCGCGAGCCCGAACGCAAGCGTGCATGACAGCACCAGCAACTCGAGCGTGATCCATATGCCGTGCGCGACGTCCGGGCCGGACTGCGCGATGAGTGAAAGAAAGTCGTTCATCACAAGGCCCTCGTCAGGTGCGTGTTGCGTAACCGCGGCTCGCGATGCGCTCGAGCCACGCGAACACGGGATTCGATGCGGCGAGAAAGCCGAAATAGACGATTCCGACCGTCACGTAGAAGACGAACGGCTGTTTGGTGAACTGCGCGGCGATGTTGGCCTTGCGCAACATGTCCTCGAGCCCGACGATCGACACCAGAGACGTGTCCTTCAGCAAGTTCTGCCACATGTTGTTCAGGCTCGGCAGGCAGATGCGCCACGCCTGCGGCAGGCGCACGTACCACAGTGTCTGCAGGCGTGTCATCCCGTACGCGCGTGCGGCCTCGATCTGTCCGGGCGGGACCGCGATGAATGCGCCGCGGAACATCTCCGACGAGTAGGCGCCGAACACCACGGCGAGCGCGATCACGCCGGCCGAGAACGGGCTGATGACAAAGGCACCATCGAATTGCGCGTTGAGCAGATGCGTCAGCCCGAAGTAGCAGATCAGCAGGATCAGGAACTCGGGAATGCCGCGCAGGAAATTGGTCAGCGCATAGGTCGCATGTCTGAGCCAGCCCAGGCTCGACAGTTTTGCCGATGCTCCCGCGATGCCGAGCAGCATGCCGACGCACAGCGCGGCGACTGCAAGCTCCAGCGTGACGAGCGCGCCGGCCGCGATTTGCGCGCCGTAATTCACCAGAACGTCCATCGTAATATCGCTCCTTGTGAGCCCGGATCGCGCTGGCCGCCCTCCGGCGACCGCGCGGTCCCGATGCGCGGTTATTGCGGCGCGATGCTGAACGGGAAATAGCGCTTGTTGGCCGCGGCGAACGTCCCGTCCGCCTGCACCTGCGCAATGCTCTTGTCGAACAACGCCTTCAGCGGCGCATCACCCTTGCGTACCGCGATCGCCGTACCGTCGCCGAAGATCTCCGCATCGGCGATCGGCTTGCCGACGAAGTCGAATCCTTCCTTCCTGCCGGCCTTCGTCAGCCAGTCGTACGCGACCGTGTTGTCGGCAAATACTGCATCGACGCGCCCGGCCTCGAGATCGAGCCAGGCCTCGTCGAGCGTCTGATAGACCTTCACGTTGATCCCCGACTTGCTCGCCGGCAGGCGGCGGCGCAGATAGGATTCGTGCGTCGACGCCGTCTGAACGCCGATCGTCTTGCCGCGCAGCGTGGCGGCGTTGTCCGTGATGCCCGATCCCTGCTTCGCGACGAGCTGCACGGGTGCCGTCGTGAAAATGCGCGTGAAGTCCACCGACTGCTCGCGCTCCGGCGTCTTCGACATTTGCGCGAGTACGGCATCGATCTGCTTCGCCTTGAGCGCCGGAATCAGCGCATCGAAATCCATCGTCACCCACTGGCACTTGATCTTCATCGTGTCGCACATCTTCTTGCCGATGTCGATCTCCATGCCCTGCAGCTTGCCGGATGCATCCTTGTATTCGAACGGCGCGTAATCGGCGAGCGTGCCGATCCGAACGACCTGCTCGGCATGCGCGATCGATCCGAGCAATGCCGCACCCACGCACAGTGACTGAAGCAGCTTCTTCATGATTTCCCCTCCGGTTGCATTGAATCCGCATCAGATGATGCTGGACAGAAACTTCTGGAAACGCGGCGACTTCTGGCTCGCGAACACCTCATCGGGACTGCCGTCTTCCTCGATTCGTCCCTGGTGGACGAACACGACGCGGTTCGCGACTTCACGCGCGAATCCCATTTCATGCGTGACGACGAGCATCGTGCGGCCCTCCTCGGCCAACGAGCGCATCACTTTCAACACTTCGCCGACCAGCTCGGGATCGAGCGCGGACGTCGGCTCGTCGAACAGCATCACGTCGGGATCGGTCGCGAGCGCACGTGCAATCGCGACGCGCTGCTGCTGGCCGCCCGAGAGCTGGTTCGGATAGTGGTCGCACTTGCCGGCGAGGCCGACCCGTTCGAGCATCGCAACCGCCTTGTCGCGTGCGTCGCGCTTCGGCACACCGAGCACGCGCACCGGCACGAACATCACGTTCTGCAGCACGGTCATGTGCGCCCAGAGATTGAACTGCTGGAACACCATCGCGAGCTTGCGGCGCACGCGCATCACCTGCCGCGCGTCGGCCGCGACGAGCGCGCCGTCGCGGCCCGCCGGCTTCAGCGCGAGCGTTTCGCCGTTCACGCAGATCCGGCCGTGGTCGGGCAATTCCAGCAAGTTGATGCACCTGAGGAACGTACTCTTGCCCGACCCGCTGCTGCCGAGGATCGACACGACCTCGTGATTTCTCGCGGTCAGCGAGATGCCCTTCAGCACCTCGACACCGCCGAACGACTTGTGAATATCCTCGACCACCAGCGCGTCCGCCGCCGGCTTGCATGCAGGAATTGCTGCTGGCATCCTCGACTCCTTCCTCGATACGTTGCTCACCACACCGCTCCGCTCCGGTTCGCGCCGCGCCGGCCCGCCAGGTGCCGGCGCGGCGCATCAGCTCGACAGCCGCCGGTTGCGCCTGAAGCAGACCACCTTCGGCTGCGTCATTTCCGTCATCGCGAACCGAACGCCTTCGCGGCCCAGCGACCCATGCTTGAATCCGCCGAACGGCATGCCGTCGAAGCGGTAATCGGACGAATCGTTGATCATCACGCCGCCTGCCTGCAGGCGCTCGGCCGCGCCGAGCGCCACTTCCAGGCGGTTGGTGAACACGCCTGCATGCAGGCAGCTCTCCGACGCGTTGGCCGCGTCCAACGCCTGCTGCAGGTCGGCGAATTTCTCGATCGTCACGACCGGTGCGAATACCTCGTCGGTCCATACACGCGCGTCATGCGGCACATCCGCGAGTACCGTCGGCTCATACAGCGCCCCGCGCCGACGGTGGCCGGCCAGCACCTTCGCACCCCGCGACACTGCTTCGTCGACCCAGCGTTCGATGCGGCTCGCGTGTTCCTCCCCGATCATCGGACCCATGTCGGTTGCCTCGTCCAGCGGATCGCCGACGACCATCCTGTCGGTCAGTTCGACGAAATACCGGATGAACGGCTCGTACGCGGCCTCGGCGACGAAGATGCGCTGCGTGCCGATGCAGTTCTGTCCGGCTGCCCAGAACGCGCCCGACACGCAGGATTCGGCGGCATCCTTCAGATCGCAGTCGGCCATGACGATCACCGGCGCATTTCCACCCAGGTCCATCGCGACCTTCTTGAGCCCCGCATCGCGCGTGATGGCTTCGCCGGTCTGCGGGCCGCCCGTAAAGGTCACCATGCGGATCCGCCGATCGCGTACCAGAGCGGACGCGATATCCGCGCCGCCGTGCACGATCTGCAGCGCATCGCGCGGCGCACCGGCTTCCCACAGGACCTCGACGAGCGCTTGTGCAGACAGCGGCGCGAGCAACGACGGCTTCAGGATGACCGCATTGCCGGTCGCGATCGCCGGTCCGAGCTTGTGTGCAACGAGGTTCAGTGGGTCGTTGAACGGTGTGATCGCGAGAATCACGCCCAGCGGCTCCAGCGTGTAGTAGCCGCTGCGATCCTCGGAGCCGGGATACCCGTCGAACGGGATCGTCTCGCCGTTGAGCCGCTTCGCTTCCTCCCCCGACAGGCGCAGCGTGTTCACGCAACGCGCGACTTCCTTGCGGGCCTGCCGCAGCGGCTTGCCCGCTTCGAGCGCGATCGTGCGTGCGAATGTCTCCGCTTGTGCCTCCACGCTCGCGGCTGCGCGAAACAGGATGTCGGCCCGCCGGCTGCGCGGCATGGCGGCGGCCGCGCGCGCGCCGTCGAGCGCGCGCTCGACCAGGGCCGGCGCCGCGTCGGCACGCGACAGACGAACCTGACCGACGGTCGAGCCGTCATACGGCGAACGGACATCGGCTACGCCGGCGCCCGTGCAGTCGCTCATCACCGCATCGCGCGCGCTCATGCGGCCACCTCGTGCGAGGCTGCGCCAATCCTGTCCGCCAGCTCGATCAGATCGGAGAGGATCGCAAACGCCGTTTCCTCGCGCCCCGCGCCGGGCCCGCTGATCGTCACCTCGCCGAGCACGTCGGTGTCGAACGTGATCGCGTTCGTCACGCCGCTCGCGGCAAGCAGCGGATGGCCGGCCGGCAGCTTGCGCGGCTCGACGCTCGCGGTGACTGTGCCGTCCGGATGGCGGGTGGCAGAGCCGATCAGCCGCCACGACATGCGCTGCGCCGCCGCCGCGCGCACGTCGTCCTCGGTCAATTCCACGATGCCGCGGCACGTCACGTCGCCACGCTTGAGGCCGGCATTCCACAGCGCGTTCGCGAGAATGACGACTTTCAGCTGTACGTCCGAACCGTTGACGTCGGCCGCCGGGTTCGCCTCCGCATAGCCGCGCTGCTGCGCATCCCGGATCGCCGCCTCGAAGCTCGCGCCGGCCTCGACCTCGCCGAGCACGTAATTCGACGTACCATTCAGGATGCCGGCGAAGCCGTTGATGTCGCAGCCGCGCAGCGACGTCGCGAGCTGCCGCAGCACCGGCGTGCCGCTCATCACCGTGCCCTCGTACATCACACATGCGCCCGACTGCGCGGCGATCCGCGCCAGTGCCGGCTGCGCGAGGGCGATCGGCCCCTTGTTGGTCGTGATCACGTGCTTGCCGCATTCGAGCGCGGTACGGCAATGCGACAGCGCAGGCTCACCGGTGTTCGGGTCGGTGAAGGTCGCCTCGATGACGACGTCCACGTGATCCGACGCGATGGCCTTCAGCATGGCACCGAGGCCGACGTCCGGCGACACCAGCGTGCCGGGATCGCGACGCAGCGCTTCGGCATCGACGCCCCGCCGAGCGGTGTCGTCGAGGACGTCCAGCGCGATGCCGCGGGGATTCGTCGCGATCCCGAGCCGCAGGTCGGCGACCATCGTCACCGACACGTCGAGTCCCGCCGCACCAAGCATCGCGCGCTTCTTCCTGAGCAGTTCGACCAGTCCCTGATTGACTCCGCCGAAACCGACCAGTGCCAGTTTGAGTTCCATCTCGATCATCTCCTGTTCATTGACTACAGGACACAGGTTAGTGATGCGAATCGATTTTCAAATTATGCGTTTCGCCCGATTCAAGCCGTCACCCGTTGCGGTTTGTCATGCGGGACGGGCGGATCGCCCGTCCCCGCGCGAAGCAAGCACGTCAGGTGCCCGGCAATCCGTCGTCGCCGTCCTTGTCGACCGGCACGAACAGCCCGACCTTGACCGCGCTCAGCACGACGTTCGTGTTGATCCGGCGGATCATCGGATTGCTCTGCATGATCCGCGCGGACAGCCGGTCGTACGCCTCGACGTCGTGCGCGGTGATGATCGCAATCAGGTCGACGGATCCGGTCACGTAGTAGATCTGCTGGATTTCGTCATGTGCCTTCGACCACTCGCGGAACCTGGCGACCGTCTCGTAGTTTTCGCGTTCTATCTCGATCGCCGCGATGAACGTCATCGGCCTGCCGACCGCCGCGCGATCGACCACCGCGATTTCCGCGGAAATGATCTTCTCGGTGCGCATGCGCTTCAGCCGCTTCTGCACGGCCGACGTGGACAGACCGATCCGTTCGGCGATGGCATCCGCTGTCGCGGTGCAGTCGCGCTGGACGATATTCAGGATCTTGCGGTCGAAGGAGTCGAGTGCGTCGGTCATTGCGTGGCCTGTCGGAGAACGGGGCTTGCGTCAAAGATAGAAAGGTCGGGCCGATCTGAGCCCGACCAGATGCCGGACACGGTCGAATGCGGTGACAAGCGTTTCGCGCCAATGCGCCGCCGGCCCGAAGACGCGTACCGGTGCGAAATGGATCGTATCGACACCTGCGGGAATACGGAACGGACGTTCGATGCCATCGTCCGATTCGGTCACGAGCGCGGTGCCGTCGACTTCGGTCAGGCTCATCAGCAGATGGGCCTGTGCAGCCGCACCGAGCAGGTCACGCAGCGGCGACTCGGTCGCGGACAACTGCTCGAGCAGCGGCAATTCGTACGCGCCGGGCCACCAGGTGTCGTGCTCGTCGAGCCAGGGGCCGACACCCGGCATTCCGACCATCTCGAGGACCCGATCCACGCCGAGATGCGCATAGGCACGACACCGGCCAACCCCGTCGGTCGAAGAACGCGCCAGCCAGCCGCCGGCGCTCGGGACAGAGTCCGTCAACACGACGTTCGCAGGCTTCAATCGGCCGAGCATTTCAGCCGTGCTTGCCATCGACCGGTGCCCTTCGCGGGACATCCGTTCGTGATCCGGGACGATCCTGCACACCCACTTGGGACCATCCTGCAAGGCGGCGGGAACGTCGCCGGCCCGAACTTGAGCGGTCCGCCTGCGGGCGTGTTCAACGATGACGAATGGCGTGTCCGGCATACAACTCTCTCGTGCTTGCGGGGCCGCGTCACTGCAATGCTGACGCGCTTCATGGATTTGCCGACCGATGTTGGGGCTGGAGAAATCATATCGCCTCGATGCGACTAAAAAAATCTCAACCGCGTTGTCTACCGCCGTCAAACATCGAAAAACACCGATTACAGGATGTTTTTCATCCAATCAAACGCGCGGCGGGTTCGGTCGCATGCGTGCAGGCGGGCCTTGCATGCCGGTGGCATACGTCATTCGAGCCCCGCAAGTTCGAATCCGCGCCTGCCGTTCGCCGGAGGTCGGCGACGCGGGAAGTCCGGCGTCTGTCGCACGCGCCAAAGCCGCGGGTCAATGCGATGCGCCGAAAAGTTGAATCACGACGCCGCGCAGCCATCGATTGCCGGCCTCGTGGTGATAGCGTGCATGCCAATGCTGCCGCACGGCAAACCCGTCGACCGGAATCGGACACGCATGAACTGCCAGATCGCTCGCCTGAGCCAGTGTCTGGCCGATATGACGGGGTAGCGTCGTAATCAGGTCGGTCGTCTGAACGATCGCCCCCAAACCCAGAAAACCCGGCAACTCCAGCACGACATCGCGCTCGATGCGCGCCTGTCGCAGCGCCTGCTCGAGGAGTTGCGCGCCCGTCCCCGCCGTTATGGCGACATGTCCTTCCGATCGATACTGTCTTGCCCCGAGGCGGCCGCGAATCCTCGGATGATGCCGGTTGGCCAGGCAGACCCAGTCCTGGTCGTACAGCTTCTGCTGGTAAATGCCGCCGCCCAGCCATGGCACGTAGCCGATCGCAAGATCGGCTTCGCCGGATTCGAGCGCGCGCTCCGTATTGCCGTCGATCCGGGCGGCCTCCAGCCGGACGCCGGGCGCCTGCGCCCGGACATGGGCCAGCAGCCGCGGGAGCAGCGTGATGTGGCTCGCGTCGGTCATGCAGATGCGAAACCGTCGCTGGGCCGTCGCGGGATCGAACGCAATCTCCCACGCGGTGAAGCGCCGCAGGGATTCGAGAATTTCCCGGCATGGCCCGATCAGCGCGTCGGCTTGCGGTGTCGGCGCCATGCCGCCGGGTGTCCGGATGAAGAGCGGATCGTGCAGATGTTCCCGCAAGTGTCCGAGCCAGATGCTGACCGTCGGCTGGCTCTGGCCCAGTTGCTCGGCGACGCGCGTGACGCTGCGCACGTCGTACAGGAGATCGAAAAGCTGAAGCAGCTTCAGGTCGGGCAGGTCGGCAGGCATCGTGGCGTTATTGTCCATGGCAATGACACCATTGTATCCATTGCATTGTCGGCATGAGCGGCGGCTCCTATCGTGATGCCATACGTCAAGGAGACACCATTGAAAATAGCAATTCTGGGCGCGGGCGCACTGGGCTGCGCGATCGGCGCCACTCTTACCCAAGGCGGCCACGAGACCTGGCTGATCGACCGCTCGCCTGCACACGTCGATGCGATGCGCCGTGACGGCCTGCGCGTCGACGACGCCGGGGGCACCCGCCACGTACGCGTCCACGCGACGACCCAGGCTGCCGATGTCGGCGTGGCCGACCTGGTGGTGGTGCTGGTCAAGTCGTTCCACACCGACGCGGCCATCCGCGGCGCCCAATCGCTGGTGGGGCCGGATACCACGGTGCTGTCGCTGCAGAACGGCCTCGGACACGAGGACATCCTGATCGACGTCGTCGGCCGCGAGCGCGTCCTCGCGGGCAAGACCTACGTCGGCGGCGTGCTGCGCGGCGCGGGTCATATCGAATCCGGCGTGATCGGCAAGTACACCTATATCGGCGAACTCGACGGGCGCATCACACCGCGCGTGCAGGCGATCGCCGCGGCGTTCGATGCCGCCGGCCTCGCCACGACGATCAGCGACAACATCGTCGGCACGATGTGGGACAAGCTGCTGGTGAACGTCGCGACGGGCGCGCTGACGGGGCTGACCGGCCTCACCTACGGGCAGCTTTACGACGAGCCGCTGCTGAAGGCGACGTCGCTCGCGGCCGTGGCCGAGGCAATCGCGGCGGCGCAGGCAGCCGGCGTCAAGCTGTCGATGACCGATCCCGAACAGGCCTGGACGCTCGCCGCCGAGGGGCTGCCCGCGTCCTTCAAGACGTCGATGCTGCAAAGCCTGGAGAAGGGCTCGATCACCGAGATCGACTTCATCAATGGTTCGGTCGTGCGCTGGGGACAGCGCTACGGCGTACCGACCCCGGTCAATGCGACGCTCGTCGCCTGCATCAAGGGACTGGAGCGCGCGATGGCCGACCGCCAACGGCAGGAGGCCGCCGCATGAATGCCACGAAAGCCTATCTCGAACACGTTGCGATCTGGGTGAAGGACATCCGCTGGCACATCCGCTTCTTCGAGGACGTGCTCGGCATGACCCTGCGCGAAGTGGACGGCACGCTCGACGCGCCGCGGCAGTACTGGACGCTCGGCGGCATGCAGCTCATCCACGCGCCGGAACACGATGGTCCGGAAGGCCGGCTCGCCCATCTCGGCGTGATGTGCGAAGACCTGGAAGCCGCGCTGGCCGCGGCGCAACGGTTCGGTGTGACGGAAATGCCACAGGGGCGGAACTGGCTTCGCCTGCCCGACGGGCTTGCCGTCGAACTGATCCAGGCCAGACCAGCTTCCTGCGTCGCGCAGGCGCTGGCCATCAACCCGCGCGCGGAGGCGTGACCATGACGATCGTCGAGAAATACTGGGACGACGCCCGCGAGGGTGACACGTGCACGAGCCCGAGCTACACCGTGACAAAGGAGCGCATTCTCGCGTACGCCGACCTCACCGGCGACCATACGCCCGTCCATGTGGACGAGGCATACGCGAACGCGAGCCATTTCGGGTGCCTCGTCGCGCACGGGCTGTTCGGCTTGTCCATCGCCGACGGCCTGAAGACGCAGAGCGACTATCGCTTTCTGCCTGGCATGTCGCTCGGCTGGACGTGGGATTTTCTGCTCCCGATCAAGGTCGGCGACGTGCTGCACGTGAAGTTCCGCGTCGGCTCGATGCGGGCCAGCAAGAGTCGCCCGGATTGGGGCATCGTCGTGCTGCCGTCGGAGCTGATCAATCAGGACGGACAGGTCGTTCAACGCGGCGAGCATCGTCTGATGGTGCCGCGCCGCCCGGAGGCACTGTGATGCAGGCTCGCCCACTCGAAGGCATTCGCGTCGTCGACTACAGCCACTTCCTCGCCGGGCCGTATGTCGGGCGCTGTCTCGCGGCGCTCGGCGCCGAAGTCATCAAGGTCGAGCGTCCCGGATCGGGCGACGCCGGACGCCAGCACGCGACCGTGCTCGACGACCAGCAAAGCGGCTACTTCCTGCAGCTCAACATGGGCAAGCGCGGCGTGAGCGTCAACATGAAGGACGCGCGCGGCAAGGCATTCATGCAGCGCCTGTGCGACTCCGCCGACGTGTTCATCGAGAATTATCGGCCGGGTGCACTGGACAAGCTCGGGCTCGGCTATGCCGAATTGTCGGCGCGCAATCCGGGGCTCGTCTACTGCTCGATTTCGGCGTATGGGCACACCGGCCCCGATGCGCATCGCGCAGGCTTCGGGCTGATCGCCGAAGCCAAGAGCGGAATCATGCAAATGGTAGGCACGCCGGGCGAACGGCCACCGCTGCTGCGCATCTCGCTCGGCGACATGTACACCGGCATCCACGCCGTCGCCGCCATCAACGCCGCGCTGCTGGGGCGCGTGAAGAGCGGCCGCGGGCAACAAATCGACATGGCGCTGTACGACACGCTGGTATCGATGCACGAATATGCGGTGCAGTGCTACACGCTGCAGGGCGTGCTGCCCGAGCAGACCGGACACGACATGCCTACCTCGACGCTCTACGGCGTATTCCGTGCCGCGGACGGCGATCTCGTGATCGCCGCGCAAGTCGACGACGCGTGGAAACGCTTCGCCGATCTGATCGCGACGCACGGCGGCCCGGCGGACTTCGGCGCCGACATACGGTTTCACGACAGCACCGGCCGCAACGCGCACCGCGCGGAAATTCTGTCGGTGGTCGAGCCGTGGGTGGCCGCGCGTTCCGTCGCGTCGGTCCTCGAACTGCTGGACGGCATCGACGTTCCGTGCGCGAAGGTGCAACGCATCGACGAGGTATTGGACGATCCGCAGATCCAGGCAAGAGGCATGGTCGTCGAGCAACAGCATCCGCGCTACGGCACGCTGCGCCTGCCGAACCTGCCGTTCCGGTTTTCTGGTTGCGATACGACGATTCGCGACGTCGCGCCCGATCTCGGGCAGCACAACGCGGAAGTCGCACGCTCCCTTGGGTTCGATTCGGCCGAAATCGACGCGATGCAGGCCGACGGCGTCCTCTATTCAAAAGCGAGCCAATGATGACCGACCAATACGCGGTGATCGGCAATCCGATCGGGCACACGAAATCCCCACTGATTCACGGTCTCTTCGCGCAGGAGGCGCGGCAGGACATGACCTATACGGCCATCGAGGGACCCGTCGAGCCGACAGGCGCTTTCGCCGACGTGGTTCGTGCGTTTTTCGAGGGTGGCGGCAAGGGCATCAACGTCACTGCGCCGTTCAAGCTCGACGCATTCGCGATGTCGGACGAACGCAGCGAGCGGGCGCAGCTCGCGGGCGCGGCCAACGCGCTCAAGTTCGACGACGGCCGGATTCTGGCGGACAACTTCGACGGCATCGGCCTGGTTCGCGACATCGAAGCGAACCTCGATCTGCCGATGGCCGGCAAGCGCGTCCTGGTGCTCGGTGCAGGCGGTGCGGCACGCGGCGCGCTCTTGCCGTTCCTCGAAGCCGGACCGGCTGAGCTGGTCATCGCGAATCGCGACGTCGACAAGGCGCACGCACTGGCCGCGCAGGTTGCCGGACGCGGTCCGCTCGTCGCCGGCGGCTACGCCGATCTTTCACGGATGGGGCGTTTCGACCTGGTCGTCAATGCGACATCGGCCAGCCTGACCGGCGACTTGCCGCCGGTGCCGCCGAGCGTGTTCAGTCCGACCGGCACGGCCTACGAACTGGCATACGGCAAGCGTCTGACGCCGTTTCTGCGGCTCGCGAAAAACGCTGGCGTACACGGGATCGCGGACGGCGTCGGCATGCTGGTCGAACAGGCGGCCGAGGCGTTCGCGTGGTGGCGCGGCGTGCGTCCCGAGACCCCTTCGGTGATCGATCGGCTGGCCGTGCCCTTTGATTGAACACGCAGTGGAGATTCGCATGAAGAAGATCCTGATGCTGCACGGCATCAACCACAACATGTTCGGCAAGCGCGACCCGGCGCAGTACGGGACGATCACGCTCGCGCAGATCGATGCACGGCTGCAGGCGCTGGCGGAGGAACTGGGTGTACAGGTGGACGCGTTCCAGACGAACAGCGAAGGCGCGATGTGCGAGCGCATTCATCGCGCCTTCGAGGAAGGCCAGGATGCGGTGCTGATCAACGCGGGCGCATGGACGCACTACAGCTACGGCATTCGCGATGCCCTTGCCATCCTCACGTGCCCGATCGTCGAACTGCACATGTCCAACATCCATGCACGCGAGCCGTTCCGGCATCACTCCGTCCTGGCCGAGATCGTCAGCGGGCAAATTTGCGGTTTCGGTGTCGAAAGCTATCTGCTGGCGCTGCGGGCCGCGGTCTCGGCGCTCCGCGAGGCATAAGCCGATGCCCGCATCGGCTGCCGATGCGGGCCCCACGCACATGCGCAACCGTTCCCGCGTACACAGCCCTGCGCACCGCGGTTGTTCGCCGTGCGTCGTATCGATGGGCCTCGGTCAGGTCACACAACGGAGTCGATACATCGGGCAGTGACGACTCCCCGCACCACCCGCGTTGCCCGGCACACATATCAATATCTGGAGACGACGATGACCACGACCTTGCGAGACGAGCCCCGGGGCAGGCACCAGTCGAGAAAAGCCGCCGTCAGCGGCTGGATCGGCTCGGTGCTCGAATACTACGATTTCTTCATCTACGCCACGGCATCGGCGCTGATCTTCCCGCAGATATTCTTTCCGCACGGCAGCCCCACGACAGCCATCATCGCGTCGCTGGCCACTTACGGTGTCGGCTATGTGTCCCGCCCGATCGGCGCGTTCGTGCTGGGCCATCTCGGCGATACGCGCGGACGGAAAACCGTCCTGCTTTTCTGCATGTTTCTGATGGGAATCTCGACCGTCGGAGTCGGCCTCCTGCCGACCTATCAGCAAGCCGGGCTGATCGCACCTGCGTTGCTGGTGACGCTTCGCCTGCTGCAAGGTTTCGCCGTGGCCGGCGAGATCACCGGCGCGAGCTCGATGATCCTGGAGCACGCGCCGTTCGGTCGACGCGGATACTTCGTCAGCTTCACACTGCAGGGCGTGCAGGCCGGGCAAGTGCTGGCCGCCGCCGTGTTCCTGCCGCTCGCCTACTACATGCCGTCCGCGCAGTTCGACAGCTGGGGCTGGCGCATTCCGTTCCTGCTGAGTGCGCTGGTCATCGTCGCGGGCTTGATCATTCGCCGCGAGGTCGACGAGTCGCCTGCATTCGATGAAGCGGTACGCAACCGTTCGCAAGCCGGCTCGCCCGTTGCCGACGCTTTCAGGCACCACTTTCCCGACATGGTGCGCGTTGCCTGCATGTCGATGATGAACGTGATTCCAGTCGTCGCCACGATCTTCGGCGCAGCCTATGCGGTTCAGCCGGCGTATGGAATCGGATTCCAGAAAGATGTCTATCTCTGGATCACGGTGATGGGCAATATCGTTGCGATGATCGTGATTCCGTTCGTCGGCAACCTGTCCGACAAGGTCGGACGCCGGCCGCCGATCATTGTCGGCTCGCTGGCGGCCGGCCTGCTCGCGTTTGCCTACCTGTATGCGATCAGCATCCGCAACGTGCCACTCGCATTCGCGATGTCGATGCTCATGTGGGGTGTGGTGTACCAGGGTTACAACGCCGTATTTCCCGCCTACTACCCCGAACTCTTCCCGACCCGCACGCGCGTGTCGGCGATGGCAATCGCGCAGAATCTGGGTACCGCGGCCACGGCGATGCTGCCCGCGCTGTTCACGGCGGTCGCGCCGCCCGGAGGACACCACGTGTGGCTGATCGTCGGTGCGATCGCATTCGGCATCACCGTGATTGCGTCGCTCGCAGCCGCGAGCGCACGCGAGACACATCGTATCCATATGAACGATCTCGGGCGAGCGAACGCGCAACCGGTCGACAAGGCAGAATACGACCGGTTGCGCACCGATGCGATCGCGCGCCATCGTATCGTGCGCGAACACGTGCCGGGGTCCATCGGCAGCTAGCCAGCGCTCGACGGGGCGTCGTGTTCGGCGCCCCTTTCGCCCATCATTTCCAGCTTGCTGCTGCTTGCCCTCAGTGGCAGAGCGAACTGGCGTTGCCGCTGTCTTCACCCGATGCCTGATACCGTGCCGAAAACCGTCATGTCGGACACCACGCGCCCTGCTCGCATGAACTTCGCGCTCATGTTGCCGCTTCTGCTCGCGGCCCAGCCGGTGGCGACCGACAGTTACCTGCCGGCGCTGCCTGAAATCGCCGCAACGCTGGGGTCCGCCAGTGTCAGCCTCACGGTTTTCGCGTTGATATTCGGTATCGGGCAATTGCCGATGGGCAGTCTTTCGGACCGATACGGCCGCCGCCCCGTGTTGCTGAGCGGTCTTGCGCTCTATGCAGTGGCCGCGCTCGCGGCTGCGCTCGCCTCGAGCGCGGCGATGCTGGTGGTCGCTCGCGCAATGCAGGGCTTTGCAATGGCCGCGATACTGGTATGCGCACGCGCGACGGTGCGCGACCGGTATTCGGCGGCCGATGGTCCGTACGTGATGGCCCGCGGTTTCATGGGAATGGGGATGATGGCGTTCCTCGCGCCGCTTCTCGGTGCGTATGTCACGCAGCAGGCCGGATGGCGATGGGTGCTCGCCGGGATGAGCCTGTATGCGTTCGGGCTGCTCGTCATGTGCTGGTACGGCTTCGAGGAGAGTTTCTCGGGAATCTCGTCGAGCCGGGGCTCGACCTGGGAGGTGCGCGAGATAGTCGGCAATGCCACGTTCAGGCTATGGGCGCTGCTGGCCGCCTCGACGTACACCGGCATGTTCTGCTTCCTATTGCTTTCTCCCGCAATCTACATCCGGCATCTCGGCCTGTCGCCCCAGCGATATGGCTGGATACCGGCCAGCGGCACGCTCGTCTATGTGCTGAGCACGTACGGCTGCCGCCTGTTGCTGCGACGTCAAAGCATGCTGCGAACGGTGCGACAAGGCGCAACGTTGAGCCTTTCCGGCGCGGTGATTCAGGCATTGGGGTGTGCGCTGCTTCCCGGAAGCATCTGGCCGTTGCTCGTGGGGCATGGCGTGTACTGCCTCGGCCACGGAATCCACCAGCCATGCGGGCAGGCAGGAGCGGTCAGCGGTCTGCCCCACCTTGCAGGCCGCGCGGTATCCTGGTCTGGCTTCATCATGATGTTCTTCGCTTTCAGCGTGGGACAGACGGCAGCGGTTTTCACCGATCCGCGCTATCAACTGGGCGCGTGGCCAATGGTGGTGCCCATGCTGATCGTGGGCGTGACGCTGGTGACGATCGCGTTTGCCTGGCTGCCAAAAATCAACGACGCGACTACGTGACATGCGGCGGAATTCTGCAGCCCGGCAGACGCTGAGTCTCGCGCCGATATTATCGGGATCCAACCGGGCGGGACGGCGACGGAAGCATATCGTCACCCATGAATCGCTTTAAGAATCGGCGCTCCACGGGACGCCTACGGAAGATGTCGGAATGCCCGCGCCCCCTTGACTGGCGGAAGGCAGCCTCCGCGTAAGGTTCATCAGCCGCGATGCGGTTCGACGAGAATCTGGATCTCTTGCTTACATCGTGTGCGACGCGACGGGTCGGCGCGCCGCGTGAAGGCATCGCCAGCGCGCAAACCTGTGTCAGACTCCTACGTGCAATCGAGCGTCCGCGCGGTCGGCCGGCGATGGATTCATTCAACTCTTGCGGGTTTGTCACCGATGTCTGAAGAATACGAAGTTCATGGCCCTCACGACCATGCGGTGGAACATCACGCGGCTCACGACCGCGATCAGGGTACGTCGCGCATCGCTGTGCTGACGGCCGTGCTTGCCTGCTTCGGTGCGATATCTGCCTACCAGAGCGGTGCCGACGAAAGCCTTGCGTTGCTCTACAAGAATGACGCCGCGATCCGGAAAACCGAGGCTGCGAACCAGTGGGCCTACTATCAGGCAAAGGGCAACAAGCAGAACCTCGCGGAACTCGGTGCAGCGTTGAGCCCCGACGGCTCGCCGCAGCGGAAGCGGTTCGAGACGGACGCCGCACGATACCGCGCCGAAAAGGAACCGATCCGGGCACATGCCGAGTCGCTCGAAACGGAAGTCGAGAAGAACAACGCGGCGAGCGAGGCGCGGATGCACCGACATCATCGGTGGTCGCAGGCGACGACCGTCATCCAGATCTCGATCGCACTTGCGGCGATCACGATCCTCACGCGCCGCTCATGGATGCAGGGTCTGTCAATCGGAGTGGCCGCTATTGGCATCGCAATGGCGGGATTGGCATTTATTGGCATTTGATTAGCGGCAAGACCGATCATGCCCTTGCTTGCAAAAAGCGATTCGCCTCATGACAGTGGCCGTGGTAAAACGCGGGTTCATCGAACGTTCCTTTGCCTCGCTTCATGCATTCAGACGGCTCAGGGTTCGCCACGAACGGCACCTGAATGAACGCATAACGCTGTAACGGGCGCGAAACCGGTCCATCCGTCTCAGACTCACCGTCCGCACGCACGCGCGTCGCCAGGTAGTCGGCAACGCACGCGTTGTTTGCATCGACATCAGCGGCGATCCGGCCTCCCATCGAGGCTGCGGGAATCGGCCGGGATGGCGCGAGATTGACACACGGTGCGCGCCGCATCGACGGCGCGCACCGGCCAGCCGTTCACGCATTCGGGTTTCAGCGTGAATGGCCGCCCCCGCTCACAACTTCCACTCCACAACCGGTTGCCGTGCCGCGCATGGTCGCTGACGTTGCCGGGATCGGTCGATGACGCGAGCGGGCGACGTCAAGCCGGCCGCCCGCCCCTCCTTCGATCCCGATCCGGTCAGAACTTGTGCCGAATCCCCGCATGCACCATCAACTGCTTCGACGTCGACGACAGATCGGCCGCCCCCGGGACATATGCCTGGTCGAGCGACGAGCCGGTCGTGTCACCGGCAACCCGCTGGCAGGCACCCATCAGATAGACGTCGGTGCGCTTCGACAGGTTGTAGTCGGCCATCAGCCCGATCGAATGGATCTTCGGTTTCGCGCTCCCCGTGGTCGCGTCGTAGCGCACGGTCGTATACACATACTGCGCGCCCACGAAGAACGCCGGCGTGAACTGGTATTTTCCGTTCACTTCGAAGTTCTGATACTTGATCGCCGTGACCGTGCCACCCGCGAGCGGCCCCGTCACCGGTTCGATCGTCTCGTCGCCGAACAGGTAGCCGACGTTCGCGGTTGGCCGAGTGACGTTGCTGTTCGTATAGGCAAACCCGACGGTCGCAGGCCCTGCCGTGTAGTTGACGCCCGCCCCGAAGATCCGCAGCCGCGCCGACGCGAAGTTCGCATCCGCGCCGACCAACCCCGAGCCCGCGATCGCGCCGCCGGCCGTCGCGCCCGGGTTGTCCGCATTCAGGAACGCCGCGCCGACGAGCAGGCCGCCCCGCTCGTACTGCGCGCCGACGCTCCACTGCCGGTTGTTCGCGAACCCGGTGTCATTGCTGAAGCTGTACGTGCCGCCGAACGAGAAGCCGGAAAAATCCGGGCTCGCGTACTTGACCGTGTTGTTCACGCGAAACGTATTGCCGGTATTGTCGTTGTCGAGCGGATGCGAGAACGGATAGACCCCCCAGTTGCCATTCGCGGTCGTCGGCGCGAGATAGTCGACGACCGAGTCATATTGCCGGCCGAGCGTCAGCGTGCCGAAGCGCGTGCTGCCGAGCCCGACGTAAGCCTGCCGCCCGAACATGCGGCCGCCCTGCGCGAGCGTGCCGCTGTTCACGTTGAAGCCGTTCTCGATCTGGAACAGCGCGCTGTAGCCGCCGCCGAGATCCTCGGACCCTTTGAGACCCCAGCGGCTGCCCTGCGCGAAGCCGCTCGCCATCTGCCATGCGCCGTGGCCCCGGACGTTGTTCGTGTAGTCGATGCCCGCGTCGATCAGCCCGTACAGTGTGACGCTGCTCTGCGCGAAGGCCGGCGCAGCACAAAGTGCCGGCATCACGACGAAAAACAATCTCCAGTTCATTCGTTTTCCTTATTTATATGATGGTCGCTACCCGCTCGATACGGGTCGGCGCGGCTTACTTCGTGCCGTAGATGTCGAAGTCGAAGTACTTGCGGTTGATCCGCTGATACGTGCCGTTCGCGAGGATCGTCGCCAGCGCGCGGTTGAATGCGTCGCGCAGGTCGGTGTCCTGCTTGCGCAGCCCGAGGCCATCGCCCTGCCCGAAATACTTCGCGTCGTCGATCGCCGCGCCGGCGAACATGAAATCCTTGCCCTGCGGCTTCTTCAGGAAGCCGTCGCTCGCAGCGATCGATGCCTGGAACGCCGCGTCGAGCCGCCCGGTCACGAGATCGGCATAGACCTGATCCTGGTTCTGGTACGACTCGATCTGCACGCCCGCCGGTTGCCAGTTCGCGATCGCATAGTCGGCCTGCGCGGAACCCTGCTCGACGCCGACCCGCTTGCCCTTCAGCGACGCGGCCGTCGGCAGCAGCGGCGAACCCTTGCGCGCGATCAGCCGCGCCGGCGCATTCGAGATCCGGTTGGTGAACGCGATCTGCTCCATCCGCTTCGGCGTGATCGTCATCGACGACGCGATCACGTCGAACTTGCGCGCGAGCAGCCCCGGAATCATCCCGTCGAAACTCGACTCGACCCACACGCAGCGCGCATGCAGCTCCGCGCACATCGCGTTCGTGATGTCGATCCCGAAGCCGGTCAGCGTGCCGTCGGGCTTCTTGTATTCGAGCGGCGGATACGTGGGATCGACCGCGAGGCGAATCTCCTTGCCCGTCCAGTCGCCAGCATGCGCGACGCCTGCCACCGTGGTTGCCGTCAGCGCCACCGCGAGCGCCGCCATCCACTGTTTCATTGCCAGTCTCCTTGTTTCCATCGTTGAAGGTAAATCGAATCGGTCCGGCCGCCTCACGCGAGGTAGCGCTCGGCGAGCGCGATCCAGTAACTCGCGCCCGTCGCGAGACACGCATCGTTGAAGTCGTAGCCGGGGTTGTGCAGCCCGCAGCCGGCCGCGCCGTCGCCGTTGCCGATCGACAGGTAGCTGCCCGGGCAGACGTCGAGCATGAACGCGAAGTCCTCGCTCGCCGCGATCGGCGGAAGGTGCGGAATCAGCGCGTCGTCGCCACCCCATTCGCGCGCAACATCGCGGGCGAACGCGGTTTCCACCGCGTGATTGACGAGCACAGGATAGCCATGGCGATAGTCGATCTCGGCGGTCGCGCCGTAGCTGTCGGCTTGCCCGTGCACGATCGCGCGGACGCGCCGTTCGAGCAGCACGCGCACGTCCGGCGACAGCGCACGCACGCTCAGTTCCAGATCCGCATGCGGCGGAATCACGTTCGATGCGGTGCCTGCATGAATCGCGCCGGTCGTAACGATTGCCAGTTCCTGAGGATTCACGTTGCGCGACACAACCGTCTGCAACGCCATCACGATCGAGGCGCAGACCACTACCGGATCGATCGTCGTGTGCGGCGCCGCGCCATGGCCGCCTCGCCCGGTCACGCGCACACGCACCTCGTCGGCCGACGCCATCGCCGGGCCGTCGCAGAAGCCGAGCACACCCGCCGGCAGCCCCGGCACGTTGTGCATCGCGAACACGGCATCGCATGGAAACTGGGTGAACAACCCGTCGTCGATCATCCGCTTCGCGCCGCCGAGCCCTTCCTCCGCCGGCTGGAAAATCAGGTTCAGCGTGCCGCTGAAGCGTCCGCGCTCCGCGATGCAGCGTGCGGCCGCGAGCAGCATCGCCGTATGGCCGTCGTGACCGCACGCATGCATCACGCCGTCGTGCCGGCTCGCATGCGGCAGCCCGGTCGTCTCGCGGATCGGCAGCGCATCCATGTCCGCGCGCAGGCCGAGCCGCTTCCCCGTGCCGCGCGTGAGCGTGCCGACCACCCCGGTGCCGCCGAGTCCGCGCGTGACGCGATAACCCCATGTTGTCAGGCAATCGGCGACCAGCTCGCTCGTCGCGTGTTCCTCGAAACCGAGCTCCGGATGCGCATGCAGCCGGTGGCGCAGCGCGATCATTTCCGTCTCGATGGTCGCCATTTCAGGCGGAATGCGTGCTCGATCCAACCCCGTTACTCCTCGATGCGTGCCGGTTGTCGATCGCCGGAATGGCGGATCATGGCGAAATCGTAGGCAGCAAAAAAACCGGCGAACAGCCGCAGTTTCGTTATGATGACAACCTTTCGTTGTCGGGTATCGCACCATGAGCACGATCAAGCTGCATCAGCTGCAGGCGCTCGTCGCGAGCGCGGAGGCCGGGAGCATCCGCGGCGCGGCGCGCACGCTCGGGCTGTCGCAGGCGGCCGTCACGCGCGCGCTTCGCGAGCTGGAGGCCAGCGAGCGCCTGCCGCTGCTCGTGCGCGCGCCGGAAGGCATCGGCTTCACGGAATACGGAAAAACCTTGCTCACGCACGCGAAGCTCGTGCTCAAGCAGCTAGAGCATGCGCAAAGCGATCTCGAACGGATGCGCGGACGCATCGAGGGGCGGCTGAGCGTCGGCGTCACGCCGTGGCTGACGATGACGTTCCTCGCGGAAACCGTGCTGCGGTTTCGCGAGCGGATGCCCGACGTGCGCCTCGAACTCTACGAAGCGCTGATGGCCGTCGCGCAACCGCTGCTGCGTGACGGCAGCATGGATTTCGCGCTCGGCCACGTGCAGGCCGGCGGCGGCGCGCAGGAATTCGCGTTCGAGCCGCTGCTGCGCTACGAGACGTCGGTGATGGTGCGCGCCGGGCATCCGCTCGAACACGCGAAGTCGGTGCACGACCTGCTCGAGTGCGACTGGGTGCTGAATTCATCGGCCGACGGCCAGGCCGCGCTCGTCGACTATCTGTTTACGCGGCACGGCGCACGGATCGACGAGCGGCGCATCGTGCGCGCGCAATCGGTCGCGATGCTGCAGACGATGCTCGAGCAAGCCGGCATGTGCACGTGGTGCCCGACGATCCTCGCGGCGGTGCCGCCGTTCGGTGAGCGGATGCGCGTGCTGTCGCTCAGGGAGACCTTCGAGCCGAGCGAACTCGGCATCGTCACGCGCCGCAGCAGCACGCTGAGCGACGCCGCGCGCTGCTTCATCGACTGCCTGCTGCAGGTGATCCGGCTGCATGCGCGGTCGGCGCGCAACGAGGATCTTGCGCTGTTCCGCACGCTCGCGCTGCTGATCTGACGGTGTGCCGGTCAGGCGCGCGCGCGGCGCCCGCCCGCAGCGATCCCGTATACCTCCACGCCGCATTGCTCTATACTGCCCCCCAGTATCCGGAGCCCACAAATCCCATGCCGCATTCCCCCGAAGAAAAGAAACGCGTGCTGACCCGCGTGCGCCGTGTTCGCGGGCAACTGAACGCGCTCGAGCAAGCGCTCGAGGAGGGGGCGGACTGTGGCCCGATACTTCAGCAACTGGCTGCCATCCGCGGCGCGATCAACGGCGTGATGGCCGGCGTGCTCGAAAGCCATTTGCGCGAGGAATTCACCCAGCTCGCGGACGCCCCGCGGCCCTCGTCCGGATCGATCGACGATATCGTGACCCTCGTCCGGTCCTACTTGCGCTGACCGGTGCAGGTTCGTCGACGTCCGAGCCATTCGATGATTCTTTTTTGACAGGATTGCCATGAAATCACGTGCCGCAGTTGCGTTCGAGGCGGGTAAGCCGCTCCAGATCGTCGAAATCGACGTCGAACCGCCCCGCAAGGGCGAAGTGCTCATCAAGATCACCCATACCGGCGTCTGTCACACCGATGCCTTCACGTTGTCGGGCGACGATCCGGAAGGCATCTTTCCCGCCGTGCTGGGCCATGAAGGCGCCGGCATCGTGGTGGAAGTCGGTGAAGGCGTGACGAGCGTGAAACCCGGCGATCACGTCATTCCGCTGTACACCGCCGAATGCGGCGAGTGCCTGTTCTGCAAGAGCGGCAAGACCAATCTGTGCGTGTCGGTGCGCGCCACCCAGGGCAAGGGCGTGATGCCCGACGGCACCACGCGCTTCAGCTACAACGGCCAGCCGATCTATCACTACATGGGCTGCTCGACGTTCAGCGAATACACCGTCGTCGCCGAAGTCTCGCTCGCGAAGATCAACCCGGACGCGAACCCGGAGCAGGTCTGCCTGCTGGGCTGCGGCGTCACGACCGGCCTCGGCGCGGTGAAGAACACCGCGAAGGTGCAGGAAGGCGATACGGTGGCCGTATTCGGTCTTGGCGGCATCGGCCTCGCAGTGATTCAGGGCGCCAAGCTCGCGAAGGCCGGCCGCATCATCGCGATCGACACCAACCCCGGCAAGTTCGACCTCGCGCGCGTGTTCGGTGCAACCGACTGCGTCAATCCGAAGGACCACGAAAAGCCCATCCAGCAGGTGATCGTCGAAATGACCGGCTGGGGCGTCGATCACAGCTTCGAGTGCATCGGCAACGTCAACGTGATGCGCGCCGCGCTCGAATGCGCGCACCGCGGCTGGGGCCAGTCCGTCATCATCGGCGTCGCGGGCGCCGGCCAGGAAATTTCGACGCGCCCGTTCCAGCTCGTCACCGGCCGCCGCTGGCTGGGTACGGCATTCGGCGGCGTGAAGGGTCGCTCCGAACTGCCGGGCATGGTCGAGGAAGCGATGGCCGGCACGATCCAGCTGGCACCGTTCGTCACGCACACGAAGCCGCTCACCGGCATCAACGAAGCGTTCGACCTGATGCACGAAGGCAAGTCCATCCGGACCGTCGTGCATTTCTGAAATACGCGCGACAAGATCGGCCGCAGTAACCGGTCTCGTTGCGCGACGCCGCCGGCAAGCCTCGATGCTTGCCGGCGCGATGCATTCTCCGATCCCTCACTTGTCGGACCGGCAACGGTCGACGTCATATCCCCCCGCGCCCGGCGCGCAACACGACTCTGATGCTGCGCCTCACGCTTCCTGTCGCAATCCGTCGACGCGCGAGCGTCATTCCTGGCGACCGTCCGCACGCGGCGACATCAGGAACGGCGTGTAGTGAACCGCGTACGCCAAGAACGCGACGATCCAGCACGCGCCCGACGCATCGAGCCAGACCGCGTACGGCACCCCCGGCACGAGCGGACCGAACACGCGAATGACCGCCGCACCGATCACCAGCCAGTAACACAGCTGCTCCCATGGCCCCGCGACGAGCATGCGTCCCGTGTGGCCAAGCGCCGTGCGCGTGATCATCGCGATGATCGCACCGCCGATCGCGCCGACGGTCAACGCGTGCACGGCGAGCGAGTGTGCGACTGCGCCGGCGAACGACAGCGCGAGCAGCACGAAGCCGACCGGAATCCACAGGCAGGACACGTGCAAAATCCACACGATCGGCCGCTTGCCGACGCGCCACGAATGCCATCCGGCAAGGCGCCACGCATGCAGCACGGCGGTCGCGAGCGCAGCGACGATCAACAGCGTATCGGGTGCGCCGAGCGCGTCCGCGAACAGCGTCACCGCGACCGCCGGGGCCGCGAGCGCATCCACGATCCTGAAGCGGCGAATCTTGAAGCCGGGGATTGCATTCGTCGTGAACATCGGCACGATGCGTCCGGTAATCACCGCGACGAAGAACACGACCAGCCCCGTCGCCGCGTAAGCCGCACGCAGCGCAAGATCGGCACGACCCGTCATCACCGATACATGGAACAGCGCGTTCAGCGCGCCGAACAACAGCAGCGCGACCGGCAGGAACACGTTGTGCCTGTTCTTCGCCGAAATGAGCACGCGCAACAACACAAAGGCCGTCACCGGCAAAAACAACGAATCGACAACGGCCGCGAGCATCGGCGGCCCCGACCAGACGAGCACGCGTCCGGCCAGCCAAAGCAGCCACAGCGCCGCGAGCGCCGGGCCGCGCAGCGTCTCGCGCGAAGTCCAGGCGCGCGTGGCGGTCAGCAGGAAGCCGACGACGATCGCGGCGACGAAGCCGAAGATCATCTCGTGCACATGCCACATGAGCCCGGTCATCGAACCGGCTCGCCCGGCGACAGGCACGCCGTGCCAGGCCGCGAGCCACACGGCGATGGCGATGCTCGCGAACAGCGCGCCGGTCAGATAGAAGGGCCGCAGCCCAAGCTGCAGCAGCGGTAAGGTATCGGGCGCCGACGGGGCCCGCATCGGCTCGCTGATTTTCATGTGCGTCTCCGGCAATCGAGGATGACGTCTTTCATCCTAGCGCCGTGACGCGGGAGACGGGGGCGTGCCCCTACGCGGCGCAGTGGCATCGTCCGCGTTGATGACTTGCGTCAAGCCCGCGCTTCACGCATGTGCCAGACTTTCAAAAGTGAGCCTGCGTCGTGGCTGCCCTCCCGTCAGCACCGCGCACGCCGCATCCGGAGCGTGGCCGACGGCGATTCCCCGAACGCGCGCTTGTAGTCGATCGCGAACCGCCCGAGGTGCGCGAAGCCCCATTTCAACGCGACGTCCGTCACCGATGCGAGCCCCGGTGTCGCGTCGTCGAGCAGTTCGTCGCGCACATGTTGCAACCGCAACTGGCGCACGAATCCCATCGGCGAAATGCCGTGGCGATTGCGGAATCCGGCGAACAGCGTGCTCGGGCTGACGCCCGCGAGTTCGGCCAGCCGCTCGATCGTCAGCGGCTCGTCGAGATGCGCGCGGATGTATTCCTCGACGCGCCGCACATAAAATGGCGCAAGCGGCGCCGGCGCGGGGCGTGTGCCATTGCGTGCGTTGTTCGGGTGTCCGTACAGCAACAGGTTGAGCAACGTCGATTCGAGTTGCTCGAACGCGAGCGGATGGCGCAGCGGATGCCCGTCCGTCGCGATCGCGTCGGCCAGCATCGGCAGCATTTGCGCGAGACACGCACCCTGCTGCGACGCCAGGCTGAATTCCGGCTCGAACTCCACCGGCCCGCGCCGGTCGTCGCCGAAATGCCGCCGCGCATGCCGCTCCATTACCTCGCGCTCGATGCGCAGGATCACTTGCGGGCACGCCTCGCCCCACCGCATCCGGAGCGACAGCGTTGGCGACAGCAGCGACGCGGTGTCTGGCGACGACACGAAGCGCGTCACACCGCACTCGATCTCGGCGTCGCCGCGCAGCGGAATCTGCAACAGATAGAAGTGCTCGAGCGGCCCCGGTTCGATCGACACTTCGCCGCCGTAGTCGAGCAAATTGAGCGACAGGTTGCCCCAACGCGCGTGATGCATGCGGCCGTGCAGTGCGCGCGAATCGCCGGTCAGCGTGAGCCGATGCGGCTTGAACACGTCCGCCACCCGTGCGCGCACCTCGTCCACGTCGTCCGACTGCAGCAGCAGCGTGTCGCGATTGAAACAGGTGGCGTCGCCCAGCCATCCCGTTCCGGAAAATTGCCCCATCGAAGTTCTCCCGTCGTGCCCGATCGCACCTGCGCTGTGCACGCGTTCCCGATTCCGGGGAACACCGTCGCACGATCCGGATAGCGTCCGGAGTACCCGGACAGTCCGCCTCGTTACACTACGCAAGCCCTGCGCACCTGACGCAAGAAGCGGACCCTTCGCGCATCGTAAAAACTGTACGGAGCTTCCGCATCCGCACATACCCGCAGTGCGCCACGTTCCGGCCCCGGCGCGGCGGGCCAATCCGCAGGTTTCCGGAATTCGCGGATACCGGCCGAAGAAAGCGGATAGAAGCGCGCGTTTCGTCCGCCAATACTGGGCCCATGCCAGTCACGAACAGAATGGAGGGACACATGCAAGGACGACACATCGAGATCCCGTCGCCGGACGGCGGGACGTTTCGCGCGTACCTGAGCACGCCGACCGGCGGCACGGGGCCGGGCATCGTGCTGTGCCACGAGATCTTCGGCGCGAACGCGACGATGCGCGACGTGGCCGATTACTACGCCGAGGAAGGCTACACGGTGCTCGTGCCCGACCTGTTCTGGCGCCAGGCGCCCGGCATCGAACTCGGTTACGCGGCGGCGGACTTCGAGCGTGCGATGGCGTTGTACCGCGAGTACGACGAAAACAAGGGCGTCGAGGACATCGCCGCCGCGCTGGCCGTGCTGACGCAACGGCCGGAATGCACGGGCCGGGCCGGCGTGCTCGGTTACTGCCTGGGCGGCAAGCTGGCGTATCTCGCGGCGTGCCGGCTGCCGGACGTGGCCGCCGCCGTCAGCTATTACGGCGTGGGGATCGAGCACGCGCTCGACGAAGTCGCCCATCTGCGCGGCCGGCTCGTGCTGCAGATCGCCGCGCAGGACCGCTTCTGTCCGCCCGACGCGCAGCAGCGCATCGCCGCTGCATTGGCCGGCCGCGACGGCGTCGAAGTGTACGTCTACCCGGGTGTCGATCATGCGTTCGCGCGCGTCGGCGGGGATCATTTCGACAAGGCCGCCGCGGTCATGGCGCACCAGCGCGCGATCGCCGCGTTCCGCGCGGCGCTCGGCCCGCACTACGATCTGTCCGCCCTGTGGGAAGAACACCTCCGGCATGAGTTCGACACACGCAACGTCGACGCGACGATGGCCACGATGGTCGCGCAGCCTTACGTGAACCATATTCCGACGCTGACCGGCGGCGTGGGCCACGACGAGCTCAAGCGCTTCTACACGCATCACTTCGTGCATGCGAACCCGCCGGACACGACGATCACACCGATCTCGCGCACGATCGGCGCGAGCCAGATCGTCGACGAACTGCTGTTCTGCTTCACGCACACGACCGAGATCGACTGGATGCTGCCCGGCGTCGCGCCGACCGGCAAGCGCGTCGAGATTCCGCTCGTCGCGATCGTCAAGTTCCGCGGCAACAAGCTGTATCACGAACACATTTACTGGGACCAGGCGAGCGTGCTCGTGCAGATCGGCCTGCTCGACGCGGCCGGGCTGCCCGTCGCCGGTGTCGAAACGGCGCGCAAGCTGCTCGACGAAACCGTGCCGTCGAACAGGCTGATGCAGCGCTGGCGCGACAGCGCGTGATCGACGGATACGCTGGCGGCGCGCCGAATGGGCGCCGCCTTCACCCAATCATTCCAGGAGACACCCCATGACTGCCCTTGCTGGCAAAGTCGCGATCGTCACCGGCGGCGCCACGCTGATCGGCGCCGCCGTCGCGCAGGACCTGAGCCGCGCCGGCGCGTACGTCGCGATCCTCGATCTCGATGCCGAAACCGGCGAGCGTGCAGCCGACACGCTCGGCGAACGCGGGATGTTCATCGCGACCGACATCACCGACGACCGCGCGATCGACCGCGCCGTGTCGGCGGTCGCCGAACGCTTCGGCGCGATCGACTTGCTGATCAACCTCGCCTGCAGTTACGTCGACAACGGGATCCAGGCCACCCGCAACGACTGGCTGGCGGCGATGGACGTCAACGTCGTGTCGGCCGCGATGCTGGTCAAGGCCGTTCATCCGTACCTGGCGCGGCGCGGCGGCGGCGCGATCGTCAACTTCAGTTCGATCTCGGCGCAATGCGCGCAGACGGGCCGCTGGCTCTATCCGACCTCGAAGGCCGCGATGCGCCAGCTCACGCGCAGCATGGCGATGGATTTGGCCGGCGACCGGATCCGCGTCAACTCGGTGTCGCCCGGATGGACGTGGTCGCGCGTGATGGACGAGCTCACGCACGGCGACCGCGCGAAGACCGATCGCGTGGCCGCGCCGTTTCATCTGCTTGGACGCGTCGGAGATCCGTCGGAAGTCGCGCAGGTCGTCACGTTCTTGTGCAGCGACGCGGCGAGCTTCGTGACGGGCGCCGACTATGCGGTGGATGGCGGCTACTCCGCGATGGGCCCCGAACAGGCGGTGCCGGCGATTCCGCGGCTGGCCGAATAACCGGCAGCCGCTTCTTCACGCCCATACTCCGCCTCATGCAATTCGTTCTACCAAGGATTTTTATCATGAAACGCATCGCTATCGTCGGCGCCGGCCAGGCCGGCCTGCAACTCGCCTTCACGCTGCTCGACCAGGGCTATCACGTCACGCTCGCGACCAACCGCGACGCGGAACAGATCCGCGCCGGCAAGGTCATGTCGAGCCAGTGCATGTTCCATACCGCACTGCAGATCGAACGCGATCTCGGCCTGAACACCTGGGAACAAGCGTGCCCGTCCGTCGAGGGCATCGGCATCGCGGTACCGCATCCGGAAGGCAACGGCCGCAAGGCGATCGACTGGTCGTCTCGGCTGACCCGCTACGCGCAATCGGTCGACCAGCGCGTGAAGATGGCTGACTGGCTCGACGCGATCCGTCGCCGCGGCGCGCACGTGCGCATCTGCGACGTCGGCGTGCCGGAACTCGAGGACCTCGCGCGCAGCCACGATCTAGTGCTGCTCGCGGCCGGCAAGGGCGAAATCGTGAACCTGCTGGTTCGCGACGACGCACGCAGCGCCTTCGAGCGCCCGCAACGCGCGCTTGCCCTGACCTACGTGAAAGGCATGACGCCAAGCCAGCCGTATTCGCGTGTGCGCTTCAACCTCCTGCCCGGCATCGGCGAATACTTCGTGTTCCCCGCACTAACGACCACGGGCCCGTGCGAAATCATGGTGTTCGAAGGGATCCCGGGCGGCCCGCTCGACTGCTGGGTCGACGTGAAGACGCCGGAGCAGCATCTCGACCGCAGCCTGTCGTTCCTGCAGCAATACGTGCCGTGGGAATTCGAGCGTTGCCGTGACGTCGAGCTCACCGATCCGAACGGCACGCTGTCCGGCCGCTTCACGCCGACCGTGCGCAAGCCGTTCTTCCGCCTGCCGTCGGGTCGCACCGTGTTCGGCATGGCCGATGCGGTGGTCGTCAACGATCCCATCACTGGCCAGGGTTCGAACAATGCGGCGAAATGCGCGAAGGTATACGGCGACGCGATCCTCGCGCGCGAAGCCGAACCGTTCGACGAAGGCTGGATGCACGACACGTTCGAACGCTATTGGTCCTATGCGCAGCACGTCGTGCGCTGGACCAACTCGCTGCTCACCCCGCCGCCGCCGCATGTTCTCGAGCTGCTTGGTGCCGCCGGACAGTTGCCATCGCTGGCCGCGACGCTCGTCAATGGCTTCGACGATCCGCGCCAGTTCGCGCCGTGGTGGTTCGAACCGTCGGCCTGCGCGGCGCTGATCCGCGAACACGCCGCACGTTCGGAGTAGGCGACATGAATGCCACCGCTACCTGCAATCCGGGCCTCGACCCGCAGCAACTGCGCGCCGCGTTCGGGCATTTTCCGACCGGCGTCACGGTGATCACGACGCGGTCGCCGGACGGGCGCAAGGTCGGACTCACCGCCAATTCATTCTCGTCGCTATCGCTCGACCCGCCGCTCGTGCTGTGGAGCCTGCGCAAGGTGGCGCCGAGCCGCCCGGATTTCGTCGCGGCCACGCACTTCGCGATCAATATCCTCGCAGACGACCAGATCGAGCTGTCGCGCCGTTTCGCGACACCGAGCGCCGACAAGTTCGACGGCGTGCCGCACGTGGACGCCGACGCAGGCGGCGTGCCCTGCCTCGACGGCGCAAGTGCGCGTTTCGTGTGCCGCAACGTGGGCCATTACGAGGGAGGCGACCATCTGCTGTTCATCGGACAGATCGAGCAGTTCGATGCGTTCGGCAAGGCGCCGCTCGTGTTCCATGCGGGTCAATATCGCGCAATCTCCGCTCATCCCGATCTTTCACGCGCTGCTTGATTAGTCATACAAACAAATATTCAGGAGGAGGTGATGATGAAATGTGGCTCTCGCCTGCTTGCGATCGCAGGCCTCGTGTTCTTCGGCCTGGCCGGCCCTGCGCCGGCGCATGCGACCGACCTGCCGTCGGTCAACCTGGGGATGACCAGCTTCCTCGACGGAATGCCGCCGGCCGGCTCCGGCTGGTACGGCACGCAGTATCTCGAGTACTACACGGCTGGCCGCGTCAACGACAACGTCGGCAACAAGGTCGGGCTGCCGAAGCAGGACATCGACCTGTTCGCAGGGCTGAGCCAGCTCGTCTACCAGTCGCCGTTGACGTTCGGCGGCATGCATCCGGGGCTCGACGTGATCCTGCCGTGGGTGGCCTCCGCGCATACGAACGATGGAATCGGCAACGTCGCGCTGAATTCGCGTGCCGGATTCGGCGACTTGCTGGTCGGACCGTTCATCCAGTTCGATCCGGTGATGGGCGCGCAGGGGCCGCGCTTCGCCCAGCGGCTGGAATTCCAGTTCATCGCGCCGACCGGTGCATACGACGCAGCGCGCGCGATCAATCCGGGCAGCCATTTCTGGTCGTTCGATCCGTACTGGGCCGCGACGCTCTGGATCACGCCGAAGTGGACCGTCTCGTGGCGCCTGCACTATTTGTGGAATGCGACCAATCACAAGCCGGCGACCGCGCTGGGGCCGGACGTGACGTCGACACAGGCCGGCCAGGCCGTTCATGCGAACTTCGCCACCGAGTACGAAGTGCGGCCCGGGCTGCGGCTGGGGCTCAACGGCTACTGGCTGCGCCAGACGACCGACATGAAGGTGAACGGTCAGGACGTGCCCGGCACGCGGGAAGCCGTATTCGCGATCGGGCCCGGCGCAATGTATAGCTTCTCGCCCCAGGATCACCTGATGTTCAACGCGTACTTCGAAGTCCATGCGCGCAACCGGCCGCAGGGTTCGCGGATGGTGCTGCGGTACGTGCATCACTTTCAGTAGGCAAAAAACCGCTGCATGACGCCGCCACACGGGTGCCGCATGACGAGTGGCAACGTCGGCTATCCCGGTTCTTCTCGCGCATCGCGCGTCAGCAGGTGCATCGGATGACCGCGGTTGCACCGGCCGGCACGTTCATGGATGCTGCGAACGATGGCGCCGTGGCGGCGCGGTGCGCAACCCGCGCGCGACCTATTTGGCTGCCTGCGCCGCCGGCGTGAAACTGCACTTCGGATCGTTCTTGCCGCGCGCCGAACAGCACTCGAGCAGATCGCTCACCGACTTCGCGTTCGCCGCATTCCATTCATACAGGCTCTTGTTGTTGTCGATCGGCATCCAGTGCGTCATTGGATACCGGCTCGCACGCGCGTTGCTTCCCTTCGGCGGCGGCAGCAAACCGGCGGCGAGCGGCACGTAGATCTTGCAACTGTTCTGATCGCCGATTCGGTGACAGCCGATGCAGGTATTGCCCGGCGTGCTGATCGCGTGCGACGTCCATGACGCGAAATCGGCGCCGAGATTCACGTACTTGCCCCACGGATCGGTCGGCACCTTGCTCCAGACCTGGCCGATCCACGGGCTGTACATGACCGGGCTCGCGTCGTGACACGACACGCAGCGCTTCGTCGCCGTCGCGGCCGGCTTCCACCAGAACTCCGCCGCTGACGGATGGCCAGGCGGCGGCGTCACCTCGTTCGGCGGCGGCACGCGCGCTGCGTCCATGCCGGCGGTGCCGCCCTTCTCCGCATGAAACCAGCAGGTCTTGCCGTTGCCCGCATGATGCAGCACGATGTCGACTTCGTCGTAATACGGGCTCCGGTTCGCGCGGATCTGCTTGCGACGGCAAAACGCCGAGATCTGCGTGTCGCCGTGCGATAGATCGAGGATCTTCGAATACGGTGTGCACTGTCCGGACGTCGGCGCGTCATAGGGCAACAGCGCCGGGCGATCGCACGTCATGTGCGCCGCGTAGCGCGCGGGCACGCGGCCGTTGACCGTGATCGGCACATCGGTGCCGTCGTTGCAGTCGAACGCGGGAATCTCGCCGATTTCGTCGGTGCACTGTTGCGCATATTCGTGCAGCGACGTATCGCCGTTTGCCGCCGCGAGCGCGAGCGGCGCGACCTGTGCGGCCAGCATCGTCGCCAGCGCGACGACGCAGGTTCTCATCGTCATGCCGCCCCCTTCGTGTAGCGTATCGCCACCTTGCGAATGGCCTCGATGTACTTCACGTAACCGGTGCAACGACAGATGTTGCCGCCCACCCAGGTTTCGATCATCGCGTCCAGATCGCGCTCGTGCACCGGCTGCGCGCGCAGATGATCGAGCATCGCGGTCGCGGCCATCAGGAAACCCGACACGCAGTAACCGCACTGGAACGCGAACGACTCGAGAAAACTCTGCTGCAGCGGCGACAGCGCGCCGTCCTGCGCGAGCCCCTCGATCGTGTACACGTGCATGTCCGCCATCGCGCTGACCGGCGTCGAGCACGACAGCGTCTTTTCCATCGGCGCACCGGGCGCATTGCGCACGCCGACCGTGCATGCGCGGCACACGCCGATGCCGCAGCACAGCTTGGTGCCCGTCAGGTCCTGCCGCTCGTGCAGGAAGTCGATAAGGTTCATGTCCGCGTCGGCAGCGTCCGCTTCGACGGGTTTGTCGTTGATGATCATCCGGACCGGATCGCTCATTGCATTGCCTCCCGAATCTTCTCCGGCGTCACGGGCGTCACCCGGAACCGCCGCCCTGTCGCCATCGCGAGCGCATTGAGCAGCGCCGGCGCGATCGGACACATCACCGCTTCCGCGATGCCGCGTGCATTCGCAGGATCGCCGCCGGGCGGCGGCAATGCGATCAGCTCCTGCACGGGGATATCCGGTAGCCGCGTGACCTCGTAGCGATCCAGATTCCATCGGCCGCCGCCCGGCCCGTCCGGCCCCAGCGGACAGGTTTCGGTCAGCACGTTGCCGATACCCATCGCGACCGCACCCTGCGACTGCCCTTCCACGAGCTCCGGCGACAACTGCCGGCCGACGCTCACCGCCGTCACCACGCGCTCGACTTTCACGCGCCCAGTCGCCGAATCGACGGACACCGCGACGAGCGTCGCGGACGGCGCATAGGTCGTGCGACCGTAAAGCGTCGTATTGACCGGCGGCGGCTGCAGCACGCGCTTCAACGGCGTCAGGTGATACGGATCGAGGCCGACCGCCACGTAGTCGTAGTCGACCTGCGCACTGCCGGACGCGAACGGATAGGTTCCCTTCCAGAAATACCCGGCATAACTCGCATGCACGGCCGCGATCGTCTGCAGTCCGAGCTTCCTGATCGTGCCGAGCAGCGCCGCCCACGGAATCGGTGCGAGGCCGTTCGCGGCGAGTGCGCGATCGGTCCAGCGCACGTCATCCGCGCGCACGGGTACGCCCCACCACGCGCGCGCAGCCGGCAGCACGCTCTGCAGAAACAGCACCTGCGCGGCGCCCTTGACTGCGTGGTACTGATGGAATGCGCCCAGACATGCGCTCGACGAACCGTAGGTGTAGCAGACGTACTTGCTGTCGTCAGGCGGGCTGCTCGAACGCTTCAACCCGAGCGCGTTGAACGGTCCGATCTCGCTCATCGCAATCGTTTGCGCGTTTTGCCCGAGAAACTCGGCCGGCGCGAGACCGAGCGTCGTGGCCGCGCCGTTGCCCATGTCGGTGTACGGCGTGACCACGCGCAGGTTGCCGTCGGGCAGGATCTGCACCATGCCGAACATCCCGTCGCCGGAGGTGCCGTATGCTTCGTTCGCCATCGCGAGGCCGACGCCGTAGCGGAAGCCGCGCGCGCTGCGCTCGGCACGAATCTGCTCACGCTCGAGCCATAACGGATGACGTTCGAGCCGGTCGAGCAGCGCGTCCAGTTGCAGGTCGAACAGGATCGGCGCGCCCGTGATCGCGCGGCCCTTGCCGAGCTCGGGCGACTTGCCGAGCAGATTGGCGCGCCGGATCTCGAACGGCGACATCCCCAGCCGGCGTGCAGCCTCGTCCATCAGCGTCTCGATCGCCATGAATGCCTGTGGCCCGCCGAAGCCGCGCTGCGACCCGCCGAAGACTTCCCGCGTGTAGGTCGACGCGGCCTGCGCGCGTGCCCGCGGAATCTCGTAGCAGCTCATCGCGCTCAACGCGGCAAGCTGCGCGACGTACGGCGACAGGTTCTTCTTTCCGCCGCCGTTCATCAGGAAATCGCAGGTGATCGCTTCGAGCTTGCCGCGGCGGTCGAACCACAGCGATTCGGAGAACTGCGTCTCGCAGCGTTTCAGGCCAACCTGGAATTGCTCGTAGCGCGACTGCTGCCAACGCAGCGCGCCCTTCGCGAACGGTGCCGCAAGGGCCAGATACAGCGGGAAGTAGGATTTGTCGCGTCCGCCGAATCCGCCGCCCGGGTAGCACGCGATGACCTGGGCCTCCTTGACCGCGACGGCGCTGCCGTCGAACAGCGCACACGCACCGCTCGCATCGTCGTTCGCCGACTGCGTGCCGAGCACGAGGCTGATCCTCGAGGCGGACGCGTCGTACCATGCGAGTCCCGCTTCGGGCTCCATGAACATCGGGTCCATCGCCGGCGTCTCGAACCCGTCGTCGCCCGTCGCCCGAATGCCGATCCACGTGCCGGCGGCCGCATGGCTGGCAATGGTCGCATCGATGTTGGCGACTGCCGCCTCACGTTCCTCCAGGTACTTCGCCGTCGGCTTGCCGTTGCTGTCGGTCTGGTAGTTGTCGACGTAGCTGAACCGCCGTGCGTCGTCGCGCACGTAGACGGTCACGGGCGAATACGGCACGACCGGTGCGGCCTGGCCGGTGCCGACCGGCGCGCCGTAGCGGATCACGCTGCGATTGAAATCGAGCAGCTTCCTCGCGCGACGATAAATATCGAAGTTCTCGAAGATCAACAGCGCGGCCGGTTGCCCGTAGCAGTCGGCCGGATAACCCGCACGCGCGAGCCAGTAGATGTCCTGGTTCGCGATCGGATCGGGCTCCGGCGCAAGCTTGATCCTGCGTGCGCTCAGCAACGCGTTGTCGATAATGGCGATCGGCCGCAGTTCGTGCGGCAGCACGCCGAGATCGTAGCCCTGGTACACGGCGTCGACCCGGTCGCATCGAAGTGCGTAAAGCCAGTTTTCCTGCTGCGGCCAGCCGACGAAGTCGCGGGACTTGAAGTCGCGTGCATAGATCTTCTGGCCGGTTACCTTCGGCATGCCATCGATGCGCCAGCGCGCCTTGCCGGGCACCGGCGCCCAGTTCGGGCCGTCCGCATCGGCCGGCGTCTCGCCCGCAGCGAGTACGAGTGCCGGCAAATGCGTTACCGAAACGGCGACGACGGCGCCGCTGCCGGCCAGTTTCAGAAACGTCCGGCGTGTCACAGGCACATGGATGGCCATGCTGCGTCCCTCGTTCGAATTGTTATGTCGGTCCGTCGAGTGCGCGACGTGCCTCGCCACGCCGGCCGCGAGCGGCCCGATGTGCGTGCGCGTCGATGCACAGGATGTCGATGAGAAAGCGGTGTTCCGGACGCGGTTGCGCGCGCCGGCTGTCAGGAATCGGGAGGGAGACGACGCGCCCCGAAGCCCGGCGGCATCGCGGATTCGGTCCGCGCGGGTGGGCGCCTGCTCGATGAAGTGTCAGGCGGCGTGCATCGCGCTGCGTACTGGTTCATGATTCCCCCGGCCCTGATCGTGCCTGACTGGCCTGTTGCCCGTATCGCCGGGCAGTCGCTCGATTTTCAGGCGTTGTGTTCGTTCTTTCCGCGGCGCGGGGCGCTCGTCCCGTTCGCAACGTCATTCAAGCCTGATTTTGAATAATCGTAGAAATTCGAATCGACGATTTCAAGGAGAATTTCGGGCACGATGGCGCGCGCATCGGCAGCGGCATCTGTCGATACGTGCCACATCGTCGGCTGGCGCATGCGCCCTCTGGCGGCCCGAGGGTGCCGCGGCCGCGCGGCGATTGCCTGCGCGACCCGCAATCCGGTAAACAATCGCGTGCGTTATCGACACAGATGGATTTAACTGAGAAGACCGGTCCGTTCGGATCGGTTTTCCGTCCGGTCGGCGCGCCGACGTGAATGCGTTCGAGGTTAGCCGGAGGGGGCCACCCGCGCGGGCAGTGGACTCAGGCTGTCTCCATGGTCGACCATGGGTCCGGGTTGCGTTGACGCCGCTATGATCGGCCTGTCTCGCGGCGCCGCCCGGCGGGGGGAGGGGCCTCCCATGAAGGCGGTGACCGTGCCGGCCGGCGATGCCCGGTCGGCACGTACATCCGGTTCGCGCGGCAGCCCCGCGCCGAGGCTTACTGCCCGATACTGGTGAAGGTCGGCAGCAGCACGCGATACACGTGAATCATCGCCGGCCCGAGCAACACGCACATCAGCGCCGGGAAGATGCAGAAGATCAGCGGGAACAGCAGCTTCAGCGCGATCTTCGCGGCGCGCTCCTCGGCGCGCATCCGCCGCCGCGTGCGCAGCATGTCGGACAGCACGCGCAGCGATTCGGCGATGCTCGTGCCGAAGCGGTCGGCCTGGATCAGCATCGCGCAGAATGATTCGATGTCCTCGACGCCGGTCCGCAGTGCCAGATTGCGCAGCGCGGTTTCCTTCGTGAACCCGGACCGCATCTCGAGCAACAGCAAGTCGAGTTCGCCCGCGACCACTTCGCTGCGAAAGCGCAGTTCCTCGCTCACCCTCATCAGCGCCGCATCGAGCCCGAGCCCCGCTTCGACGCATACGGTCAGCAGGTCGAGTGCATCGGGAAAGTCCTCGAAAATCACCCGCTGACGCGTCGCGATCCGCCGCCTGAGGATCACGTTCGGCACGTAATAGCCGATCCCCGCGAGCGCGACGAGGATGAACGACAGCAGCATGCGTTGCTCCGCGAGCCGGGTCGTGGCGAGCGCCAGCAGCGCCGCGCCCGGCAGCGCCAGTGCGAGCACCGTCTTCGCCGCGAAGTAAAGCGCGCCCGCGTTCGGATCGCGCCAGCCGGCGTTCATCAGCCGGATCCGCAGCGGTGAGTTTTCCCAGCCCTCCTGCGGCACCGACAGGCGGGAAATCGGTTGCGACAGCTCGACGAGCTTCGCGACCCAGCGCGATGCCTGCCCGCCGCCGTCGCCTGCGCCGGCGCCGATGCCGACACTTGCTCCGCTCGCCTGCTGGATCCGGCGCTCCATGTTGCGCGGCGCAAACAGCAGCATCGCGACCAGCACGCCGCCGGCGACGAAGATGAACAAGCCGGCGAGCATCACGGTATGTACTACGCTCAGGTTTTGCATGACAGCCTCGAATCGGTTCGTGAAGCCTGAGACACGCGTCAGACGCGAATCCGGATGATGCGGCGAATCCACAGCAAGCCGAATGCCATCGATCCCAGCATGACTCCGACCATCTTGATGCCGGCCGGATCCTCCCAGAGCACCGACAGAAACTCCCGGTTCAACACCGCCATCATGCCCGCCGTGCCGAACGGCAACAGCCCGAGGATCCAGGCCGACAGCCGCCCTTCCGCCGACAGCACGCGGACCTTGTCGAACAGCTTGAAGCGCTCGCGAACCAGTGACGCGATGCTGTCGAGCAGCTCGGCCAGGTTGCCCCCGGTCTCGCGCTGGATCAGCACCGCGATCACGAAGTAACGCAGGTCATGGGCCGGCACGCGCGTCGCGAGGTTCACCAGCGCATCGTGCAGCGATACGCCGTAATTGATCTCGTCGAACGTGACCCGGAATTCACCGCCCATCGGATCGGGAAACTCCTCGCCAACCATCCCGAGCGCGCTCGTAAAGGAGTGGCCGGAGCGCAGCGCGCGCGCGATCATGTCGCACACGTCCGGCAGTTGGCGCTCGAGCTTCAGCATCCGCCGGTTGCGATACCGCATTACGTACATGGCCGGCATGCACGCGGTCAGCAGCGCAATCGGCACTACGGCGATCAGCGGCAACGGGGTGAACAACAGGACGAGCATCGCCGTCACCGGCAATATCGCGCTGTACACGACGAGCTTCGCCACCGTCCAGTCGAGCCCCGATTGCTGAAGCATCAGATCCAGCGACTGCACACGCGGCATGCGCATCAACAGCCGGTCGAACGGTTTCGACTCGTCGAGCATCCGCTTCTTGAGAATCGACAGCCGCTCCTGCTGCACGCTGCCGCCGGCCGACATCGCGCGCAGGCGCGACTCGATCCGGCGTGCCGCGGCACCGTGGCGTGAGTTCCACCATTGATAGGCACCTTCGATCGCGAGCACGACCGCGACGAAGGTGAGAATCACAAAACCGTAGAATATCGAGTCCATGAGACCTCCCCGGAATCCGACGACCGCGCGTCGTCACTTCGTCTCGTAACGCTGCGCCGGGTCGTACAGCGAATCCGGCAGGTTGATGCCGAACGCCTGCAGCCGCTCGGCGAACTTCGGCCGCACGCCGGTCGCGCAGAAGTGTCCGCGCACCGTTCCGTCGCGATCCATGCCGGTGCGCTTGAACGTGAAGATCTCCTGCATGTTGATGATGTCGCCTTCCATCCCGGTCAGCTCCTGGATGCTGACGATCTTGCGCTTGCCGTCGGTGAGCCGCGTCGCCTGAACCACCACCGAGATCGCCGACGCGATCTGCTGGCGCATCGTCTTCGGCGGCAGCGTCAGGCCGCCGACGCTGATCATGTTCTCGAGTCGGGTCAGCGCGTCGCGCGGCGTGTTGGCGTGGATCGTCGCGAGCGAGCCTTCGTGGCCGGTGTTCATCGCATTGAGCATGTCGAGCGCTTCCGCGCCGCGCACTTCGCCGAGAATGATCCGGTCCGGCCGCATCCGCAGTGCGTTGCGCACGAGCGTGCGCTGCGTGATCTCGCCCTTGCCCTCGATGTTCGGCGGCCGCGTTTCGAGCCGCAGCACGTGCGGCTGCTGCAGTTGCAGCTCCGCTGCATCCTCGATCGTCACGATCCGCTCCGATCGCGGGATGAAGCCCGACAGGATGTTGAGCAGCGTCGTCTTGCCGCTGCCGGTCCCTCCCGACACGAGCACGTTCACCTTCGCCTTGGCCAGCGCATCGAGCAGCTCCGCCATCGGCGGCGTGAGGCTCTGATAACTCACGAGGTCGTCCATCTTCAACGGGTTGACCGCGAAACGCCGGATCGACATCAGCGGCCCGTCGATCGCCGACGGCGGAATGATCGCATTCACGCGCGACCCGTCCGGCAAGCGCGCATCGACCATCGGGGTCGATTCGTCGATGCGGCGCCCGACTCGCGACACGATCTTCTCGATCACCTTCATCAGGTGCGCGTCGTCGTAGAACGTCACGTCGGTCAGCTCGAGCTGCCCGGCGCGCTCGACGTAGACCTGCCGGTACGTGTTCACGAGGATGTCGGAGATGCCGGGGTCGCGCAGCAACGCCTCCAGCGGCCCGAAGCCGAACATTTCGTCGTACACGTCGATCACGAGCTGACGCCGCTCGATGTCGTTCGCGAGCAGGCGCTCCTCGTCGAGGATCCGCGAGATCAGCGCCGAGATTTCCTGCCTGACCTGTTCCTGCGGCAGGCGTGACAGACGCTCCAGCTCGACCCGTTCAAGAACCGCCAGATGAATTTCACGGCGCAGCTTCTGGTACGCGTCGCGTACCGACGAATGCGTCGCACCTGCCGGTTCGGTGCCCGCCGCCTGCGGCTGCGTCCGGTACAAGGACATCTGTTCGCGCAATGACATGATGGTTTCCCCGAAAGATTCACATGGACTTGAGCTTCGGCGTGGCCTTGCGGCCGAACAGCCGTGACATCAACGGTTCGCTGCTGGACGTGTCGTGCCGGGTGCGCACGTCCCCTTCGACGATCTGCTTCGCACAGGCCTGCAACGCACGCGTCACCGCGGCGCTGCGTGCGACGCGCGAGACAGGATGCCCCTGGTCGAGCGCCTCGCGCACGGTGTCGGCGTCGTCGGGTATGGTGCTGCTCGCGTGCAGGCCGAGCACTTCCTCGAGCGCGGTGCGGGACCGTTCGCTCGCGCGCGTCATCCGGTTCACCACCAGCCGCATCTGGTCGGTCGGGTAGCCGAGCGACACGAGAATCTCAAGCAGCCGGCGGCCCGCGCGCACGTGCGGCATCGCGGGCTGCAGCACGAGCTGGATCTGGTCGCAGCGATCCAGCGCGATCATCGACAGCGGATTGATGCTCACACCGATGTCGAAGATCACGAAGTCGTAGCGCGGCGCCGCGACGCCGAGGATCCATTCGAGCGCATCCTCGCGCATCTCCGCGGCCTTCACCGGATCGCCCGCACCCGCGAGCACGTGGAAATTCTGCGTCACGTGCGCGACGCTCGCGTCGAGAAACGCGCCGTCGAGCCGCTCGATCTGCGCGCACAGCTGCGGCAGCGTCGACGGCGGCGTCTCGTCGCTGACGAGGAACGCGGCATCCGCGAACTGCTGGTTCAGATCGACCAGCAGCACGCGGCGCTTGTGGGTTTCGGCGATCTCGTACGCGACGTTGCTCGCGGCGAAGCTCGTGCCCGCGCCACCCTTGCACGACATGAACGACACGAAGCGCGTATCGTCGCCGTCGCGCCGCGTGCTTTGCGCGGCAGCACGCTCGAGCGCACGGGCCAGCGCCGCGGGATCGAGCGGCCACTGCAGCACGTCGCGCGCGCCGGCGCGCATCGCGTCGAGCAGCACGTTCGGCGCCGCATCGGCCGTCACCAGGATGCAGGTCAGGCCCGGATGCAGCCGGCAGATCCGCTCGAGCGCCGACAGCTCGGCAGCATCGGTCGTCGCGCCGTCGATCAGCAGGATATCGAACGAATCGAGCCCGTCCGTTCGATGCTCGATCTGGGACGGCCGCCCATGCGCGCGTGTCACGCGATAGTGTCCGCTGTCGGTGACCAGGCGCGCGGTCTGCGTGAGCCGGGCGGTATCGTCGGCAGCTACGAGGATATTGATCATGACTGTGCCTCGTCGGTTTCGATTATTGACAGGCGCTACCGCCCGTCGAGGAGTTCAGGCTTTCCCGCGACAACGTCGTGGTGAACGGCGGCATCGTGATCGCGACGTTCGCGATCGGAATCATCGTATTGACGGTGACATTGGTGATGCTGACGGTCACGAACGAGCATGAGCTCACGTCGCATCCTGACGGCGAGTAGCTCACCGACACGTTCGCGTTCGACAGCATCGGCATCAGTGACTTCACGCGCTTCACGACACCGGCGGCGTTCACGTCGCAGACGATCGCCGTGCGTGCGCCGAGCCGGATGGCCTCGCTCGCCGTGTTCCAGTAAAACAGCACGCGCCCGAATTCGAAGATGCCGATCAGCAGCATGATCAGGATCGATGCGATCAGCGCGAACTCGACGATCGTCGCGCCGCGTTGGCCGCGACGGCGCGACAGCGGGAAGGGGCGCGCGTTCATGACACTTGCCTCATCACGGTGACGATGTTGCCGAAGGTGATCGAGGACAGCCCCGGGTAGGCCGGAATCGGCTGATACTTGTAGCCCTTCACCTTCACCTCGACGACGTTGATGCTGCCGGTCGCCGTGCCGCTTGCCGCGTTGTTGGTCGCGTCGTAGGTCGGCAAGTTCGCGAACTGCGGCGGATCGGACGGATCGGCACAATCGGACGAGTGCGCGGCGTCGCACACGATCACCATCGATGTCGTGAGCCCCGGCACCAGCTCGGTGCCGGCAGACCCGCAGGTCGTGTTGCCGTAGACGACCAGGCACTGCGCCGCCGCGAGCGGATACGCGCTGTCGGCCGGCAGATAGACCGACAGGTAGCGCGCCGCGTCGCGCGTCGCCTTGGTGAGGGTCTCGTACTGATAGATCGCGCGGCCGAATTCGGCCACACCGGTCGCGAGCACGATCATCGGCATCAGCACGAGCGCGAACTCGACCGCGGCGACACCGCGCATGCGCGACCGGAGAATCGGGAGCCTTTTCATGATCGTGTCTCCTCTATTGGACGAGCATCGGCACCTTGAGGCCGACCGAGCTGCCGCTGCCCGGCAAACCGTGCGTCGCGCAAGGCGTGCTGCCGGATGACGCCGAGCCGAGGTATTCGAGATGCGCGACAACCCCGCCGGCGCCCGGGCTGAACGGCAACGGATCGAGCATCAGCACGCAGTCCCACTGCGTGACGGTCAACTGGTTGCTCGCCCCGTTCAGTGTCGAGCAGTCGCCCTCGGGGGCAAGCGCGACGCGGCGGTCGCCGCCGAACGTCTGATAGTTGCTTGCCGTCACGGTCCCGTTGGTCGCGATGCCGCTGCCGGCAGGCGGCGCGCCATCGCCTTGGTAGGGCTTGAAGCTTGCGCGATCGAGCACGAACTGCGTGTACGCGTCGCCGACGATGCCCGCGGTTCCCGGAGGCCCGTAGTTGGGGCCGACGTATGCGTAGCCGGTGAAGTCCGGCTGGCCGCTCGAGCCGTTGGCACCGTTCGTATAGATGCCGAAGCGGGTATTCCAGGCGCGCAGGGACGCGGACTTCAGGCCCGTCGAACCGAGGGTGGGTGGCGACGTGATGTTGCAGGTATTACCGGACAATTCGCTCGCGATGGTCGTTTCGTTTGTCGAACCGTCGAGCGCAGCCCAGCCGAAATTGCCGGGCCCGTACGTCGACGACGAGCCTGAAGGCGACGAGATCCAGTCGCCGACCTTGTACGGCGCGGCGGCCGCCGCCCGGCACACGAACACCGGGATCGCACAGGTGGTCTGTCCGGCGCCGACCGTCGCGATCGCGCTCGCCGAGACCTGCGCCGCGTTCGCCACCTGCATGCCGGGAATCGTGTTGAGCACCTCGATGAACCAGTGCGCGATGTTGCTCAACTGCGCCGTGCACTTCACGTACTTGATGTTCGCCGGCGTGGCGACCGCCGTCTTCGTCAGGAACGGATTGGTCAGCGAATCGCTGAACGTGACGTTCGAATCCGTCTGCATCTGCACCGCGTTCTGCTGAAAGAACGCGAAGTTCGAATGGCCGGCGGCGATGCCGTCCGCCTCCGCGACCTGCAGGCTGATGGCCGACGTGAGGTCGCGCGCAGCGGACAGCGCGCATGAGTCGGCGCTGTTCTGAAGTTCGCTGCGCGTGACATACAGCTTGCCAAGGTCCAGCGCGAGACCCACGAACCCGATCATCACCGCCAGTGCGAGACCGACGATGATCGCGACGGCGCCTTGCTGGCGACGCATACCGCGACGCGTGAGTTTCGGATGACGAGTTGCGCTGGACATGGCGTTCTCCCTGAGCGTGCCTGTGTTATTGCGCCGACGACTTGCCGATCCCGATCACGAATGCATTGGCTTTCGGCTCGGGCTGCTTGAACGACTTGTCGTAGTTGTCGAGCGCGGCCGCGGCGGCGCTGCCGTCGACGCCCGGGCGCGAGGCCGCGTGTTCGGCGGCATGCGGATCGATGATCTGGGCTTGCGTGACGGCGCGGACCGAATCGCCGAAGCGACTGTCCCACACCGGGGTCGACGACATGCAGCCGGCAAGCGCGAACGCGAGCGGGACGGCGAGCGCCGCACGGCGCACGAATACGAGGTAGGCGGATTTCATGAGCTTCCCCTTGGATGGCTTCAACGATCGGTGGACGCGGGTTCCGCATTCGCCCGCGCAATCTGCGCGTGGGCGGCGGCCGGCAGACTCTGCTTCGAACGCGGGGCTGGTTTTGCCGGCGTGTCGGAGCCGGCCGCCGCGAGACGCGCGGCAGCGGCTTCGATTCGCGCGATCCGTGCCGCGCTGGCCGCGTCGGCCTGCGGTTGCGGCCGCAACTGCACGGCAGGCACCGGTTCGGCGGTCACCGCCCCCGCCGTGGCGGCCGCTGCAGCCGCCGGCTTCTCGGGCTGAGCCGGCGCCGGTGCCGGTGCTTCGGCTGGCTGCGGCGCACGCGGTGCGGGCAGCGCGGCGGCCGGTGCAGCCGATTGCGGCGCGGGAGCAGGTGCCGGCGTCTGCGGTGCATTCGTCGCGCCGTTCGATGGTTGCGCGCCCGCCTTGCGGACACCCTTGCGGCCTTCCATGTTGCCGGTCGCATACACGTCTGCTTCGTTGGGCTTCGAGAAGCTGTCGGTCGGCAGCGGCAGGTCGGCGGTCTGCAGCGGTCTCACCAGGTGCGGCGTGATCACGAAGATCAGCTCGGTGCGGTCCTGCTGGAACGACGTGCTGCGGAACAGCGCGCCGAGCACCGGCACCTCGCCGACGCCGGGGATCGCCTTCAGCGCGCCGCTCGCGTTGTCCTTGATCAGCCCGCCGATCGCGAACGATTCGCCGTCGCTCATTTGGACCGTCGTCGACGCGCGCCGGGTCGTGATCAGCGGCAGGATCGAGGTGCCGCCGATGTTGGTCGCGCTCAGCGTGACGCCCGTCTGCGACAGTTCCGACACTTCCGGCGCGACCTTCAGGCTGATCCGGCCGTTTCCGAGCACCGTCGGCGTGAACTTCAGCGCGACGCCGAACTCCTCTTCCTGCAACGTGATCGACGACGTGCCCGTCCCGCTGCTCTGCGGTACCGGGATGAAGATCTTGCCGCCGGCAAGGAACGTCGCTTCCTGGCCGCTGATCGTCACGAGGTTCGGCTCCGCGAGGATCTTGACGAGGTTGTCGGTGTTCTGCGCATCGGCCGCGATGCTGAACGGCTTGTTGTTCGCCTTGTTGAAGATCGCGCCGCTTGCGACACCCGCGAGCAGGTTGCTGACGAGCGCGCCGCTCCACGAGCCGAAGCCGCCCTGGATGTTGAATGCGCTGCCCATCTGGTTGATCAGCGTCTTCGACACTTCGGCGACCTTCACCTCGAGCATCACCTGCTGCGGCGACGTGACGGCCAGCATGTTCAGCACGCCGGCGCCCTTGCCGCCGCCGTCACCGGCGCTTTCGCTGTACGCGCGGGCGATCTGCACCGCCTGCTGCGCGGCCTGCGAATTCGACACGTTGCCCGCCAGCACGATCGTGCCGGCGGCGGTCGATACGTGAATGTCGTGCTCGTTCGGCATCAGCTGCGTCAGCGATGCCTGCAGGCCGCCGGCGTCCGCGCCGACCGCCACGTCGATCACGCGGCACGCGCCGCTGCGGCCCTGCACGATCATGTTGGTCGTGCCGACCGTCAGCCCGAGGATGTAAAGCGTCTGCGGCGACACCATCGTCGCCTGCGCGACCGCCGGGTTGCCGATCGTCCGGTTGCGGACCGGCTCCGGCATCGGCACCAGCAGCGACTTGCCGAGCGGCACGCTGACGCTGGTCGACTCGCGCACCGGGCCCACGCAATTCGGTCCGCGCAGCGGGCCCGCCGATGCTGCAGGCGCGGCGGCAGGCGCCGGTGCCATGCTGATCGTCATCTGCATCGGCCCCTTGGCGACGGCCGCCGGCGCGCTCGCGCCACCCTTCGTCAGCGCGGCCGATTCCGCGCCTTCCTGGGCCAGCGCGCTGTATACCGTCAGCCACCCCGTACACAGGATCGCGGCCATCATCGTGCCCCGTGCGATGCGCGTGCGCACCGGGCCGGTACCTGAATGTTGCGGATTGATCTTCATTTCGTCTGATCCCCCGAGTGACCGGCGAGCCGCCGGTTGTCGACTTCCAAGGCCGCCGTGCCGTGACGGCGGCCGATCTGGTTAATCTGTTTATCTGGATGTGTGTTCTATGGCTTCAGAAACATTCGACGCTGCCCCGTACCCCTGTCAGCACGCCGACACAATCGCGGCGTGCTTCCGGTGCCGCGTGCGATGCGACACGCACGCGTACGGTCTTCACCTGTACGGGTGCCGGCGCGGCGGGTACCGGAGCCTTGCCGAGCAGCGTCAGCTTGGTCGCGCCATCGGTCGTCAGCGTCTTCTGGTCGACCTGGTTGCGCAGCACGAGCGACAGCGTGCCGACGCTGCGCGCGAGGTCGAGGCGTTCGGCCTGGTCGGGCGTGACTTCGAGCGTCACCGCGTTGACGACCTTCGGTGCGGTGTCATCGCGGCTGACCTGCTGCGCGACGGCCAGCACCAGGATGTGCTCGAGCACGATCTTGGAGATGCTCTGCCCGTCGGTCTTGCCCTGCTGTTCCTGCGTGTTGACGATCACGTCGACGTAGTTGCCCGGCAGCGCGAAGCCCGCGACGCCGACCACGTCATTCACGCGCACGGTGATCGCCCGGCTGCCGTCGGCGATCACGGCGGACAACCCGCCCTTCGTGCCGACCGGCGCGAGCTTCGACTCGATCACCGGCTCGCCGCGCGCGAGGCTCGTGCGCACGACGCGCCCTTCGAGTTCCTTCGTGTCGGTGAACGCACCGGTCGGCACGCTGCCCGACGGCCAGCTCACCATGCGGATCTGGTTCGGCCCGAGCGGCTCGCCCAGATTCAGGTCGGTGGTCGCCACCGCGACCGACGTGACCGAGCTGCTGGATGTATTCATCAACCAGCGGGACGCGAACACGACCGCGGCAAGCCCCGCGACCATCGCGATGATCAGCATCATGAGCGCTCGACTGTTTTTCATGGCAATGCTCCTCAACGAATCGTGAAAGAAACCGCTCAACGGGTTATGACCGTGTGACCGCCGTGCTCGGCAGGCGGCAGATATACGCCGTCGCGCTCGGGCGCCGTGCCGAAATAGCTGGCCCATGCGTCGTGCAGCGCGTCGTGCGTCACTTCGAGCGGATCGCCGCGATACCGCGCGCCGGCGGCAACCAGGCGCAGCAGATCCATCGGGAAGCATGCGAGATATGCCTTGCCGGTCGGCAGGTGCAGCCGGTGCAGCAGATAGTCGAAGGCGTCCTGCGTCGACACCAGTCCGAGCGACTCGCATGCGGCGTCGAACACCGCGCGGTAGTGGTCGATCGACAGCGCGCCGACGTGAAGCTTGGAACCGAGCCGGCGCAGGAACGCGTCATCGGCGAACTGCTCGGGCGCCAGGTTGCTCGAGAACACCGGCCAGACGTCGAACGGCAGCACGAATCGATTGCCGGACTCGAGCGTCAGGAAATCGACGCCGCGATCGAGCGGACGCAGCCAGCGGTTGAGCAGGTCGCGCGGCTCGACACGCTGGCGGCCGAGGTCGTCGATGATGTACATGCCCATGTTCGCCTTCATGTGCGGCGGCGCCTGGTAGAAGCCCGCCGCTTCGTCGCGGCGCAGGTCGAGCTCGTCGAGCGTCAGCTCGCCGCCGGACATCACGACCGGCCGCTCGCACAGGCGCCAGCGGCGATCGACCGACTGGCCCTCCGTTTGCGACGGCGCGTCGACATGCACGAGCGGATCGTAGATCTGGATCACTTCCCCGGCCGCATGGATCGCATACGGCACCGGTACATGGCCGCCCATCAACGCGCCGAGCCGCTCGGCGAGGAAAGTCTTGCCGCTGCCGGCGGGGCCATAGATCAGCAGCGGACGGCCGGAGTTCAGCGCGGCGGCCGCCGAGTCGAGTACCGACGTGTCCATCACGATGCCTTCGAATACGGCCCACACGTCGTTCTGGGCCACGCGCAGCTTGCGCACCGAATGGGTGGACACGCAGTCGAGATACGCGTCGAGCGTCACCGGCGCGGGCCCGCTGTACGTGCTGCGTGCGCACTCTTCGAGCGCGGCCACGCGGCCCGCGTCGGTCAGGCGGAACGTCACGTCGAGATCCGTCTTGCCGCGATGGGTGAGTTCGACCAGATGCTCGCGCACCAGGAACGCGAAGACGTCGTCGAGCACCGCGAGCGGCAGGCAATGGCGCTCGATCAGGTCACCGTAGGACGGACGGCCGAGCACCAGCGTCGACTTCAGCACCAGCCCTGCGACGAACGACTGGCTCAGTCCGGTTTCCTCGAGCGAGCGCGGCGCGGCAGGCAACTGCGTGCCCGGCCTCGCATGCGCCTCCCGCGACGGCGACGGATGCGGCAGGTGTGCAACCTGCGCGTCGCGCTTCGGTTCGGTGGAGATCGTGTTCATGTGCGTTTCATCCTCGTTGCGGGTTCGTCGCGCTAGACGCGCGAAACGAACAGCATGCCCAGCGTGCCGGCGGCAATCGCCACGCCATACGGCAACGCGCCGACCGACGCGACTTCCACGGGGCCGTCGGTGTCCCCTGCATACGCGCGGATCGAGCGATGCGCGATCAGCGCCCGGACGTTCGCGCACATCTGGCGCATGCGCCCGCGCACCAGCACGAGGCCGATCGCGCCGATCCCGCCGGCCAGAAAGGTGGCCAGCACGATGTAGAACGTCATCTGTGCGCCGACCCATGCGCCGATCGCCAGCATCAGCTTCACGTCGCCTGCAGCCATCCCGCGCAGCAGATAGAACGGCAGCAGCATGCCGAAGCCGGTCGCCGCGCCGGCAAGCCACGCAAGTGCGCCGGCCTGGACCCCGTGCAGCGCGCACTGGGCGATCAGCGCACCGGCCAGCCCGATCGCGACGAGCCGGTTCGGGATGCGTCGGCTCGTGATGTCCGTGCTGGCCGCGACGACGACGAGCACCGTCACGCACAACGGGACCGGGTAAGGCAGCGCGGCAGGCAACATGGCGAACCTCGATTGGCTGTATTGGCTGTAGTAGTCGGAGTCACTGGCCCAGTGCGGTATTGACCGCCGCGGTCACGATCGACGCGATCATGTCGTACGCGTCTTCAACCGAACCTTTCAGGGTGACCACGCTTCCCAGCACGATGGTGGCGAACACTGCCGCGATCAGCGCGTACTCGATCGACGTCACCCCCTGCTCGTCGCCGATCCATCGCGATACCGCTACCGCACGTCCGCTGGTCCGCATGACAGCCTCCGATTCCGTTGATCAAGAGAGCGGGGGGAGACTCGCGCAGTGCACCGGCCGAGTCATCCGCCGTTCGGTCCATTCGACATCTGTTGGTTGAGTGTCCGGCCCTGCACGAGCGACGGGATGGCGACGAACGGGCCGGACCCGCCGTTCGCCGCCCCGCCATTCAGATCGCCGCGTTGAGATCGTCTGCAATCGTGTTGAAGACGTCCTTGAGGTCGCCCCCGACCAGCGTCAGTGCTGCAACGAGGCCGACTGCGATCAGTGCGGCAATCAGGCCGTATTCGATGGCCGTCACGCCTTGTTCGTCTTGAACGAAACCGCGGATCTTCTGGATGAACGTGGACATGGCTACTCTCCTTTCGCACTACTATAAAAATCCCGTTGTCGGGAATCGACGCGGGGAGCGGGGTACTACCGGCACAACAAACGGATTCGGATGTCGCGCTCAGCGACGCACACGGCAGGGTACGAGCCCGGCCTGGCGAACGATCGTCGGTGAGCTGATGCGTGCGATATGCATGCGCGCTGCGATCTGGCGAATGACGCGATCGAGCAGAACGGCGAAACGACCGTCCCGGGCATGAATACGAATTGAACGGATGACGCAGACGCGTCGATGCGACTGCGGGTCTTCTTCGCGGCATGCGAGCCGCGGCGTGCTCTGGTCTTTCATTTTTATTCCCCAAATGCTGTCATGTGATTCTTTTTGCGCGGACGATGCCGTCGCCTATTCGCTCAGTCGACGTTTCCGGCGGTTTTCAAGGCCTGGGCGGCGTATTCCCCGACGCGCCCTCGATCCGTTGCTTTCCGCAGGTGATTGAGTCCGGTCTTGTCAGTCTGTTGCTTCAACCGGTCGCTCATCACGTCGTCGACTGTCGTGCGGACCTTGACGCAAAGAGCAGGCCAGCCCGGAAGAAATCCAGGCGCAGCAAGGGTTTCGGCGGCTCCCCCGTCACTCGGGTTTTGGTCCGACGCGCGAAATGTTTCAGATTTGATATACGCCAGCGGGCTGCCGCGGCGTGCCGGCAGGGCGCCGTCGTGCTGTGCAAGGGGCCCCAAAAATTTTCTCGGGATTTTCCCGAATCCGGAATGCCCGTCGCCCGACGCGCATTCCGCACACCACCGGACCGGTGGAAAACACGGAATGTTTCAAGCGAGAAACATCATTTGCGCCGGTACGGATTTCTCAGACATGAAAAGCCGCTTTTCAGCCGTGTCGCCGTCGAATCGCGATTTCACGATTCAGCCCGCGGTTTGCGTCACACGATTTTTTCTCCAACAATGCATTCACCGGACAGTGCCATCGAGCGCGATTCGATCCGGATACACGACAACACAAAAAGGCTGCGGAAGATCAGGCAGCCTTCACTGCAAACGGGGCATCATGTACACAGCCAATCGTGGAGTGCGCTATCGCGCCAAACGCTGTGCTCAATGGCTGACAGCAGACCGAATCGTTCCGTACAGCTGCATCATGCTGCTGCTGTGCGTCGCCTTTCTGATCACCTGGGCTGTCGCCACGGATACCTTCACATCGCAAAAGACCGCCCGTCCGGGCGTCGACTTCTCCGTGTTCTGGACCGCATCACAGCTCGTGCTGCAAGGCCACGCCGCAGCGATCTACGATCCGGTCTTCTTCTCTCATGCCGAGGTAGCGCGGTTCGGTGCCTATATTGGTCACCAGTCGCTCCCTTGGCTCTATCCGCCGACGATGCTGCTGTTCATCGCGCCGGTTGCCCTCGTGCCTTTCCTGCCCGCGTATTTCCTCTTTTTTGCGGGCAGTCTTTTATGCTACGCGTATGCCGTCCTGCATCTGTCGGGGCTGCGTGCGCACTTGCCGGCTCCGCGTGCCGCCGCGCTCGTCGTGCTCGCCTATTCGGGCGTGTTCGCGTCCGTCCTGTACGGGCAGAACAGCATACTGACCGCCGGTGTCGCCGCACTCGCGCTGCATTTCCTCGGCCGACGCCCGATCCTCGCCGGCATGCTGATCGGGTTGCTCGCCATCAAGCCGCAGATGGCGATGGTGTTTCCGTTCGTGCTGATCGCGACGCGCTCGTGGCGAACCTTCACGTCGGCAGCGATCACGACCGTGCTGTTCGCGGTGGCCGGCATTGCGCTGACCGGCATGGGCTCCCTGAACGGCCTGGCCCATGCGATGTCGATCGTGCGCGGCATGCATTTCACCCTTCCCGCCTACTGGTTCGTCTCGCCGACGCCATTCGCGGCGCTCCGCCTCGCGGGTGCATCGATTCCGGTCGCGCTTGCCGCGCAAACCGCCGTGGGGTTGCTCGCAATCGCCGCGGCCGTTCAAGTCTGGCGTCGCACGGACGACATGCGGCTGCGCGGCGCGGCGCTTGCGGTCGCCACGCTGTTGACGACACCCTATCTGTGGCATTACGAACTGGCCTGGCTCGGCATCGCGGTCTTCTGCTTGATCGCGCACGGACTCGACGAAGGCTGGCTGCCGGGAGATCAGGTCGTGGTCGTGCTCGCATGGCTGCTGCCGGTATTCGAGGTGTTCAACCGGATCACGAAGCTGCCGCAGATCGGCGCGGTCGTGCTGCTCGCCGTCCTGTTCGTCGTCGTGCGGCGCACGACGCTTGCGCCGCGGAGCGTGCAATGAAACCGCCGCGCTCGCTTCTGCGCGTCGATTCGGCAATCGACGCCCATCCGGAATTGCCGATCGCCGGCCCGCGCCGCTTCCCGCATTGGCTCAACCGCGATCGAGTATGCCTCTATGCGGCAGCGGTGCTGCTGACCGAATTACTGTTCCTCTGCGTCTACCTCGTTCGCGTGCATTTGTCGCACACGTCCGTGCCCGAACCGCTGGCGCAGGATATCGCGCCGCTCTGGGCTGCCGCGCGGCTTGCCGCGCACGGCCACGGAATCAATGCGTGGCATTTCCCCACCCTGTTCGAGGTGGAGAAGCTCGCGATTCCGACGATGAGCGCCGCGGACGGCACACTGCCGTGGCTTTACCCGCCCACGATGCTGCTGTTCGTGCTACCGCTCGGCTGGCTGCCGTACCTGCTCGCGCAGGTGCTGTGGCTCGGTGTCACCTATGCGCTGTTCGTGGTGACGATTCGGGCAACCGTACAGCGCGAGACCGCTCTGCTGTGCGCGCTCGCGTTCCCCGGCGCGTTTCTCACGGTACTCGTCGGGCAGACGAGCCTCCTGACCGCGACGATCGCCGGCTTCGGACTGCTGACGCTGAATCGTCGCCCCGTCATCGCCGGCATCTGCTTCGGTATGCTGACGATGAAGCCGCAGATGGCGGTCCTGTTTCCGCTCGCGCTGCTGTGCGCCGGACAATGGCGCGCGCTGGCCGCCTGGGCCGCAACGATCGTCGGCGGCGTCGCGTTGTCGACGCTCATGTTCGGCGTCGACTCATGGATCGTATTCGCACACGGCTTGCACGATGCATACCAGATCGTCGGCGCCGGCCAAGCGCGGCTCGGACGCATGCCGACCGTGTTCGCGCTTGCCAAGAGCGCCGGCTGGACCACTTCCGTCGCGCTCGGACTGCAGCTGCTGTCGGCCGCCACCGCAGCGCTCGCCGTCGCGTACGCGTGGCGTGGCGCTTGTTCATACGCGCTGCGCGCCGCGACCCTCGCGTGCGCATCCCTGACAGTCGGCCCCTACCTGTACGACTACGACCTGACCTGGTACGGACTCGTGATCGCGTGGTATGCACGCTATGCGTGGACGCACGGCTGGCGGCGTTTCGATCGCGAGTGGCTGATGCTGATGTGGGTGATGCCGCTCGCCGGCCTCGTGCTGGTTCCGCATCTGTCGTTCCAGTTCATTCCGCTCGTCACGCTGGCATCGCTCGCGCTGATCGTCAGCCGGATCGTGCAAGAAAGGCACGAGGCGCCGTCGATGCCCGACGCGCGAGACAGCTCGACCGAGACCGGCTTCACGCATCCGGTCCGCTCACACCACCGCCCGGCGCACGGACTGCGCCGCACCGGCCGCCCGACCTTCGGTGCCGGCCGCTGATACGCACGTCATTACAGGGGAACCCATCATGCGCGAACCGCTCTACACACCGCTCGTCTCGCTGGTCGTACCGTTCTACAACGAAGGCGAAGCCGTCGAACGCTTCTTCGACGTCGTGATTCCGCTGATGGCCGGTCTCGATGCGATCCGCTTCGAGATCGTCTGCGTGAACGACGGCAGTCGCGACGACACGCTCGAGCGTCTGATCCGGGTCAGCATGACCGACCGCCGCGTGCGCGTCATCGATCTCACCCGCAACTTCGGCAAGGAAGCGGCGCTGACGGCCGGCCTCGACGAAGCGGCCGGCGACGCGGTGATTCCGCTCGACGCCGACCTGCAGGATCCGCCGAGCCTGATTCCGGTGATGCTCGAGCACTGGCGCGACGGCGCGGAAGTCGTCGCCGCGAAGCGCAGCAGCCGCGCATGCGATTCGTTCGCGAAGCGCACCGCCGCCGCGATCTACTACCGCGTGCACAACCTGCTCTCGGACGTGAAGCTGCCGGAGAACGTCGGCGACTTCCGCCTGATGGACCGCAAGGTGGTGAACGCGCTGCGCAGCCTGCCCGAGCGTCATCGCTTCATGAAGGGGCTGTTCGCGTGGGTCGGCTACCAGACCGTGATCATCGAATATCAGCGTGAAGCGCGCAGTGCCGGGCACTCGAAATTCTCCGGCTGGAAGCTGTGGAACTTCGCGCTCGAGGGAATCACGAGCTTCAGCACCGTGCCGCTGCGCAGCTGGACCTACATCGGCCTCTGCATCGCCGCGCTCGCATTCGTGTACGGCGCATTCATCGTGGGCCGCACGCTGCTGTTCGGCAATCCGGTGCTCGGCTATCCGTCGCTGCTATCGGTGACGCTGTTCATCGGCGGGATCGAGCTTGTCGGCATCGGCGTGGTCGGCGAGTACATCGGACGCATCTACGACGAGTCGAAGCAACGCCCCGTCTATCTGATTCGCCGCCGCTACCAGACGCACGCCAAGGTGATCGAACTGCCGGTCTCGCGCGATACGCGGCGCCCCAACCCACGCCGCCGCGCGCAGCCGGCCCGCGTGCGGGTGGGCGAGCGCTGAGCAGCGGAGGCCGCGATGATCGACCTGCTTTATGCCGAGCGCGTACGGCTGGCGCGCTTCGGCCTGTCCGGACTCGGCTCGACCGCGCTGCACATGCTGGTCGCATCCGCGATGTACGCGCTGTTCGATGCGACCCAGGTGATCGCGAACGCCGTCGCGTTCGTCTGCGCGACGGTGTTCTCGTATCTCGCGAATACGCTGTGGAGCTTCTCGTCGACCGTGCATTCGCGCAACCTGCTGCGCTATCTGACCGTCGCGCTGGTCGGCTTCGCCGAAACGATGCTGCTCGCGCGCGCGGCCGAACTGCTCGACATGCCGCGCGGCGTGGCGATCGTCGCGATCGCACTGGTGATCCCGCCGACGATGTTCGTGCTGCACCGGTTGTGGACGTATCGGTGAAGCGTCGGTGTCCGCTCGCACGTAATCGATAATCGTCGGCAGTGGGGTCAAAGCATTCACCGATCGGTCACGGAACCATCGCACCCGAGGCGAGCGACGCCTGCTAGCATGGCGCGTGGCGGGCCTGTATCCGGCGGATGGATGTCGCGGGGCGCGGTGTTCCGTCGAACGGTCGCTTCCCGTTCCGGCTGTGCCCGAGCACGTCGACGCGGACGTTTCCCGCGGCACGCATCGTGCGCCGCGACCCGCATTCGCCTGCCATCCAGCAGCCGGCTTCGTCGCATGCTGTCGCGCGAGCCGCCGGCGCGAGATCCGTCCATGCCCAGGAAAAAATCCAGCCTCTGGCTGCGCCCGTTCGATCTGTTTTCCGCCGCGACGAGTACGCGCCCCAACAGGAAAACGACCAAACCAGCGGCAACGGCCAAGCGCACCGCCAACATACGGCCCCCGCGTCGCACGCAGCCGACGCTCGCCGCGCGGACATCGCCGCACCAGGCACCCGGCACGTGGCTGCGCTCGTTTCATTCCGCGCGCCCGCCCGCCGGCCGCCTCGTCAACCATCTCGCCTACGCGCTGTACCTGCCCGCCGCTTCGGCGCCGAGCGACGGCATACCCATCGTCGTGATGCTGCACGGCTGCAAGCAGACGGCCGAGTCGTTCGCCGCGGGCACGCGCATCTGCCGCATCGCCGAGCGCGCCGGGTTTGCCGTGCTGTTTCCCGAACAGGCGAAGACCGCCCATTCGCATCGCTGCTGGAACTGGCATGGCGATGCGTCGCAGTCGGAGGCCCCGGCGATCGCGTCGCTGATCGATGCGATCGTGCAGGCACGCGGGTTCGACCGCGACCGGATCTACCTGGCCGGCATGTCGGCCGGCGCAGGGCTGGCGGCACGGCTGGCGATCGAGTCTCCCGATCTGTTCGCGGCCGTCGGCCTGCACTCCGGTCCGGCCATCGCGCCGCCGTTGTCGACGATGGCCGCGATGAGCCTGATGCGTCGCGGCCTGCGCGACGATCCGGTCGGCGTCATCGACGCCTGCGTCGACGTGCGCGCTTATCCGGGCATGCCCGCGCTCGTCGTGCATGGCGGACTCGATACGGTCGTCGCCGAGCAAAACGCGCGGCAGCTCGGCGTCGAGTTCGCGCGGATCAATCGGCTCGTCGACGAGCACGGTGAACTGCGTGTCGGCGAACAACATACGTACGCGCACGACGACGCGGATTACACCGACTATCTGCGCGGCGGCCGGCTGATCGTCCGCGTCTGCATCGTGCGCCGCCTGGCGCACGCGTGGAGCGGCGGCGATCCGCACGAAGCGTTCCACTCCGCGACGGGGCCGGACGCGACCGCGATGTTCTGGAATTTCTTTCGCAGGCGGCGCAAGCGGGTGCGGTGACGACGCGTCACCCGTCGCTCACGCCCGTTGCTCGACTGCTTCCGCCGCATCCGCGCTGCCTTCCGCGCGCCGGATCGGCAGTCGAACGCAAAACGTCGTGCCGCGCCCCGGCTCGCTCGTCACGTCGATCGTGCCGCGATGGCGCTCGACGATGCCGTGCGACACCGACAACCCCAGCCCCGTGCCCTGCCCGACCGGCTTCGTCGTGAAGAACGGATCGAAGATCCGCCGAACGACGTCGGGCGTCATGCCGGTTCCGGTATCGCTGATCGCGATCGACACCTGTTCGCCGTCGCTCGACGTGCGGATCGTGATCACGCCGCGCGTCGGAATCGCATGTGCCGCGTTCACGAGCAGGTTCATGAATACCTGGTTCAACTGCGACGGAAGGCATTCGACCTGCGGCACGTCGCCGTACTCGCGGACGATGTCGGCCTTGTACTTGAGTTCGTTGTGGACGACGTTGAGCGTGCTCTCGAGGCCCGCGTGGATATCCACCACGCTCCACTCGCCGCTGCCCGGCCGCGAGAAATCACGCAGGTCCTGCACGATGCCCCGCACCCGCACCGCGCCGTCGATCGATTCGTCGATCAGCGTCACGATCTCGTCGCGCACGTAGTCCAGATCGGCCGCGCCGCGCATCGCCGTCAGCGCATCGCGCGTCGCCGGTTCCAGCTGCGTCAGCGCGGCGTCGTGTGCGGCGACAACGTCGAGCAGGCTTTGCACCCACGTCCTCAGCGTATTGAGGTTCGCGCTGATGAAGCCGATCGGATTGTTGATCTCGTGCGCGACGCCAGCCGCGAGCTGGCCGATCGACGCGAGCTTTTCCGATTGCAGCAACTGCACGTGGGTTTCCTCGAGCGCCCGCAGCAGGCGCCGCTGTTCGTCCTTCTCCTGTTCGAGTCGACTCTGTGCCGCGCGGCGCTCGTCGATCTCGGTCGCCATGTTCTCGCGCGTGCGTTGCAGCATCGCCGTCGTCTGTTCGTAGCGCCGCAACGCCGTTTCGAGCTCCGCGGTCCGCAATCGCACCAGCCGTTCGAGCGTGTCCGTCATGCCGCGCAGAAAGGTCGTGCGCGCATCGAAGCGGCAGACGAGCAGCGTGACGATCAGCGCCGCCATCGTGAACAGCGCGATGGTCGTCGCGAGCCACGGTGCATCGATGCCGTTCGCGGCGCCGCAGCGCGCATCCGGCGCGAAATGCGCGGCCGCCATCGCGGTGTAGTGCATGCCCGTGATCGCGATGCCCATGATCAGTGCGGCGCCGATGCGTTGCGCCGTCGCATGGCGTGCCTGTTGCGCGCGCAACGCCTGGGCCATCCAGAGCGCGACGGTCGATGCGATCACCGCAACGCCGATCGACGCCGCGAACAGCGCCGGATCGTAGCGAATGCCCGGCGCCATGCGCATCGCGGCCATGCCGGTGTAATGCATCCCGACGATTCCGCCGCCCATCAGCATGCCGCCCGCCAGCAGGCGCCGGCGGCTCAACCGCGCGCGCGTGACGACGTTCAGCGCGAAATACGACACGAGCACCGCGATCGCCAGCGATGCGCCGGTATCCGGCAGCGCATAGCCGAGCGGGATCGGCAGCGACAGCGCCAGCATGCCGACGAAATGCATCGACCAGATTCCCGTGCCCATCGCGGCCGCGCCGCCGGCCAGCCACGCGCGCTTGAGCGTCGGGTTGTCGAGCAGCGAAATGAATGCGGCCAGATCGAGCGCCGTATAGGAGGCCAGCGTCGCGATGACGAGCGACAGCAGAACAAGCAGCAGGTTGTAGGTGCCATGCATGATCGAGCGCCCCGGTCGAATCGAACGCGTTGCCGCGACGCGCGGCCGATCGCGCGCCGCGGCCGAGCCGTCCCGCGCAACGTCAGGCAGGTGGCGTGCCGGCCGGTGCCTGTGTCGACGCAGCGGCGCCGGTCATCACGAGAATGTCGAACGTCGTGCCCTCGCGTGCCTCGAAACGGCGGACGAGCTCGATCTGGTGCGCCGACATCACGCTGCCCTTCGTCATCAACAGCACCCCGCGATGCGTGCGCAGATCGTCGGCGAGCTGCATTCCCTCGCGCAGCTGCTCGGACCGGATCTCCGCGACGGACGCCGCGATGCGCAGGCTCGCCGGATCCCGCATCAGGTCGATGAAGCGCGCGACGAGCAGCGGGTCGTAACGCACGCCGGCCTGAGAGTGCAGCACGTCGATCGCCTGCTCGACCGAATGCGGCAAGCCGATCTCGCCATTGCGCAACCCTTCGAAATCGCGCGCGATCGCGACGATGCGCGAACCGAGCGGAATCGCGTCGCCCGCGAGCCCGTCCGGTGTGCCGCGTCCGTTGAATCGCTCGTACTGGTGCAGCACGATCGACGCGACCTTGTGCAATTGTGCGACCGGCGTGAGCACCATCTGCGCACGCAGCGGGTGCTGCTGGAACAGGCTGTGTTCGTCCGTGGTCATCTTCACGAGCGACTTGTGCAACAGCTCGTCGGGCAACGACAGCTTGCCGATACCATGCAGCAGCCCGGCGAAATACACGTCCTGCGCGTGCAGGCTGCTCATCCCCGCCGACAGCGCGAGACGGCGCGCGATCTCGCCGACGCGCATCGCATGCCCGCTCGCCGATCCGCAGCGCATCTCGATCATGCTCGCGCAGACCTGCACCATCGCGGTGAAACTGCTTTTCAGGTCGTGCTGCGCCGCTTCGAGAAACATCACGGTTTGCCCGAGTTCCTCGGTGCGCGCGCGAACCTGCGTTTCGAGTTCCGTATTGAAGCGCCGCAGCGTCTCGTTCTGCGCTTCGGTCAGCGCGGCCAGCCGCGCGGCCTCGCGTCGCAGGCGCCGCTGCTCGAGCGCCTGCTCGATGGTCATCAGCAGGTCGTGATCGTCCCACGGCTTGTTCAGGTAGCGATACACGCCGCCTTCGTTGACGGCCTCCACGATCGACGCGATGTCGGAATAGCCGGTCAGCAGAATGCGCATCGTGTCCGGGTGCAGCGACCGGGCGCGGGCGAGAAACGCCGCGCCGCTCAGGTTCGGCATGCGCATGTCCGACACGATCAGGTCGACTTCGGTCGACGTCAGGATGTCGAGCGCGGCCTCTCCGCTTTCGGCGGTCAGGATGTCGTAGCGCGCGGGCCGCAACACGCGCTTGAGCGCGGACAGCACGCTCGGTTCATCGTCGACCAGCAGGATCGTCGGGGCAACGACGGGGTCGTCGGATACGGCTTCGACGATCGTTTCGGGTGGTGCATCATTCGTTCCGGTTATCGCGGATGTCGTCATGGCTGTCCTCGGATTGTTTATCTTCACCACCTCTGTGACATCGGCGCGTGTCGCGTTATTCCGTATTGGGGAAAACGCTGATTCGCATGCGCCGATCAGCGGAACCCGCCGCACGGTCTGCCGCGCGAGGACCGGTCATCCGGAACACGTGATGCGGACTTCCGGTATCGTTGCGGGACGCGTCGATCATGGCGCGCCCCGTCGCATCATTCATCCCGCATGGAGCATTCATGATTCTGGAAATGGCATCGCTCGAAATCGATCCGTCGCAAGCCGAGCAATTCGAAGCGGCGGTTCGCCAGGCACTGCCGCTGTTCGCCCGCGCGCGCGGCTGCGGCGGCACCGAACTGCACCGCGTGATCGAGCGCAGCGGCGGCTATCTGCTCGTCGTCAAATGGGAGACCGTCGACGATCACATGGTGCATTTCCGGCAATCGGACGACTTCCAGGCGTGGCGGCAACTGGCCGGGCCGTTCTTCAAGAGTCCGCCGCAAGTCGTGCATACGGAAGTCGCCGTGAAGTAATCGCGGCGAAGCAGTCGCCGCAACGCGCCAACCGATCCGTCACGCATGACGCTGCTTCGGTGCCCCGACCGTTCGCCGTTCCGGCACATCCGATTCCTTACGAGCCTTTCATGACCATCGATCCTTCCGTCCGTTCCGCATTCACCCCGACCGGCAAGCTGCGCGCGTCGATCAATCTGGGCAATCCGATCCTCGCGAACCGCGACCCGGCCACGGGCGAGCCGTTCGGCGTATCGATCGACCTCGCGCGCGCATTTGCCGAGCGGCTGTCGGCCGAACTCGAACTCGTCGTGTTCGACGCTGCCGGCAAGTCGGTGCAGGCGCTGACCGAAGAACGCGCCGATTTCGGCTTTTTCGCGGTCGATCCGCTGCGTGGCGAAACGGTCGCGTTCACCGAACCATATGTGCTGATCGAAGGCTTCTATCTGGTGCGCGACGATTCGCCGATCCGTGGCAATGCGGACGTCGACCAGCCGCACAACCGCGTGGCCGTCGGCAAGGGCAGCGCGTACGACCTGTTCCTCACGCGCGAACTGAAGGCCGCGCAGATCGTACGCGCACCGACGTCGCAGGCCGTCGTGTCGACGTTCGTCGAGCAGCAGCTCGAAGTCGCGGCAGGCGTGAAGCAGCAGCTCGAAGCCGACGCGGCGAAGACGACGGGGCTGCGCCTGCTCGACGAGCACTTCATGGTGATCCGCCAGGCGATGGGCGTGCCGAAGAGCCGCGGCGAAGCGGCCGCCGCGCTGCTCGGCGAGTTCGTCGAGGAGATGAAGGCGTCGGGCTTCGTCGCGGAGTCGCTGCGGCGGCATGGCATCGTCGGTGCGTCTGTCGCACCGCGTGCCTGATCGACGCGCCGCTCTGCAAGCGCCAGCTCGTGGATTTCGGCGCGCGCTTGATCACGGTCGAACTGCCGTGCGTCGGAGATTTCACGCGAGGCTACGACGAACGCGCGTCGGGGCTCGCGTCCCACTTCGTATGGACCAACCGCTCCAAGGAAAGCATCACGCTCGACGTCGCGCACAGGCTGCTCGCCGATGCCGACGTGTTCGTGAAGAACCTCGGGCAGCAACGAGCCGGCGCGCGAAAGGTTCGAGAAAAAGGGTTCGGTGTGGAATTTCGCCGGTGAGTTCTTCGCCCCTTGAAGCATGATCACGTGTAACCCCGTACGCGCACGGAGGTACCACGTTGGCGATGCTGACATAAAATAGAACGTACTCCAGACTGAAAAAAGGGGGCCGACATGAGGCGCCTCTATTTCCTCGCACCCGACACGCAGATGGCGAAGGCGATCGTGGACGACCTGCTCCGCGCGCGCATCATCTGGCGCCATATCCACGTCCTCGCCGATCACAGCGTCACCCTTGAAGAATTGCCCGAAGCGTCTTTGCTGCAAAGCAGCGATGTCGTGCACGCGCTCGAGCGTGGTGTGGCACTTGGCGGCGCGACGGGCGCGCTCATCGGTCTCATCGCGCTTGTATTCCCGCCTGCCGAACTCGTGATCGCGGGTGGCGCCGTCGTCGCGTTGACGGTGGTCGGCGCGGGCTTCGGCGCGTGGACGGCCGGGATGATCGGCATAGCCGAGCCTAACGCGCGACTCGAACGATTTCGCGAAGCGATCAAGGAAGGCCAGATTCTGATCATGGCCGACGTGCCGGCATTGCGAGAGCAGGAAATCGAGCAGATGATCGCCCGACATTTTCCGAAGGCGGAACTGGAGGGCGGCGAGCCTACGTCACCGGTTTTCCCCTGACACCCCAAAACCGGCCTGCCTGAGTGCTGAGGTTGCTCTTTCAGCAAGGAGGTTCTATGGAACTGCACATTCAATCGCACCATTGGCAACGGCGCATGCCGGACTGGCTCGCCGCTGCCGTAGCCGGTCTTGCGGGTGGCGCCCTGGTGATCGTGCTCGAATTCTTCTGGTCGACCATGGTGCTCGATGAAAGTCCGTGGCAGCCGACCCACAAGATCGCGGCGATGGTGATGGGCCGCAGCGCGCTGGAACAAATGTCGATGTTCAGCTTCAGCATCGTCGGAATGGCACTGCTGTTGCACTACGTGCTCGGCGCCATCATGGGGATGATCCTCGCCGCGATCATGGCCCCGTTCCGCTTCGATTCGAGCGTCGGCATGGAGGCTGTCATCGGGCTGGCGTTCGGGATCGTCGCGTACGTATGGAACTTCTACGTGATGACCGCCGTGTTCCCCTGGTTCATCTCGGAGCGCGGATCGGGACCGTTGTTGGCCAACCTGCTGTTCGGTGTGGTCACCGCCGTCGTCTACGGCATGCTCGAACGGCGCAAACAGAACGCGATGCACTGACACGCGCGCCGTTTCTTCGCACCGCGAGACGGCTGCCTCGACAACCCACGCCGAAAGCGGCCGTCTTGCTCGTCGTCGAGGGCAGGCGACACCATCAGTTGTGCGATGCATAGGGGTATGGGAGCGTGCTTCTCCCCTTGCGCTGTCTTGCACGATGCAAAGGAGCGAACTACCTTTTCTTTAGAGCCGCCGACGACACTTGGCGAATCGGTCTTGGTGGACTGCCGGCAAAATGTAATACGAAATCCGGCAAGGCGGCACGACGATGCCTGGAGCGCGGGTTGGCGGCTCCGGCGTGTGACGCGCGGCGAGGCGGCCCATGGCGCTTGCGATTGCCCTGATCGTGATCATCGCAGTGGCGGTGGGGTTTCACTTTGCCAGTCCCTGGTGGATCACGCCGATCGCGTCGAACTGGGTGCGCATGGACGACATGCTGACGATCACGCTCGTCATCACCGGCGCATTCTTCATCGCGATCAACCTGTTCATCGCGATCGCGCTGATGCGCTACCGCCACCGCAGCGGACATCGTGCGGCCTACGAGCCGCACAATCGGCGGCTGGAATGGTGGCTGATCGGCCTGACCGCCATCGGCGTCGCGGCGTTGCTGGCGCCCGGTCTCTTCGTCTATGCGGACTATATCCGGCCGCCACGCAACGTGCTGCAGATGGAGGTGCTCGGCCGGCAATGGCAATGGCGCTTCCGCTTCCCCGGCCCCGGCGGCAAGCTGGGCACGACGGACGTGCGCTACGTCAGCAACGACAACCCGTTCGGCCTGAATCCCGCCGACCCCAACGGCCGCGACAACTACCTGATCGAGACGCCCGAGGTCCACCTGCCGCTGAACCGGCCGGTCCAGGTCCTGACGCGGTCGCTCGACGTGCTGCACGACTTTTACGTGCCGCCGTTCCGTGCGCGCATGAACATGGTGCCCGGCATGGTGACGACCTTCTGGTTCACGCCGACCAAGGCGGGACGCTACGACATCCTGTGCGCGCAGCTGTGCGGCATCGGGCACTCGAACATGCGCGGCGTGGTGGTGGTGGAGGACGAAGCATCGTTCTCTCGATGGCTGGCGCAGCAGACCACTTTCGCGCAGCGGCAGCAGGCCGTCGTGCGGGCCGCTGCCGCCACGGCGGGCGGCAGCGCCCAGGCGCTTGCCGACCAGGGCAAGGCGCTCGCGGCAGCCAAGGGCTGTTTCGCGTGCCATACGGTGGACGGCAGTCCGCGCGTGGGCCCGACCTGGAAGGGCCTGTACGGCAAGACCGAAACGATGGCCGACGGCAGTACCGCGAAGGTGGACGAAGCCTATTTGCGCGCATTCATCCGCAACCCGACGGCCCGCATCGTGAAGGGATATGCACCGATCATGCCGCATTTCGACCTCAGTGAGCAGGAGCTGACCGCGCTCGTGACCTACATCGAATCGCAAGGCGGCCCGGCTGCCAGCACCGCGGCCAACCGCCAGCCCTAGCGGAGCAGACGCAATGCCCTACGCGCACAACGACCACGGCCCGAAAAGCTTCTGGACTCGCTATGTCTGGAGCCAGGACCACAAGGTCATCGCCGTGCAGTATTCGCTGACGGCCATCGCCATCGGCCTGGTCGGCCTCGTCCTGTCGGACCTGATGCGGTTGCAACTCGGCTTTCCCGGCAAGTTCAGCTTCATCGACGCCAACCACTATTACCAGTTCGTCACCATGCACGGGATGATCATGGTGATCTACCTGCTGACCGCGCTGTTCCTGGGTGGCTTCGGGAACTATCTGATCCCGCTGATGCTGGGCGCGCGCGACATGGTGTTCCCATTTCTGAACATGCTGAGCTACTGGGTCTACCTGCTGGCCGTGCTGGTGCTGGTGGCGAGCTTCTTCGTGCCGGGCGGGCCGACCGGCGCGGGCTGGACGTTGTATCCGCCCCAGGCCATCCTGCCCGGCACGCCGGGCGTCGAATGGGGCATCGTGCTGATGCTCGTGTCGCTCGCGATCTTCATCGTCGCGGCAACCATGGGCGGTCTGAATTACGTGACCACGACGCTGCAGGCGCGCACCCGCGGCATGACGCTCATGCGCATGCCGCTCACCGTGTGGGGCATCTTCATCGCGACCATCATGGCACTGCTGGCGTTTCCGGCGCTGTTCGTGTCGGCGGTGATGATGCTGCTCGATCGAACACTCGGCACCAGTTTCTTCATACCGGCCGTGGTATCGATGGGGCAATCGCTCAAGCATGCCGGAGGCAGCCCGCTGCTGTTCCAGCACCTGTTCTGGTTCTTCGGACATCCGGAGGTCTACATCGTCGCGCTGCCCGCCTTCGGCATCGCGTCGGACCTCATCAGCACGCACGCGCGCAAGAGCATCTTCGGCTACCGGATGATGGTGTGGGCCATCGTCGTCATCGGCGCACTGAGCTTCGTGGTCTGGGCGCACCACATGTTCATCGCCGGCATGGATCCGTACTTCGGCTTCTTCTTCGCGACCACCACGCTCATCATCGCGATCCCGACCGCGCTCAAGGTCTACAACTGGGTGCTGACGCTGTGGCGTGGCGATATCCACCTGACCGTGCCGATGCTGTTTGCCATCGGCTTCATCAGCACCTTCGTGCTGGGCGGGCTGACCGGGCTCTATCTCGGCAACGTGAGCGTGGACATTCCGCTGTCGAACACGTACTTCGTGGTGGCGCACTTCCATATGGTGATGGCCGTGTCGCCGATCCTGGTGGTGTTCGGCGGCATCTACCACTGGTATCCGAAGGTGACGGGCCGCATGCTCGACGACACGCTCGGGCGCGCGCACTTCTGGGCCACCTTCGTCGGCACCTACGCGATCTACTTCCCGATGCACTATCTCGGCATCCTCGGCATGCCGCGGCGGTATTACGCGTACGAGGGCTACAGCTTCATTCCGCACTCGGCGCAGACGCTCAACACGTTCATCACCGTCGTCGCGCTGATCGTGGCGGTGGCGCAGTTGCTGTTCCTGTACAACCTGGCCTGGAGCCTCGTGCGCGGCAAGCGCGCCGACGGCAACCCCTGGCGCGCCACCACGCTGGAATGGCAGACGCCGCAAACGCCGCCGGTGCACGGCAACTGGGGCGCCGCACAGCCCGTCGTCTATCGTTGGGCGTACGAATACAGTCCGCCGGGACAAGCGGAAGACTTCGTTCCGCAAAACCAGCCGCCCGCGACTGCCCCCGAACCGGAGCCGGCCAGCCCGTCGCTTCAATCCGGCGAGGCACGCAAATGACCACGCTACCGCGCACCTTTGTTCGCGACACGCCGCGGCCCGCCTTGCCGAATGCGAGTCGCGTCGGCCTGATCGTGTTCATGGCCGTGGCGACGGCACTGTTTTCACTGTTGCTGCTCGCATACGGCATGCGCATGCGCGAGCCCGACTGGCAGCCGATCCCGCATCCGGCGCTGCTGTGGTGGAACACCGGCGCACTCGCGCTGGCAAGCGTTGCCATGCAGCGTGCCCGACGGCTGACCGTGCACCGCGTGGCGTGGCTGGTGTGCGGCGGCGTGCTGGCCGCCGTGTTCGTGATCGGGCAACTGACCGCGTGGCGCATGCTGTCCGCAGCCGGGCAGACCGTCATCGCGAATCCTTCCAACAGCTTCCTCTACCTGCTCACCGGCCTGCACGGATTGCACGTGCTCGGCGGGCTGGCGGCCTGGGCCGTGACGATCGCGCAACGCCGGCATGTGGACCCGTTCCGCGCTCAACGCGCCATTTCGCTGTGCGCCCTCTACTGGCATTTCCTGCTGGCGGTCTGGCTCGTGCTGCTGGCGGCGATGTGGTGGCTCACCCCCGCAGTTGTCGCCGCCATCTGCGGGCCGCTGTATGGAGCCGCACCATGACCTCGCCCGCGCTCCCGCCGGAATCCGCTGCCACCCCGCCCGCCGACGCCGGGCCTGACGGCTGGCGCGGCATCGTCACGGACTGGTCGGCCGACCGCGAAGCCTTCAAGGTGCCGTGGGGCAAGGCGATGATGTGGATCTTCCTGCTGTCGGACACCTTCGTCTTCAGCAGCTTCCTGATCGGCTACATGACGATGCGCATGTCGACCACTGCGCCCTGGCCCGACACGTCGAAGGTGTTCGGGCTCACCGTGGCGGGCGTCGACGTGCCGTTGCTGCTGATCGCCATCATGACGTTCACGCTGATCACCAGCAGCGGCACCATGGCGATGGCCGTCAATTTCGGCTACCGGCGCAATGCACGGCGCGCCGCCGCGCTGTTGCTGGCGACCGCGCTGCTCGGCGTGACCTTCGTGTCGATGCAGGCCTTCGAATGGACCAAACTGATCGTCCATGAAGGCATTCGCCCGTGGGGCAACCCGCTCGGCGCCACGCAATTCGGCGCGTGCTTCTTCATGATCACCGGGTTCCACGGCTTTCACGTGACCTGCGGCGTGATCTACCTGCTGCTGATCGCTCGCAAGATCCTGCAGCCGGGGTTCGCCGAGCACGGCAACTTCCAGATCGTCGAGATCGCCGGCCTGTACTGGCACTTCGTCGACCTGGTGTGGGTGTTCATCTTCGCGCTGTTCTATTTGTGGTGAGGCAGGCCATGGACCACTCCGATCCCGCCGATCGACCTGACGCCGCGCACGGCCAGCAGCATCCGATCGGCATCTACCTGAAGATCTGGGGCCTGCTGTTCGTCCTGAGCACTTTGTCGTATCTGGTGGATTATTTCCACGTGCAGGGCCTGATGCGTTGGGTGCTGATCGTCGTGCTGATGATCGCCAAGGCCGGGCTGATCGTATCGATCTTCATGCACATGATGTGGGAGCGGCTGGCGCTGGTGTACGCGATCCTGATCCCGCCGCTGTGCCTGCTGGTGCTCATGGTGCTGATGGCGGCCGAAGCGCATCACACCTTCGGGATGCGGGAACTCTTCTTTCACTGATCATCCTTCTCGCTCTTTATTCGTTTGACTAATGATTCGGATCACATACGATACGGCAGGCTGCGTGGGAATAGTCTAACGTGACCAGCCGCGGTCGAAAGCGACCGGGCGCTGCCGACCCGGATCAACCGATCATGGCGGCGCCGATCTAGCGTCTGCATGAGATGTGCGGCGGCCTCACGCTCGCCGACCTCGTCAATGGCTCAACGTCGATACGCCGTTCGTTACCAGGACATCAATCGGGGACGAAGGCCTCCGGAATCGCACGTTGCAGATGAGTCGCCCGCCTGCATGCCGAGCGTTTCCCTACGCAGGTCCGACGCTCGGGAACGGCGATCGGGACTCATTTTGGCTTCGCGATCGCCGAATTTGCTCCGCTGATCGATGATCGCCACATCGGGAGTGTGGTTCTCCGGCGCAGCCGCTACCCGGCAATCACGCGGTCTCCAGTGCCAGCGCGATTCCTTGCCCGCCACCTGTGCACAACGTCACGACACCGCACTGGCCCCCACCAAGTGCCCGCCGTATGATTGCACTCGACAGCGAGCAGGATGCTGGCGCCAGGCGCCGGCACGATTCCAGGTGAAATATTCCATGAAACGCCATTCAGCAACAGTCGTCGCTGCATCCATTCTGGTCCTGCTCGGCATGGCGGTTGTTTCGCCGTTCAACCTTGCCGACGCCACCGCACGCCAGAAGGAGGTCGCACAATACGGCGCTGACGTGATGCCGTTCTCGCTCGCGGCCACCACCCACATCTTCACGAAGACGGCCGATGGCGGCATCCAGCGGGTCGTCACGAAGCGTCCGGACGCGCGGCAGGTCACGCTGATCCGCGCGCATCTCGCCGCGATCGCCCGTCGCTTCTCGGCCGGAGACTTCGGCGCGCCTGAGCAGATCCACGGCAACGACATGCCGGGCCTCGCTGTATTGCGTGCGGCCCGACGCGGCGAGCTGACGATTGACTATCACGACGTGCGCCGCGGCGGCGAAATCGTGTACCGCAGCGGGCAGCCTCGTCTTGTCGCCGCGCTGCACGACTGGTTCGATGCCCAACTGTCCGACCACGGACACGACGCGATGGCCGGGCACGATCCGGGCGCGATGCATCACCACCCGGCAGACGCTTCGACGCCATGAACGCAGCGGAGGATTGAAATGAGTACACCGGTTGAGGACATTCGCCGGGCAACCGCCACGGACTTCGACCGTATCCGCGCGTTGCTGGATACCTGCGGGCTTCCGGCGAGCGACCTCACGGCACGGAGCCTCGACGGCTTCCACGTCGCCGTGCGCGACGCCGGGATCGTCGGGGTGGCGGGACTGGAACAAGCCGGCGACGCGGCCCTGTTGCGTTCGGTCGCCGTTCACCCGCGACTGCGCGCGTCCGGTCTGGGCACCCGTCTTATCGACGCTTCCGTTGCGCTAGCGCAAACGCGATCGCTGCGCGCGCTTTACCTTATTCCGAATGACGAAGCCGCCCACGCCTTCTTTGCGCGGCGCGGCTTCACGCAGATCGAGCGGACCCAGATTCCCGAGCCGATTCGCAATCTGCCCGAATTCACGCACCTTTGCCCACAGACGCATCCGTGCTTGTGGAAACCGCTGAATCCCGATTGTTCCGAGGCGCTGCCATGAAGAAACTCGAAGTGTTCGATCCCGCGATGTGTTGCTCGACGGGTGTGTGCGGTGTGGATGTGGACCCCGTGCTGGCGCAGTTCGCCGCGGACCTGAAATGGGTCGAGGCACACGGCGTCACCGTGTCCCGCTACAACCTGGGCCAGGAACCGCAAGCGTTCGCCGCCAACTCCGCGGTGGTCAAGGAAATGGAAGCCGGCATGGAACGCCTGCCGATCCTCGTGATCGATGGCCGCATCGTATCGACGGGCATGTATCCGTCACGCCAGCAGCTTGTGCAGAAACTCGGCATCGCGCTGTCCACGGCGGAAAAACCGCACATCAAGGCCGGCAGCTGCCGCTCGCCGGGCTCAGGCTGTTGCTAGAGAGCGACCATGTCCCTTCCTGAAACGCAAACCCGATATCTCTTTTTCACCGGAAAAGGCGGCGTCGGCAAGACTTCGCTTTCCTGTGCCACCGGCCTCGCCATGGCCGATGCCGGCAAGCGCGTGCTCATCGTCAGCACGGACCCGGCCTCCAATCTCGACGAGGTACTCGGTGTCGGCTTGAGTCAGTCGCCGACGCCCGTGCCCGGCGCGCCAGGCCTGTTCGCGTTGAACATCGACCCCGAAGCGGCCGCGCAGGCCTACCGGGACAGAATGGTCGGCCCCTATCGCGCCGTCTTGCCCGCGGCGGCGATCCGCAATATGGAAGAGCAGTTTTCCGGCGCCTGCACGGTCGAGATTGCGGCCTTTGATGAATTCTCCAAACTGCTCGGCGCCCCGGCCGCGACGGCCGATTTCGATCACGTGATTTTCGATACGGCGCCGACGGGGCACACGCTGCGCCTCCTGACCTTGCCTTCGGCGTGGAACGAATTCATCTCGTCGTCGACGGGCGGTGCCTCCTGCCTCGGGCCGTTAGCCGGGCTCGAAAAGCAGAAAGCGCTGTACGCGGCGACCGTCGAACGCCTGTCGAGTGCGGCGCAAACGACCGTCGTCCTGGTGAGCCGGCCCGAAGTCGCCGCGCTGCGCGAAGCGAATCGCACGCGGTATGAACTGGCCGAACTCGGCGTTCGCAACCAGGTGCTCGCGATCAATGGCCTCTTTGCCACGGACCGGCACGACGACGCCATCGCGACCGCTATGGCCGAACGCGCGCGACAGGCGCTGGCCGCGATGCCGCGCGATCTGGCCGTCTTGCCGCAGACGCGCATTCCGTTGCTACCACGCGGCACGGTAGGGCTGGATGCGCTGCGCGACATGGCGCATCCCGAGCGCGTGCGCTTGCCGACCGAGCGCCAGATGCCCGAAACCGCGTTGCCGCCGGGCCTCGCCGGCCTCGTCGACGAACTGTCGGCCACGGGCCACGGCGTAATCATGACCATGGGCAAAGGCGGTGTAGGCAAGACCACGGTTGCAGCTGCGATCGCCGTCGCGCTGGCCAGGCGCGGACACCACGTGATCCTCTCGACCACCGACCCCGCCTCGCATGTCGCTGCCACCGTCGATGGCGTCGTGCCTCGCCTGAGCGTGACACGCATCGACCCGGCACGGGAAGTGCAGCAGTACACCGAAGATGTGCTGGCCAAAGCGGCATCGCACCTCGATGCGGGCGGCCTGGCCATGCTCGAAGAAGATCTGCGCTCGCCCTGCACCGAGGAAATCGCCGTCTTCAGGGCGTTCGCGCGCACGGTCGATCAAGGCAAGTCCGGCTTCGTGGTGCTGGACACGGCACCGACCGGCCACACCATCCTGCTGCTCGATGCCGCCGAGGCCTATCACCGCGAAGTGATGCGCACACAGGGCGACATGCCCGAGTCGGTTCGTCAGTTGCTGCCGCGCCTGCGCGACCCGAATTACAGCCGGATCCTCATCGTCACGTTGCCGGAAGCGACGCCCGTTCATGAAGCCGAACGTCTGAGCGCCGACCTCGCGCGCGCCGGCATCACGCCGTACGCGTGGGTCATCAACCAGTCGCTACTCGCGAGCGGCACGGCCGATCCGATTTTGTGTCAGCGGGGCACTGAAGAGGTGCCGTTCGTGCGCCGCGTGGCGGACAACCTGGCGCAGCGTACCGCTCTGATTCCGTGGTTGGCCGAGGCGCCGGTCGGCGCGGCCGGCCTCGAGCACGTGATTGCGCCGTAGGTAGTCACGTCGTGCAATGCACCGACCGCCGTCTTTAAACTCAATGTGCCGCGTGACCGCCGGAACTCGAATCAGGAGATGGAACGAAAGCGAATGCCGGCAGACATCGATGTCCTGGTCATCAGAGGCGGCCAAGTCGGGCTTGCCACCGCCTACTTCCTGTGTCGTGCTTGTCCGAGCGCGCGACCGCCGAACGGCGGGCGCTACGGGAGGGATGGGCACACGACTTCGACGCGAACGGGTGGTTTTGGCGACACCGGCCCCAATGCAGGCGTTGGCCAGCCCCACCGATCGGCGTCAGCGCGTCCCGCGCCCCCCCGCGGGCTTGCCTGCCGGCTTCCGCGAACCCGCCGGCGTCTTGCCCGCAGGTTTGCCGCGCGGCTTTTGCACGCTGAATGGGCTACCGCTCGACAGGCTTGCCCCCTTGCCCGCAAGCGCGGCGCGCTGCCCCGCGGGCTTGCGTTTGCCTTCCCCGCCTTGCGGTCGCGGCTTTTTGCCGGCCACCGGCATGACGCCCGCCCCCGCTTGCGGCACCTTGGGCTTCTTCGGCTTTTTGGGTTTCTTGATGATCTGCCCGGTCGCGCTGGTTTCCGGCACGCGGTGCTCGGCTTCGAAACCCGGCTCTTCCTCACGGCGCAGCGTTTGCCGGATCAGCGCCTCGATCGCGGCCAGTTGTGGTGCTTCATCGGCACACACGAGCGACACCGCCACACCGCTTGCGCCCGCGCGACCGGTACGGCCGATACGGTGCACGTAGTCTTGCGCGACGATCGGCAGATCGACATTGATCACCAGCGGCAGGTCGTCGATATCCAGCCCGCGCGCGGCCACATCGGTCGCGACCAGCATCTGCACTTCGCCCGTCTTGAAGCGCTCGAGCGCACGCAGGCGCGCGGGTTGCGGCTTGTCGCCGTGGATCGTGTCGACCGCATAACCCGCATCATTCAGCATGGCCGCCAGGTAATCCACGCCATTGCGGGTCTTGACGAACACCAGCGCGTGGTCCCAGTTGTTCTCGGCCACCAGGTGCATGAAGAGGTCGGGCTTGTTCCGCTTGTCCACCGGCACCACCCACTGCTTGATCTTGCTGGCGGTGACGTTGGGCGGGCTGACGCTGATATTGACCGGACTGCGCAGAATGCTCGCCGCCATCGCGCGGATGTCGTCGGTAAACGTCGCGGAAAACAGCAGCGTCTGGCGCTGCACCGGCAATGCGGCAAAGACGGCGTTGAGTTCGCGCGCGAAGCCCAGATCCAGCATGCGGTCGGCTTCATCCAGCACCAGCGTCTGGACTTGATCGAACTGCACGGCGTTCTGGCGATTGAGGTCCAGCAGACGGCCCGGCGTGGCGACGAGCACATCCACGCCCTTGCGCAACTTCATCATCTGCGGGTTGATGCTCACGCCGCCATAGGCGGCCAGAAACCGCAAGTCGAGGCCCTTGCCGTACTCGACGAAACTCTGCAGCACCTGTTCGGCCAGTTCGCGCGTGGGCACCAGCACCAGAACGCGCGCGCGGTTGCTGGACACCGCCGGCCCGTGCTGCACCAGCCGCTGCAGCAGCGGCAGCGCGAAACCCGCCGTCTTGCCGGTGCCGGTCTGCGCCGCGGCCATGACGTCCTTGCCACCGAGCACCGCGGGAATCGCCTTGGCCTGCACCGGCGTGGGTGTCTGGTAATTGAGGCCCTGCAGATTACGCAGCAAGGGATCGATCAGGCCTAGCGAGGCAAAAGACATGGACGTGTTCCGGGCTAAAACCGCAATTCTAGCGGTTGCGGCGACGATCGCCGTGCGGATACCCGGTACGGAGCGGCGTTCAGCGTCGGGCGATCCCGTCGAGCACGACAAGGATCGCCGTCGGCCGCCCTATTTCGACACCGCACGCGTGAAAGGCCGCGGCACCCTGCCCGCCGCCTGACGGTCGATCATCCAGCCGGGATAGTCGGGAGGCAATGCGCTCACGGCATCGAGCTGCGCAAGCTCGTCCCCGGTCAGCACGATATCGGCAGCACCGAGATTGTCTTCGAGCTGTTCGACGCGTTTGGCGCCGATGATGATGCTCGTGACATGCGGCTTGGCGAGCAGCCACGCGAGCGCGATCCGGGCGACCGACACGCCTCGCGCGTCCGCGATCGCGCGCATCGCTGCAACGCACGGCCAGGCGCGCTCGAGGTCGACCGGCGGAAAATCGAAATGGCTGCGCCGCGAACCCGCTTCGGTCGGCGCGCCGGGGCCGAACTTGCCCGACAGCAGCCCGCCGGCGAGCGGCGACCAGACGAGGAGCGCCATCTGCTCCTCGATCACGAGCGGCACCAGTTCGCGCTCCACGTCGCGTCCGGCGATCGAATAGTAGGCCTGCAGCGTCTCGAAGCGCGTCGCATGGAGCGCTTCGCTGAGCCCGAGCGCCTTGCCGATCTTTCCGGCGCGCCAGTTCGAGACACCGACATGGCGGACCAGCCCCTGACGCGTCAGATCGTCGAGCGCCCGCAGCGTCTCTTCGATCGGTGTCACGGGATCGTTCGCGTGGATCTGGTAAAGGTCGATATGGTCGACCTGCAACCGCTCCAGGCTTCGCTGCACGGAATCCATGATGTGGCCTCGCGACGCGCCCTGATCGTTGGGTTTCGCGCCCATCACGCCTGCGGTCTTCGTCGCCAGCACGATCTCGCTGCGTGCGACGCCGAGGTCCCGAAGCGCCTGTCCGACGAGTCGTTCTGACTGGCCGAAGGAGTAGATGTCGGCGGTATCGATGAAATTGATTCCCTCGTCCAGTGCACGGGAGATCAGTCGGGTCGCGTCGTCCTGGCCGACCGCGCCGATCGCGGCCCACATGCCGGCATCGGCATTGCCGCCCAGCGTCATCGTGCCGAGACACAGCTCGGAGACGTACAGGCCGGTGCGGCCCAGTTGCTTGTATTTCATGGCCGTTTCCTTCGAGGTCGGCGGGAAAAGTGCGGCGGCGTCCGTTCCGGGGCGTCCCGCACGCCAGATTTCAGCTGATGCGAGCGTGTCCTGCCCGGAATTGTCCGGCGATCGTTGCCACCCGTGCGCCATAGCGGCGTGCCGTCTCGAGATCCCCAGGCGACATTTCATCGGGCGACGCATCGGCCGGCGTCTGCGCCATCGGCGCGATATAGGAGCCCATGCGATTCAGGTCGTCACGCATCGACGCCTTCAGGTTCGCCGGCTTGATGTCCATGCTCACCCAGATGCCGCCGTGCTGCCCCGCAAGCAAAACGAAGTATTCGAGCGTATTGAGCTTGTCGCCGTTGATGCTTGCGCTGTTGGTGAAGCCGCCGAAGATCTTGTTGCGCCACGCGCCTTCGAACCAGGCCTTCGACGACGCATCGGCGAACTTCTTGAACTGCCAGCTGGGACCGCCCATGTAGGTCGGTGAGCCGAACAGGATGGCATCCGCCCCTGCAAGCGCGTCCCACGCGTCCTGCGGGATGTTGCCATCAACGTCGATTGCGACGAGAACGCCGCCGGCGCCCTCGGCGATAGCCCTCGCCATGCGTTCGGTATGCCCGTAGCCGGAGTGATAGACGACGATCGTTTTAACCGGAGAGACGTGCTGTGTCATCGCTGTGCCCTTTCGTTCAGGTGGTCGTCGGGGGACGACATCGGAAGGCACTTTACTGAGTTCAAATTGAGTTATAAATGACGGCCGATTGAACGTTCTGTTACTCCCGGGGAGAACAATGCAAAACCTCGACGCGCTGTTGATCTTCGCCCGTGTCGCCGAAATGACGAGCTTCACGCGCGCGGCCGAAAGCCTGGGCATCCAGAAAGGACGGGTGTCGATGGTGATCCGCGCGCTCGAGCGCGACGTGGGCGTCGCGCTCCTGCATCGGACGACGCGCAGCGTGCAGTTGACCGAGGACGGACGCGCCTTTTACGCGCGCGCGCGGGACCTGCTGGCCGACGTACAGGAACTGCAGTCGATGTTTTCCGGCAATGGCACGCGGCTGCGCGGACGATTGCGTGTCGACATGCCCACCGAGCTCGCGCGCAGCGTCGTGGTTCCCGCGCTGCCACAACTGATGGCGATGCATCCGGAGCTGGAACTGGAACTTTCGAGCACCGATCGGCGCGTCGATCTCGTCCAGGAAGGATTCGATTGCGTGATCCGTCTGGGGCCGATCGTGGACGAGACGTTGATTGCCCGGCCGTTGGGCCGCCTGCGCATGATCAATGCGGCGAGTCCCGGCTATCTGGCGCGGTATGGCGTGCCGCAAACGCTCGATGATCTCCTCGGTCAGGGACACCGGATGGTCCACTACGCGCTGACACTCGGCGCGCGGCACCCCGGGTGGGAATATCCGAGCGGCGACGGCTATGCCACGCTTGCATTGCCGAGCGCGATGCAGGTCAACAACGTGCAGACCTATCACGCAGCCGGGCTCGCGGGCATCGGGTTGATCCAGGCCGGGTATTCGGCGCTCGCGAATCATATCGAACGCGGCGCCCTGGTCGAGGTGCTGCCCGATCTGCGTCCCGAACCTCTCGCGGCGTCGCTCGTCGTCGCGCATCGGCGCAATCTGTCGCCGCGCGTTCGGGCGTTCATGGACTGGATCGAGGAGGTGCTGGAGCCGTATTTCGATTGAGGGCGGTATGTAGATGAAGGCCCCTCATCACGACCACGATGTCCTACGGCGATGCCGCTCTTGTGCTATCAGCGGATTCTGGTGCGGCATCGGGCTAGACCTACATGACGCCGACCGTCGCGTTGATGATCGGCTGAACTGCCGGTGAACGCGTTGGCATGCTGGAAGTCGCGGCCATCGTCCTGATTCTGGCGAGCATCGCGCTTTTGCAGATTGGACGTCAACGCGCGGCACGGGATCCGGGCCAAGCAGTTCGCGCTGCCGACGCTCGCCCCTAGATCGGCTACCAGAGCACGCCATCTCGGGAATTGCGACTGAGCTGCCGACGTGCGCCCGTGCCGGATTCATGACACTCGATCGACGGCAGGTCGCCAACGAAGCAGCCAGACGCGTCGAATGGCTCACATCGGCGGCGGATTCCACCGTTCGAGGCATCACGTGGTTCGATCACGATCGGCTCCACGTTCCCGCAAATGGACGTTTCATCAATAGGATCACCTCACTCACGCGGAGACCGTCGTGGATATAACACCGGCAGACATGCCAAAATGACAAGCGAAGCTGCTCTACCTTTCGCGTTCAAACCGAGTACTAAAACCATGACCGCCACGACAACTGCCGATCGCATTCGAAGTTTAGGTTTGGTGCTGCCTCCAGTTCCCTCCCCGATCGCCAACTTCGTGAGCTGGCGTCGATCCGGCCAGATTCTTTATTTATCTGGTCAGGGGCCACGTGATGCTTCTGGCTCAGTTATCAGGGGAAAATTAGGTCGGAATTATAGTATCGATCGTGGCTACGCCGACGCTCGTCAAGTTGGTCTACAGCTTTTATCGACGATTCAGCAGGCGGTGGGGTCGCTTGACCACGTGGAGGGAGTTTTGAAGATCTTCGGAATGGTAAACGCCGAGCCCGATTTCTGTGATCACCCGAAGGTCATTAATGGATGCTCAGACCTGTTGGTCGAGGTTCTAGGTGATCGCGGCCGACACGCCAGGTCGGCGGTCGGGATGGGCTCTCTGCCAAACGGAATGTCCGTAGAAATCGAAGCGATCATCGAGATCGTGAATGGACACTAAGGCGTCGCCAGGGGCCTCTCTCCAAGCGTGGCATGCAGGCGTCGTCGATCGTCGGAAATCAGATGATCAATAAAGTCGTTGTTCTTGCCTCAAGCTGCTCGAGTGCGGAAAAAGCATTCTGAGCACCGTGGTAAATTGACCTGCGCGTAAAAAGTGGACCTGCATAGGAATCTACAGAATGAAAATGGATGCATTTGCGTTCGGCACGATCAACTGGGCGGCAGTCGAAAAAACGGAGCACCAAGGCGAAACCGGTATGGCTTATTGGCGCACACGGTTTTTCGGTGATCACCCGAATCAAATTCGCGTGCGGATGGTCGAATACACCCCCGGCTACCTTGCAGATCATTGGTGCAAAAAGGGACATATTCTTTTCTGCATGGAAGGCGAACTGGAAACGACACTCGAGGATGGGCGGAAGTTCGTTTTGACAGCGGGCATGAGCTACCAGGTAGGCGACAACGCGGAGCCACATCAGTCCTATACCAGAACGGGTGCGAAGCTCTTCATTGTGGACTGAAGCCCGGCTCGCTATCTCGGCATCCAAGCCGACGGAGCCCTTGAGATGGCAGAGCAAGCGGAGGCTTGATGGCATCGCGACCGACGAGCGGTCGCTTGCCGGCCAAAACTACCCAATCGACGACCACCGCACGTTTCGGCGCAGGCAGGCTGCCCCCGGCGCGCAAGCGCGTCGATTTCGCTTGCACCTGACGCCACGTCAGCTTTTATGGTTGGCACAGACGACTGGGAAAGCAATGCGACTAAAAATCGGCGAACTGGCAAAGAAGGCGGGATTGAGTGTCCGTGCCCTGCACCACTACGACGCAATCGGGCTGCTGTCACCGTCGCAGCGTACCGACGGAGGCGCGCGCCTGTATGGGCAGGACGACCTGATCCGTCTGCATCGCATCGAGGCCCTGAAGCGGTTCGGATATTCGCTGCCGGACATCAAGGCCAGCCTCGACGGTCAACCGGCCCTCATTCCGCTGCAGCTTCTGCGACGTCAGATCACGGAGCTGAATGCGCAGGCACTGCGCGCGCAGCGCCTTGGCCGTCACTTGCAATACATCGTCGACATGGTCTTCGCGGGCAGCGAGATCGCGGCGACCGATTGGATGAATGCTCTGGAGCTGATGAACATGTACCAAAAGCATCTCGATGACGAGGAACTCGATACGCTGTTGGCATCCGGACCGGAAACGGTGCCGCCGTCGGATCCGGCATGGGCCGGTCTGATCGACGAGGTCTGCGGTGCCATGCAGGAGGCGTTGCCGACCGAAAGCGATGCGGCTCAGGCACTGGCTTGGCGCTGGATCAGGCTCGTGATCCGAATGACCCGTAATGACCCGGACCTCGCGACCAAGCTGATGATGATGCAGCTCCGCGAGCCGCGCGCCAGGCAAATCGTCGGCATTACGATAGAGATGCTGGAATGGATCGACGAGGCCTTCACGCATGCACGCTGCGCGCTGTTCGCGAAGTACCTCACCCCGGCACAGGCCGACGAGGTGCGGCGTCGCCAATTCGCCACCGCGAAAAATCGTGCATGGCCAGCGCTGGTGGTCAAACTGAGGGCAAATATGGAAGCGGGAGTCGACGCCGGTGCCGCGCCGGTGCAGGCCATCGTCAAGCGCTGGCAGCAACTGTTTCGAGACAGCTTTTGCGGAGACGATGCTGTCCTGGAGGCACGTGTGCGCGATGCCATGATGCGCGAACCGGATCTGCAACTTGGCGTCGGCCTCGACGATTCGCTATTGGCCTATCTGCACAAGGCACATATCGTCGGCCGTGACATGTCGCCAATCGACGCCGGGCCCAAGCCGAGCGCGTTGATGGTGGCGACGCAGCGTGCCGCGCATCAACTGCTCGATCGGCCGTTGGTGCTTGATGATCCCTTTGCGCTGACTATCCTCGGTGCCGTCCAAGCACAGGTACTGCGTGACAATATCGACCGGTTCCGCGATCCGGCGTCGGTGGGCATGCGTAGTTCCGTGATCGTCCGCAGCCGGCTTGCCGACGACGTGTGGAGCGAGGCTGTCGAACGCGGCATTCTCCAGCATGTGGTTCTCGGGGCGGGGCTCGATACCAGCGCGTTCCGGCATCCCGATACACCGGCTCGCATCTTCGAGGTTGATTTGCCGGCGACGCAGGCATGGAAGCAGGCCCGCCTGCGCGAGGCAGGCATAGCGGTGCCGCCGTCGCTTCATTTCGTGCCGGTTGACTTCGAGCGCGTCGGACTTGCAGAGGGATTGGCGCGTGCGGGTTTCGATGCTGATGCACCGGCCATTTTCAGTTGGCTCGGCGTGACGATGTATCTCGATGAGGCGGCAGTCTTTGAGACGTTGCGCTTTATCGCCGGTTGCGCCAAGGGCAGCGCGGTCCTGTTCGAATATGTGACGCCACTTTCAAGCTTGCCGTCGATCATGCGTATTGCGATGGAGCAGTTGACGGCCCGATTCGCCGAGCGCGGCGAGCCGTGGAAAACCTTCTTTGAACCGGCTGTCATTACCGAGACGTTGGGTGCATTGGGATTCAACCACATCAATGCGTGGACACCTGAGGAATTGAACCAGCGCTATCTTTCGAACCGCGATGACGGACTGCTCATCGGTGTGACACCCGCGCGCCTGATTCTTGCAACGGTCTGAGACTACTTCCCGGATGGATGCGTTCCATACGGCGATCCACGCGTGACTTTCACTTCAACGACGTCGTGATTTTCAACGTGTGCCTCGGTCAAGACCGATGACCGTCGTGCCATGTTGGACGCCGGGCGGTGCTCCTCTCACGAGAACAGAATCTCCGCCTCTTCCCGGATCTTCAAGATTCCTTCTTTTCCTGGCATCTGCAATGCAACACGGCGCAGGTTCGAAGTTGGGCAGGAACGCGCGAGCACACATTCATGTTCTGCATCGCGTCGAACGGATTCTCCGGCGCCGCATCGGGCACCCGGCGCGCCAAGCGGCCCTCATGTGCACTCGGTTGGCTCTGCCGGTCATAGCGCGAACCTGTCGCGACGCGCGCTTTCCGGCGCCGGATGCGACACGGGCCGGAATATCCGGTCCGCGCCGACGATCAGCGGGCCGCCGCGAGCGTTTCGGTAATCGCCAGGAATCGTGCGATATCGTCCGGCGAATGACAATGGAGCGGCGATATCCGTACCGCGCCATCGAGCCCGAACGACTTCAGCATCCGTCCCGAATACAGGCTCGACGCGACGCGTTCGTAGACGATCACGCCGTGCTGCTCGTACGCCCGCACCGCTCGCGTCGGTTCGAGGTTCGCGAAGCCGATCCCGACGATCAGGTCGCGCGTCGTCAGGTCGCCGTGATCCCAGTAGACCTCGACACCGTCGATCGACCGCAACCCGCAATGACCGCCATACCCGTCGAGCAACGCGGCCAGCAACGCACGCTCATGCAGTTCGATCCGGTGCATGCCCTCGACGAACAGCGTGCGCCGATCGTCCGAATCGCGGAAGTACCGGCCGATCCAGGTCACGTAATCGACGATCGACGTCACGACCGCGAACTGCGCGGGCGCCGGACTGCCGAGTTCCCATACGCCGGTCTCCTTCGCGGCAAGCCGGTGGTGCGGCAACGCGGCCGCGCGCGGCGACAGCCACGAGATGCCCGAGCCGCGACAACCGAAGAACTTGTACGGCGCGAAGTTGATGCCGTCGACCGGCGTGCGCTGCACGTCGATAATGCCGTGCGGCGCATGCTGGACCGCGTCGACGACGATGAACAGGTCCGGCTTCTTCTCCCTCGCACGGGCAACGATCGTCTCGATGTCAAATTTCGCGCCGGAGATGTTCGACGCGAACATCACGCTGAGCAGCGCGGTGTCGGCGTCGACCAGCGACACGATTGCATCGACGTCCACGCCGCCGGTCTCCGGATTGCTCGGCGCGATGCGCAGCGCCTTGCCGGTGCGTTGCGCGTAATACGTCATCGCATCATAGGACGACGGATGCTCGAGCACGGTCGTCACCGCGTTGGTGCCCGGCACGTTCTCCATGATCGCGCGCACCATGTCGAACATCGCGCCCGACGCCGTCAGCGACGCGTACACGGTGCCGCCGCGCGCGTTCAGGATGGTGCGAACGTCGTCCTCGCCGCGCGACTGAAGCGCCTGGAGATCGAGCGCGCGCTCATGGATGCGCTCCGGGCAGTCGGGCAGCGCGTCGATCCGCGCGTACGCGTCGACTGCGGCCTTCAGCCGGAACGATCCGCCCGCGTTGTCGAAAAACAGCCGCGCGCGGCCGTCGATATCGTGATCGACGTGATGAAAGCGCGTCTTGACCTGCTTCATCAACGCGTCGGGAAAAAGTGCCCCACGGGGACTGCTCATCTTCGATGCTCCTGTTTGCTTCCGAATGTTGTGCAATGCATGGCGGCGTTCAGCCGCGCAGCGATTCGAGGTATGCGCGGCCCTTGTCCGCGTCGTACTGGCCTTCCCATTTCGCGATGACGAGCGGCGCAAGCGCGTTGCCGACGAGATTCAGCGCGGTACGCCCCATGTCCATGATCCGATCCACGCCGGCAATGAACGCCAGCCCTTCGAGGGGCAGCCCCGCGCTTGCGAGCGTGGCGAGCATGATCACGAACATGAAGCCCGGCACGCCCGCGGCGCCTTTCGACGTGACAACCATGGTCAGCGTCAGCAGGATCTGCTGCTGCCAGCCGAGATGCACGCCGTACAGTTGCGCGACGAACAGCGTGCCGATGCCGAGATAGATCGACGCGCCGTCGAGGTTGAATGTATAGCCGGTCGGCACCACGAAGGTCGTGATGCTCTTCGGCACGCCATAGTCCTCCATCTTCTTCATCAGTTGCGGCAGCACGGTCGCCGAACTGCAGGTCGAGAACGCGATGATCAGCTCGTCCTTGATCACGCGCAGCAGCGTGAGGATGCGGAACCCGAACAACCGCGCGGTCAGGCCGAGCACGACGAACGCGAACAACAGGATGGCGAAGTAAGTCACGGCGACCAGCTTCACCAGCGGCAGCAGCGACCCGAAGCCGAAGCTCGCGACCGTCACAGCGATCAACGCGCACACCCCGACAGGCGCATAAAGCATCACCATGTTCGTCACCTTGAACATCGCATCGGCGACGCCCTTGAGCATCGCGAGCACCGGCTTTCGGTGTTCTTCCGGCACGGTTTGCAGGCCGAGCCCGAACAGCAGCGAAAAGAAGATCACCGGCAGCAGGTCGCCCTTCGCCATCGACGCGACGATGTTGTCCGGGATGATGCCGAGCACCAGCGCCATCAGTCCGTGATGCGCCTGCTGCACCTGTTGCGTGGCTTGCTGGTAGCGGGAAATGTCCGTGTGCCCCAGTTGCGACATGTCGGTGCCGACGCCCGGTTGCAGCACGTTGCCGATCACGAGCCCGAGTACGATCGCGATCGTCGTGACCACCTCGAAATAGAGCAGCGTCTTCAGGCCGATGCGGCCAAGCGACTTGCCGTCGCCGACGCCCGCGATGCCGATCACCATGCTCGTGAACACGATCGGCACGACGATCATCCGCACGAGCTTGATGAAGATGTCGCCTGCCGGCTGAAGGAGGCCGGACACGGCCGTGTCGCGCAATTGCGGAACCCGGTTCAGCACAAGCCCAGTCGCGATGCCGACGACGAGCCCGATGACGATCTGCCAGGCGAGACCAATACGCGGCTTGCGCGCCGCGTCGACGATGGGCGGGGATTCAATGACGGTGTCCATGCTGTCTCCACAATGAAGGGGTTCGATTGAACGCTGGGTGCGATGGGGCGCGCTTTCCGACGGATGCGTTGGCAGAACAACGCAACGGAAGAACCTTAAGCAGCCGAAATAGGTAAAAAAAGCGATTTTTTGATATGCGAAAATATCGCTTTTTCTCATCTATCGGGCGCAAGGTCATGCTCACGTTCAAACAGATGGAAGCGCTGTACTGGATCGTGCAACTCGGTTCCTTCGAGGCAGCGGCGACGCGCCTCAACACGACGCAATCGGCCGTGTCGAAACGGATCCAGGAGCTCGAACGCGCGTTTGACCTGACGGTGTTCGATCGAGCGCATCGCAGCGCCCGACTCACCGACAAGGGCGCAGAACTGTTCGAGCACGCGAAGGAACTGCTCCAGCAGCGCGACCGCGTCGTCGAGCGGATGAGTTCGAAGGAAGCGCTGGTGCGGTATGTCCGGATCGGCGTGACCGAACTGACCGCGTTGACCTGGCTGCCGCGCCTGATCACTGCGATCCAGGCCGCCTATCCGCGCGTGCACGTGGAGGCGGAGGTGGACTTGACCGCGGTGCTGCGGGAACGTCTCGCGGCCGACACGATCGACTTGATCGTCGTCCCGCAGATTCATGCGACGGAATCGTTCGCGGCGGCAGCGATCGGCGAAGTCGACAATGCGTGGATGTGCGCGGCCGGGTTCATGCCGGCGCGCAAGACGGCGATTTCGTTGACGGACGTCGCTCGGTTTCCGCTGATCCTGCAAGGAACCCTGTCGGGCACGGGGCACCTTTACACGCGCTTTCTGCAGGAACATGGCGTCGCGATGCAACGCGTGCTGACGAGCAACAGCCTGATCGCGCAAATCGGCCTGACGCTGTCGGGTCTGGGTGTCAGCTATCTGCCGACGGCATGCGTCGCGCATCTGGTGGCGTGCGAGGCGCTAGAGATCGTGCGTACGCGGCCGGCGCTGCCGCCGGTGCGCTACGTCGCGCTGCATCGCGCCGAGCGGACTCATTCACTGACCGCCGAAATCGTCCGGCTGGCGGCGCAGGTGTGCGATTTCAGCACAAGCCTGCTGGACCCCGGCGCACACGACTAGTCCGCCCCCACTACTGGAAGCGCCCTCGTGGCCCCATGAGAAGCCATGTGCTGCTCCGCACAAACCGGATATCGGGTTGCGCCAGCCCCGGGCACGGGGGGCCACCGGTGCAATCGTCGCCGGCCAATTCGTCGCGACACGGTGCTAACGCAAACCCGCCCCCGGTTGCACTGTTCATCGCCGTTTGCGTCCTGTATTGTCCTTCCATCGCCGGTTGCGGAACCGGTGCATGGGAGGCTCACGATGCAGAAAAAAAATGCTGCAGCCGTCTGGATCCTGATCGCGATGGTGGCAGGCATCCTGATCGGCTACATGATCTTCACGAGCTTTCCTGACAAAAAGGCCACCACCGAGATCGCCGGATACATCTCGCTCATCTCCGACGTGTTCCTGCGCCTGATCAAGATGGTGATCGGGCCGCTCGTCTTCTCCACGCTGGTCGTCGGCATCGCGCACATGGGCGACGCGGCATCGGTCGGGCGCGTGTTCGCGAAATCCATCGGCTGGTTCATCACCGCGTCGCTGATCTCGCTGCTGCTCGGGCTATTCATGGCGAACCTGCTGCGGCCCGGCGACAACCTCGGCCTGCCGCTGCCGGACATCGGCGCATCGGCGAATCTCGCGACGTCCAAGTTCACGCTCAAGGATTTCGTCGGCCACATGGTGCCGAGGTCGTTCGCCGAGGCGATGAGCAACAACGAGATCCTGCAGATCGTCGTGTTCTCGATGTTCTTCGGCGTGGCGCTCGCCGCGCTCGGCGAGCGCGGCAAGATCCTCGTGGCCGCGATCGACCAGCTGTCGCACGTGATGCTCAAGATCACCGGCTACGTGATGAAGCTCGCGCCGCTCGCGGTGCTGGCCGCGATGGCCGCGACGGTCGCGGTCAACGGGCTGTCGGTGTTGCTGAAGTTCGCGGTGTTCATGGGCGACTTCTACGTGAGCCTGTTCCTGCTCTGGACCTTGCTCGTCTGTGCGGGTCTGCTGTTCCTCGGCCGCCGTGTATTCAAGCTGCTGGTGCTGATCAGGGAAGCGTTCATGCTGTCGTTCGCGACGGCCAGCTCGGAAGCCGCGTATCCGAAGATCCTCGACGCGCTCGACCGGTTCGGCGTCCGGCGCAGAATTTCGAGCTTCGTGATGCCGATGGGCTATTCGTTCAACCTCGACGGCTCGATGATGTACTGCACCTTCGCGGCACTGTTCATCGCGCAGGCGTACAACATTCATCTATCGCTCGGCACGCAGATCACGATGCTGCTGGTCCTGATGCTCACGTCGAAGGGGATGGCCGGCGTGCCGCGCGCGTCGCTGGTCGTGATCGCCGCCACGCTGCACCAGTTCGGGCTTCCGGAGGCCGGGCTGCTGCTGATCCTCGGCGTCGACACGTTCCTCGACATGGGCCGCTCGGCCACCAACGCGGTTGGCAACTCGATCGCCAGCGCCGTGGTTGCGAAGTGGGAAGGCCAGCTCATGTCGGAGGCGGAAGCCGAGGCCAACCTGGCGCGCATCGACGCGGAGCAGGAAGGGACGATCGCGCATCCGGCGGATGTCTGACGGAGGCCCGGCGATGAAGATGCAGCGATTCTGGCGTGCGCTCGCGCTCGCAGGCCTGCTTGCCGCGAGCGCCACCGCGCACGCGGAAGATGCGCCGTCCACGACGCCGCGCGTCGAGCCGTTCGCGCCGGCCCAACTGACCGGCACGCTCGCGAAGGTGCGCAGCAGCGGCACGATCGCGATCGGCTATCGCGACGCGTCGATCCCGTTCTCGTACCTGAATGCGCGCAACCAGCCGATCGGTTATTCGATCGAGCTTTGCAAGGCGCTCGTGTCGTCGATCGAGGATGCGGTCAACAAGAGCCTGACGATCCGCTGGGTGCCGGTCACGTCCGACAACCGCATCGACGCGGTGGTCAACGGCACGGTCGATCTGGAATGCGGCTCCACGACGAGCAACCTGGAGCGCCAGAAGCGCGTGGCGTTCTCGCCGATCATCTTCGTGGCCGGCACGAAGGTGATGGTGAAGCGAGGCTCGCCGATCCGCTCGTTCCGCGATCTCGCGGGCAAAAAAGTCGCGGTGACCGCCGGCACGACCAACGAGAAGGCGCTGCGCGACCTGGACGCGCGGTTCAGGCTCGGGATCCAGCTGCAGGTGGTGCCGGACCATGCGCAGGGCTTCGCGCTCGTCGCGAACGGTCAAGCCGACGCGTTCGCGACGGACGACGTGCTGCTGTACGGCCTGATAGCCGAGAACGCGGGCAAGGGCGGCAAGTACGACGTGGTTGGCGATTTCCTGTCATATGACCCGTACGGAATCATGTTCCGCAAGGACGATCCGCAGCTCGCGCAGGTCGTGAAAAGCACGTTCGAGGAGTTGGCCGTCGACGGCGAGATCACGCGACAGTACAAGCGCTGGTTCCTGCGCCCGCTTCCGTCGGGCATGAGTCTCAACCTGCCGATGAGCCCGCAACTGGAGACCATCATCGAGACGATCGGCGTCAAGGGCGAATGAGATTGCGCGGCTGACCGCACGGATGCATGTAAAAGCGGCCCCGGTGTCTGAGCGGACACCGGGGCCGTTCACATGAAGCACCGCGTTCAACCGACCCGCGCTTCTCCCTGTCGCGCAGCTACGGCGTCTTCGGTCGCCGTTCGCGCCAGCACGGGCTTGAGTGCCTGCCCGGTATGGCTCGCCCTCACCTGCGCGAGCCCTTCCGGCGGCGCCGCCGCGACGATCGTGCCACCACCCACGCCGCCTTCCGGACCGAGATCGATGATCCAGTCGGCTTCCGCGATCACGTCGAGGTCGTGCTCGATCACGACCACGCTGTGCCCGCCGTCGACCAGCCGGTGCAGCACGCGGATCAGCTTCGCGACGTCGGCCATGTGCAGACCGACCGTCGGCTCGTCGAGCACGTACAGCGTGTGCGGCGCCTTCTGGCCGCGCCGCGTGATGTCGTCGCGCACCTTCGTGAGCTCGGTGACGAGCTTGATGCGCTGCGCCTCGCCGCCGGACAGCGTCGGCGACGGCTGGCCGAGCGTCAGGTAGCCGAGGCCGACGTCCTTCATCAGCTGCAGCGGATGCGCGATGTTCGAAATCGGCGCGAAGAACTCCACCGCTTCGTCGATTTCCATCGTCAGCACGTCGCCGATGTTCCGGCCGCGCCACGTGACCGCGAGCGTCTCCGGGTTGAAGCGCTGCCCGTGGCACACGTCGCACGGCACCTTCACGTCGGGCAGGAAGCTCATTCCGATCGTGCGCACGCCTTGCCCTTCGCAGGCCGGGCAGCGCCCGTCGCCGGTGTTGAACGAGAAACGCGACGCCGTGTAGCCGCGCGCGCGCGCTTCCAGCGTATCGGCGAACAGCTTGCGGATCGTGTCCCATACGCCGATGTAGGTGGCCGGGCACGAGCGCGGCGTCTTGCCGATCGGCGTCTGGTCGACCTCGAGCACGCGGTCGATCCGTTCCCAGCCGCTCAGCGACTCGCAGCCCTGCCACGCATGCGTGACGTTCAACGACGGCCGCGGCGCGCTGCGCGCGAGCACGCTCGAGCGGCGGTTCGCGGCCGGCGCATCCTGCTGCGCGGCCTTGCGTGCGCGCCGCGTGGCCGGCGACGACAGCACCGAGCGGCCCACCGCATCGAGCAGGTTCGTCATCAGCACGTCGCGCGCGAGCGTCGACTTGCCCGAACCGCTGACGCCCGTCACCGCGACGAGCCGCGCGAGCGGAATGCCGACGGTGACGTCGCGCAGGTTGTGCAGCGTCGCGCCGTGCACGGTCAGCCAGCTCTCCGGCACCGCCGACGCGCCCTGCTTGCCCGGCAGGCTCACCGCACGGCGCGGTTGTAGCGGGTGCGTCATCGGATGCGCGAGCAGGTGCCCCGTCACCGAATCCGGCTGCGCGGCCAGATCGGCGACCGCGCCCTCGGCGACCAGCGTGCCGCCGCGCTTGCCGGCGCCGGGGCCCACGTCGATGATGTGATCGGCGCGGCGAATCGTGTCCTCGTCGTGCTCGACGACGACGAGCGTGTTGCCCTTGTCGCCGAGCTTGCGCAGCGCATCCAGCAGGATCTGGTTGTCGCGCGGATGCAGGCCGATCGTCGGCTCGTCGAGCACGTAGCACACGCCCTGCAGGTTGCTGCCGAGCTGCGCCGCGAGCCGGATGCGCTGCGCTTCGCCGCCCGACAGGCTCGGTGCCGCGCGATCGAGGCTCAGGTAGCCGAGCCCGACTTCCTCGAGAAACGCGAGGCGGCTGCCGATCTCGCTGACGATGTCGCGTGCGATCTGCGCGTCGCGCCCCGTCAGTTTCAGCGCGTCGATCCAGCGGCGTGTATCGGACACCGTCCACTGCGCGACCTCGACGATCGGATGCGCATCGAACGTGACCGCGCGCGCGGACGGATTCAGGCGCGTGCCGCTGCAATCCGGGCACGGCTCGTTGCCGACGCCTTCCGGTTCCTGCTCGTCCGACGGCAAAGTCTGCTCGCGGCCGCGATCGTCCCCTGCGAGCACCGTGTCGTCATACGCCGCGCGCTGTTCGCGCGTGAGCGTCACGCCCGTGCCGACGCAGGTCGTGCACCAGCCGTGCTTGCTGTTGTACGAGAACATCCGCGGATCAAGTTCCGGGTAGCTCGTGCCGCACACCGGGCATGCGCGCTTGACGGACAGCACCTTGATCTCGCCGACGCGCGCGGTCGAGCGATCGTTCTGCATCGCGTGGTGCAGCCCGTCGAGCGGCGCGAGCAGGTGCATCACGCCCTTGCCGAGCTCGAGCGTCTCGTCGAGCACGCGCCGCAACTCGGCCTCGTCGTCCGGCGACACGACGATGTCGGCCACCGGCAATTCGATCGTGTGCTCGCGGAAGCGATCGAGCTTCGGCCACGGATCGACCGTCACGAACTCGCCGTCGACGCGCAGATGCGTGCTGCCGCGCGCCTTCGCCCACTTCGCGAGATCGGTATACACGCCCTTGCGGTTGACGACGAGCGGCGCGAGCAGCCCGACGTGCTCGCCGCGATGGTCGCGCAGCAGCTGCGCGGCGATCGATTCGACGGTTTGCGACGTGACGGGCGTGCCGTCGTGGATGCAATGCTGCAGGCCGAGCTTCACGTACAGCAGCCGCAGGAAGTGCCAGACTTCGGACGTGGTCGCGACCGTGCTCTTGCGGCCGCCGCGCGACAGCCGCTGCTCGATCGCCACCGTCGGCGGAATGCCGTACACGGCGTCGACTTCCGGCCGCCCGGCCGGCTGCACGATCGAGCGCGCATACGCGTTCAGCGATTCGAGGTAGCGGCGCTGGCCTTCGTGGAACAGGATGTCGAACGCGAGCGTCGACTTGCCCGAACCCGACACGCCGGTGATCACGTTGAACTTGCCGTGCGGGATGTCGACGTCGAGCGCCTTCAGGTTGTGCTCGCGCGCGTTGACGATCCGCACGACGTCCTCGCCCTCGATCGCGCGCCGCTCGCGGGCGGCGTTCAGCACGGCCTGCAGCGGCACGCCTTCGTCGGCGAGCGCGGTTTCGCCGTCCATCGCGCGGTCGTACTGCAGCAGCGCGACGCCGGTATGCGATTGCGCGCATGCCTTCACGTCGTCGGGCGTGCCCGCGCACAGCACGAGGCCGCCGCCGTCGCCGCCCTCCGGGCCGAGATCGATCAGCCAGTCGGCCGCTCGGATCACGTCGAGGTTGTGCTCGATCACGATCAGCGAATGGCCGGCCGCGAGCAGCTTGCCGAACGCCTGCATCAGCTTCGCGATGTCGTCGAAGTGCAGCCCGGTGGTTGGCTCGTCGAACATGAACAGCTTCGCGCGCGCGATGCGCGCCTCCTCGCTCGCGACCCGGCGCCCGCCCGCGGCGGCCGCCGATTCGGCGAGGAAACCGGCCAGCTTCAGCCGCTGCGCTTCGCCGCCGGACAGCGTCGGCACCGGCTGGCCGAGCTTCACGTATTCGAGGCCGACGTCGACGATCGGCTGCAGCACGCGCAGCACCTCGGCATCGGTCGCGAAGAACGCCGCCGCTTCGCTGACGGTCAGATCGAGCACGTCGGCGATGTTCAGCGCGCGGCCGTCGCGCTCGATGCGCACTTCGAGAATCTCGGCGCGGTAGCGGCTGCCGTCGCAATCCGGGCAGCGCAGATAGACGTCGCTCAGGAACTGCATCTCGATGTGCTCGAAGCCCGAGCCGCCGCAGGTCGGGCAACGGCCGTCGCCCGAGTTGAAGCTGAACGTGCCGGCGCCGTAGCCGCGCTGCAGCGCGAGCGGCGCCTTCGCGAACAGCTTGCGGATCTCGTCGAACGCGCCGACGTAGCTGGCCGGGTTCGAACGCGTGGTCTTGCCGATCGGCGATTGATCGACGAACACGACGTCGCCGACCTGGTCGGCACCCGTGAGATTGCGGAACGCGCCCGGCGACTCGGTCGCCTTGCCGTGGTGGCGCGCCATCGCCGGATAGAGCACGTCCTGCAGCAGCGTCGACTTGCCGGAACCCGACACGCCCGTCACGCACACGAGCCGCTGCAGCGGAATCTCGACCGTCACGTCGCGCAGGTTGTGCTCGGTCGCGCCTTCGAGCACGATGCGCGGCGTGTTCGCGTCCACCGGGCGGCGCGCCCAGTTCGACGCATGCGCGACGTGCTTGCGGCCGCCGAGATACTCGCCTGTCAGCGTGTGCGCGGAACGGATGTCGCCCGGCGTGCCGTCGTAGACGATCGTGCCGCCGCGTTCGCCGGGGCCCGGGCCCATGTCGATCAGCCGGTCGGCCGCGAGCATCACCGACGGATCGTGCTCGACGACCACCAGCGTATTGCCCGCGTCGCGCAGTCGCTGCATCGCCTCGACGATCCGCGTGAGGTCGCGCGGGTGCAGGCCGATGCTCGGCTCGTCGAGCACGAACAGCGTTTTGGTCAGCGACGTGCCGAGCGCCGTGGTCAGGTTGATCCGCTGCACCTCGCCGCCCGACAGCGTGCGGCTCTGCCGGTCGAGCGTCAGGTAGCCGAGCCCCACATCGCACAGGTATTTGAGGCGTGTGCGCACCTCGGCGAGCAGCAGCTTCAAGGCATCGTCGAGCAGCGCGCTCGGCAGCGTGATCTCGTCGAAGAAACGCCGAATGCGCTCGATCGGCAGCAGCATCAGGTCATGCACCGTCAGGCCCGGCAGCGCCTCGAGCTGCGCGCGCGTCCAGTCGACGCCGCGCGGCATGAAACGATTCGAGGGCGCGAGCACCGTATCGGCATTGGCCTTCGAGCCGAGCCGCCACTGCAGCGATTCGGTCTTCAGGCGCGCGCCGCCGCAGACCTCGCACGGCGTGTAGCTGCGGTACTTCGACAGCAGCACGCGGATATGCATCTTGTACGCTTTCGATTCGAGATAGCCGAAGAAGCGTTTCACGCCATACCACTGGCTCTGCCACTTGCCGTTCCAGTCCGGCGAGCCGTTGATCACCCAGTCGCGCTCGGCGTCGGTCAGGTCGGACCACGGCGTATCGCGGCGGATCTCCGCCTTCGCCGCGTAGCGCATCAGGTCGTCCTGGCATTCCTTCCATGCGGGCGTCTGCATCGGCTTGATCGCGCCGCCGCGCAGCGTCTTGCGCGCGTCGGGGATCACGAGGCCGAGATCGACGCCGATCACGCGGCCGAAGCCGCGACAGGTCTCGCATGCGCCGTATGCCGAGTTGAACGAGAACAGCGCCGCCTGCGGCTCCGCATAGCGCAGGTCGCTGTCGGGGTCGTGCAGCCCGGTGGAGAAACGCCACACCTGCGGCTCGACAGTTGCAGCAAGTGCGTTTTCCGCTTCAGGCGCGAGCACGTAGACGTTCGCGCGGCCGCCGCCGCGCTTCAGCGACGCCTCGATCGCCTCGACCACGCGCACCTTGTCTGCCTGTTGCACGCGGAAACGGTCGGCCACCACGTCGAGCAGCTTTCGCGGGCCCGTGGGCGACGCGACTTCGCGCTGCGCCTGCACGCGCGTGTAGCCGCTCGCGGACAGCCACTGCGCGACTTCATCCTCGGACGCGCTTTCCGGCAGCTCGACCGGGAACGTGACGACGACACGTGGATCCTCGCCGCGCGTGCGCTCGACGAGTTCCGCGTAGATCGTCTCGGGCGTGTCATGCCGCACCTGCCGCGCGGTCTGGCGGTCGAACAGTTCGGCCGCGCGCGCGTACAGCAGCTTCAGATGATCGTTGAGCTCGGTCATCGTGCCGACGGTCGAGCGCGAACTGCGGACCGGGTTGGTCTGGTCGATCGCGATCGCGGGCGGCACGCCGTCGACACGCTCGACCTGCGGGCGGTCCATCCGGTCGAGGAATTGCCGCGCGTACGCGCTGAACGTCTCGACGTAGCGCCGCTGGCCTTCCGCATACAGCGTGTCGAACACGAGGCTCGACTTGCCTGAGCCCGACGGGCCGGTCACGACCGTCATTTCGCCGGTGCGCAGGTCGAGATCGAGGTTCTTGAGGTTGTGCTGACGTGCTCCGCGAATGCGGATCAGATTGCTGGATGACAATTTGCCTGCCCGTCTGAATGGAGTTAGCCGGAATTCACGGTGCCGGAACGCTGCGGCGGATGCCCGCAGGCGCGGCGCGCGTGCCGCACGGGTGATGCCCGCGCCGCTCGAGTTCGCCGGATACTATACTGTATATTCATACAGTTTTCCACGAGCGGGCGGGGCAACACGATCCGTCGGCGTCGGCCACGGGCTCGATGCGCTTCAGCCGCCACCCGCCGTCGCATGGGCGACGCACGTGCGGGCGAGCACGTCGGTCGGGTCGACGAGCGTTGCCCGATGCCCGTTCCGCGCGACATATTCACCGCCCGGAAGCAGGATCGGCAATTCCGTGCAGCCGAGCACGATCACGCGCACGCCCTCGGCCATCAGCGCCTCGATGGCGGCGCCGATATCGTCCTGGCACTGCCCGGTCGTGAAGCCGGCCTTGACGCCCTGCCTCCCGTAAATCGCTTCCATCACGCGCGCCTGCAACGCGGGCTTCGGCGCGACTTGCCGGAGTCCTTGCGACGCCAGCGCCTTCTCGTAGACACCGCTTTCGATCGTGCCGGTCGTCGCGAGCACGCCGACCTCCCTCAGCGCCGGATACGTGTCGCGCAGGTGAGCAACCGTGACCGTCAGCATGTTGACGATCGGAATGCCGAGGTACGGCTGCATCCGCTCGACGAATGCATGCGCGGTGTTGCACGGAATCGCGATGACGTCGGCATCGCCCTCCTCGAGCTTCTTGCAGGTCGCGTACAACGAGATCGTCGGGTCCGCGCCGGTGCCCACCAGGTTCTCGGTGCGATCGGGAATCTGCGGATTCTGTTCGATCAGCAGCTTGACGTGCTCCTGATCGCGCGCCGCCGGCGTATTGCGCACGATCTTGTCCAGGAAATCGACCGTCGCAGCCGGCCCGACGCCGCCGACCACGCCGATCTTGAACGTCGCCGCGCGCACCCCCGGCTGCCCGGTCACCGCGTACTGCGCATACGCCAGGTTCGAATCCACGAGCGGCACGCGCTGCGGGCCGATTTCATCCGCGACCAGCGCGATCTCGGTCAGGCCGGGGACGACGACCTGCACGCCCTGATCGGCAAGATCCGCGCACGCGCGGCGCAGCAGCTCGACCGGCCGGCCGCGAAGATTGCCGCGCTTGATGCCGTCGGCGCCGTAGATGGCTTCGGTCACGAGGTCGATCCCGTCGTGCACCCGCGGATGGACGATTTCGAACCGAGGCGACGGGAAATACGCGTCGAAGAGTCGCTTGTCCCGCACGTAGTCGGACGCCAGCACGCCGATGCGCGTCGCGTCGGGATACTTGCGCCGCACGTGGCTGCGCACGGCTTCGACGATATCCACGATCGGCAGGCGCGTATTCGCCTTCAGCTCGTCGATGAACGTGTGGCTCAGAAAGCACGGCAGCACGACCGTCGTCACGCCGCGCCTCTCGAACGCGCGAATCATGTCGAACACGTACAGCTTGCGTTCGATCGTCGCCGCGCTGCCCGACCCCGAGCCCTTGAACGGATATTGCTCGAAAATCATTTCGGCATGCTCCTCGTCGGACGATGCAGGCGTCGCCTTCACCATCTTGAAGAACACGTCGGCGCTCCCCAGCGGCCCGAGACCGCCGACGACGCCGAATTTCCGCCGGGCATTCACGATATCCGCGTGCATCATGCGTTCAGCTCCGGCTGCTCGAATACGGCGTCTGGCGATTTGGCGGACCGCCGGCTCTCCCACTTCGCGATCACCGCCGTCGCCACGCTGTTGCCGATCACGTTCGTCATCGTGCGGCCCATGTCGAGGATCTGGTCGATCGCGAGAACCATCGCGACGCCGGCCACCGGCAGATGGAACATCGGCGCGACCGCCGCGACCACGACCACCGAGCCGCGCGGCACGCTCGCCATCCCCTTGCTGCTCAACATCAGCACCAGCAACATGAACACCTGCTCCGACAGCGGCATGTGCACGCCGAACGCCTGCGCGATGAAGATGGCGGCGAACGCCTGATACATCATCGATCCGTCGAGGTTGAACGCGTAACCGAGCGGCAGCGTGAAGCCCACCACCTTCTTGTCGACGCCGAACCGTTCGAGCTGCTCGGTCAGGCGCGGATAGGCGGCCTCGCTGCTCGCCGTCGAGAACGCGATCAGCGCGGGTTCGCGCACGGCCTTCAGCAAGCTCCCGACGCGCCGCCCGAGAAACGCGTAGCCGACGCCGATCAGAATCGCCCACAGGACGAGCAGGCCGAGATAGAACGCACCGATCAGCTTCCCATACGTGTAGATCACGTCGAGCCCGCGCAGCGTGACCGACGACGCGATCGCGCCGAACACGCCGAGCGGCGCCGCGCGCATCACGTAGTTCGTCAGGCGCAGCATCACCGGCACCATCCCCTCGATCGACCGGATCACGACGCCGACCCGCTTGTCGTGCTTCAGCGCACTCAACGCGATGCCGAGGAAGACCGAGAACACCAGGATCTGCAGGATGTCGTTGCGCGCCATCGCGTCGAGCAGGCTGGTCGGGAACGCATGCGTGATCACGTCCCGGGCGTTCAGTGCGGCGGTGTTCAGTCCGGTGCTGACCTCACCCGCGTTCTCCGTGAGGTTCAGGCCGGCGCCAGGCTGCAACGCGTTGGCCATGACGAGGCCGAGGCTCAACGAAATCAGCGACGCGCAGACGAACCATCCGATCGAGCGCAGGCCGATGCGGCCGACGTCTTCGCCGCTGTCCATGCCGGCGAGGCCGGACACGAGCGTCACGAATACCAGCGGCGCGATGATCATCTTGATCAGGCGCAGAAAGATGTCGGTGACGATCGAGAAATAGCCGGCGATCGTCTTGAGCGTGGCCGGGTCCGCAATGTTGGCGTGACACGCATAGCCCGCGACGACACCGAGGATCATGCCGACTGCGATGCTTAAGGTAAGGCGATTTTTCATGTCCATTCGTCCTTGAGTGGCGCCCGGCCGCAGGAACGCGTCGAGCGCTGCGAAGAAGGCCGCGCGACGCGGATCACGCGTCACATTGCCGTTGGAACGAATGGTAGGGACGGCCGGAAAAACCGTGATGCGGGTGCAACATGGCGGTATGCGAGCCCCGCATAAGGCGGGAAAACCCGCTCAGCCGAGGCGTGAAGGCTCCGCGCGCAGATGCTGCCAGAGCGTGTCGAGGAATTCGCTGCGATTGGACACGTCGCGATACACGCGCAATTCGATTTCCAGGTTCCACACCGCCGGGCCTGCCGGGACGAGGTCGCCGGCCGCCAGTTCGGCGGCGATCGCGCTGCGGGGCAGCCATGCGACGCCCTCGCCCTCCATCACGAGCTTCTTCAGCACCTCGGCCATGTCGGATTCGTAATGCAGCTGCAAGGCCGGCGCGTCCGGTGCACGGCCGAGCAGCAGCGCGAGACACCGGCCGAAATAGCTGGTTTCCGTATAGGAAATCAGCGGCAGCGGATTCTGCTTCGTGCCGGGAAGCCGGAACGCGGGCGCCGATCGCCGGTTCGGCCGGCACGCCGGCATCAACGTGTCGATGCCGACGGTCAGGTGCTCGTACTTCGCGGGGTCGAGATGGAGCGGAAGCTCGGGATGGTGATACGCGAACATCAACTCGCAGTTGCCGTTGACGAGCATCAGGATCGAGTCGTGGACATTGGTCGGAATCACGCGCGCCCGCACTTCGCCGAAATGCGGTGCAAGCGCCTTGAGCCAGGCCGGCAGGAAACTCAGCGCGATCGTATGGCCCGCGGCGATCTGCAGGCTCTTGCCGCCGATCCGCTGCTCCGTGCGGATGATGGCGCGCGTGTCGTAAAGGCGGCTGAGCACGTCCTCGGCCGTTTCGCGAAACAGGCGCCCCGCCGGCGTCAGCACCGGCGGAAAGCTGCTGCGGTCGATCAGTTCGGCGCCGATCCATTGCTCGAGAGACTGGATGCGGCGGCTGAAGCCCGATTGCGTGACGTTGCGAAATTCAGCCGCGCGGGAAAAGCTTTGGTATTGCGCGAGCGCGAGGAAATCCTCGATCCATTTGATTTCCATGGTGGCCTTGAAAGTACCTAATTGCATCAGCTGCGCCGTGTGGCGTAACGGCGCCGGTATGGCGGGCAAGAGCTTACGAGGCGCCGAGGCGGTTCGTCAAACCGAACGCTGCAACTCGGGAACGATGCGGCCGGCGGGCCTTCATGCTCGATCGTCCGGCCGCCGAAACGTCACGCCGTAGCGCGACCTTGCGGGCCCTCCATAGGGTCGAATATGGGTTCCACGGTGTTGCTCAGGTAACGGTGGCGAGGGCCGCGCCGAAATACCCGCAGAGGTAAAACTTACCCTAAAAGTCGTCATTTTTTCCGGTTTTATTTGCCCCGTCTATTCGTCGGACAAATTTCACAAAAAGTCACATTTCCTTTCGTTAGTGTTGCTTTATATTCCACACCGTTCGCGCCGGATGCATCAAATCGCAAACGTTTGCTATATGACGGAAGCGTGTCTGGCGGGGCGCCGGGCGAGAAGCTGGCCACGATACATGGGGGCACGAATGCGCATATTGGTGGTGGAGGACGATCCGATTCAAGCTGAGGAAGTACAAAGCGCGCTTGCCTCCTTCAGTCACACGATCAAGGTCGTCGTCAACGGGGAGCAGGCACTGCGGTTCCTGCGAACCGAATCCGTCGACGCGGTCGTGCTCGATTGGCATCTGCCCTGCATGACGGGTATCGAAGTGTTGAACTGGATTCGCACGCGCGCCGACGTCGAATATGGCGTGCTGTTTCTGACCAGCCGTGTCCAGGAACTCGATGTGGTGCGAGCACTCGAGGCTGGCGCCGACGACTATCTGAGCAAGCCGTTCCGTGCGGAAGAGCTGGCGGCGCGGGTCAATGCGCTGCTGCGCCGCGTCGCGCGCAACGTCAAGCGCGACGAGCCGATTCGCGCGGGCGATTACATGCTGAATCCGGTCGAACGCGCGGTCTGGCTTCGAGACAGCAAGATCGAGTTGACGACCAAGGAATTTCAGCTCGTCGCCTGCCTGTTTCAGAACCTCGGCAAGATCATGTCCCGCGAGCTTCTTGCAACGACGGCGTGGGGGCGCGAGCTCGGAACCGAATCGCGTTCGCTCGATACCCATATCTACAGAATTCGGCAGAAGTTGAAACTGAGCATCGAGAACGGTTTGCGCCTCTCGGCCGTGTATACGCTTGGATATCGACTGGATCAGACCAAAGCCTCGCCCGATGCTCATGGTCGCGCCGAAATGCAGATCGAAAGCCGCGTTTGAGTGTCGATGCACGTTGGCGGCGTAGTGCCGTCGATGCACCGAATCACGAATCCGCTCCGTGATATCCGGCGGACCACACGCTGCAACGGCGTGTGCGAATCTCGATCGTTGCAGCCAAACGGCACGACACGTTTCCCCCGCGCAGGGCATGCAACGGGCTGACTAGCCTGCCTCGCCCTCGGCACTCGGCACGTGCGAGTCGCACCCTGCCTCTCACTCATGCTTTGCATTCCTTTCTATCCCGATGCTTCATGCGATAACTCGCCTGATGGTGCACGCACGTTCCGTTACTTCATGGATCAGCGTCACTATTATTTAACAATTGACCATGAAGTGACAAATGTTCACTTTTTAATTCAACCGCCCCATCCTAATATCTACCATCACAAGGACCATGCAATTGATTCTATTTTCACTTTTGATTCAGATTATTCCAAGCCGGGCGACCTCAAGACAATGGCGCAAAGATGTACACGGGCCGGCGTGAAATTCTTAGAGTAGCGACAGCCTTCTGCCGGCCATGCTTTTTCTATATTGAGATACAGATGAGAAGCCTTGTGAGCCGATCGATGATCGTCAGGGATGCATTGCATACCCCCGGATTCACGAGATTCATTTACTCCCCCACATAACCACGCATCAATGCTCATGCCTGCACTGGCAGCGCCTAATTCACATAAAAACAATTCACGACCCATCAACGCATAAAGTTATCGACGCGCGACATACTTTCCAGATTTTTACTTATTTTAAAAACACAGTCAGCATCAATACAAAAACACCTGATAGATATTTATTATTTCACAAGGATTGCCGAGATGAACAGAGTCTACAAGGTCATATGGAGCAAGGCGCGTGGCGCGTTCGTCGCCGCGTCGGAACTTGGTAGCGCGCGCGGCAAGGGGAAGTGCGCCACCTCAAGCATCTCGCGCAACGACCGGCACACGGCAAAGCAATCGATACCCAGCGCCCAACGGAAAATTCAAATCATCGTCGGCCACGCAATTGCGGTTTGCCTCGGCCTGTCCGGTCAGGCTGCTCACGCACAGTACGCCGCGGGTAACGGCAGCGCGACAGGGACGGGGGATGTGGCCATCTCTGGCCCAGGCGGAGCCGCCGCGACGGCGAACGGCGGCCTGGGCGTCGCGATCGGCGGCGGAGCGTCGACATCGGCACTCAACACTGTGGCACTTGGCACCAACACGAGATCGACTGCGGCCGGCGCGATCTCGATCGGCGCAAATGCGCTGACAAGCGGTGGGAACGCGCTGGCGATCGGCGTGAATAGCACCGCTTCCGGGCAGACGAGCACCGCATTGGGACCCGCGGCGATTGCATCGGGCGCCACCTCGGCAGCAGTGGGCGCGAATGCCAATGCCACTGGAACAGACGCCGCCGCATTCGGGCACCTTGCCACTGCGAACGGTACTGCCACAACAGCAATCGGGACGAGCGCACTCGCGAACGGCACGGGCACGAGTGCGTTCGGGCAAGCCGCGACAGCGTCCAACAGCAGCGCCACCGCGCTCGGCGCGGCAAGCACCGCGTCGGGCGACCATGCGACCGCATTGTCCACGCAGTCGACGGCCGCAGGCGGCTATTCGGTCGCGATGGGTTTCGAATCGATCACGACGACCGCCGCCGCAGCCGGCATCGCGTTGGGATCGGGCGCTTCGGTCAGCGGGGCATCGGGCGTCGCGATCGGCGTCAACAGCGGCGTATCCGGTGTGAACGCAGTGGCGATCGGCCCGGGCGGCACGGCCGGCGTCCCGGGTTCGGGCACGCAGGCGACGGGCGATCAGTCGGTTGCGCTCGGCTACAACTCGCTCGCCAGTGCCACCTACGCACAAGCATTCGGGAGCCAGGCAACCGCCAGCGGAACCAGCTCGATTGCCGTCGGCAATACCGCGACGGCGTCGACGCTGTTCGGCATCGCCGTCGGCAACCTGGCGACCGCCTCCGGCATTTCCGCCGTTGCGATGGGCGCGGGTGCCACTGCAAACGCCGACAACAGCGTGGCCCTGGGCGTGAACGCCGGCGCGTCGGCATATGGTGGCGTCGCCCTCGGCGTCAGTTCGAGGGCGCTTGCAGGATCGACCGTCGCGTTCGGCGACACCAGCACCGTTGCCGCAGGCGCAGGCGCGGGCTCCATTGCAGGCGGACACAACTCGCAGGTGACGAGCGGCACGGGCGCCGTCGCGCTCGGTGAAGGACAAACCGCGAGCGGCAACGGCGCGGTGGCGATCGGCGACCCGAACACGGCCACCGGCAATGGCGCGGTCGCGATGGGCGCCAACAACACCGCGAACGGCAATGGCGCGATCGCAGTGGGCAATACGAACGTCGCGACCGGACAAGGCGCGGTTGCGCTCGGCAATGCGTCGCAGGCCAATGTCGCGGGCGCACTCGCGATCGGCGACAGCGCCAATGTGCAGGCCGCGGCGACGAACGGCATCGCGCTCGGCTCCGGCGCCACGACGAGCGTTGCCAACAGCGTCGCGCTCGGTGCCGGCTCCACGACCACCGCCGCCACGCCCACGGCCGGCACGACGATCGGCGGCGTCGCCTATACGTTCGCGGGCGCGACACCTGCCGGCGTGGTGAGCGTCGGCGCCCCGGGTGCCGAGCGGCAGATCCAGAACGTCGCGGCCGGCCAGCTGAGCGCGGCCAGCACGGATGCGGTGAACGGTTCACAGTTGTTCGCGACCAACGAGCAGGTCACCGCGAACACGACCGCGATCTCGAACATCAACGCCGGCGCGGGGATCAAATACTTCCATGCAAACTCGACGCTGGCGGACAGCCAGGCAACTGGAACGGACAGCATCGCGGTTGGCCCTCAAGCCATAGCCAGCGCGGCTGACGCCTTCGCCGCAGGCACCGACGCGCAGTCGACTGCAGCGAACGCGACGGCGCTCGGCGCGCAAACGACCGCTTCGATTGCCGGCAGCGTGGCGATCGGTTCGGGCTCCGTCGCGGACCGCGCGATCGCGGCCGGAAGCGGCACCATTCCGGCAGGCAGCCACACCGTGCCGTACAACACTTCCGATGCCACCCTGCTCGGCGCCGTCTCGTTCGGCAGCGCGTCCGGCAATACCTACAGGCAACTCATCAACGTCGCTGACGGTACTGACGCGCACGATGCGGTGACGGTCAGGCAGCTGACCGGTGCATTGCAATCGTTTGCCGTAACACCGACGATGTACTTCCACGCCAATTCGACCGCAGCCGATTCGCTCGCCGTCGGCGCGGAATCGATCGCGGTGGGACCGACGACCGTCGTCAACGGCGATAACGGCGTGGGAATCGGTAACGGCGCAATCGTGCAGCAGACCGCGCCCGGCGGGGTCGCAATCGGCCAGGCCGCGAATTCCGGGCAGGCCGACGCCATCGCGCTCGGCAGTGGCGCGAATGCGACCGGCCCGCAATCGATCGCGCAAGGCTCCAACGCCACCGCCAGCACGTCGGGCGGCATTGCGCTCGGTTCGGGCGCCAACAGCAGCGCGACCGATGCCATCGCGCTGGGCTCGGGCGCCAGCGCAACCTTCGCCAACAGCATCGCGCTCGGTGCAGGCTCCGTCACGACGGTCGGCGCGCAGTCGAACTACATCGCGTACGGCTTGAGCAGCCCGCAATCGTCCGTCGGCGAGATCAACATCGGCAACCGCAAGATCACGGGCTTGGCGGCCGGTTCCGCCGGCACCGATGCGGTCAACGTCAGCCAGCTCGAAGCCGTGAACCAGAACCTGACGACCCTTATCCAGAACATCAACAATACCAACGGTACCGGCGGCTTCCCGTCGACGCCCGGATCGTCGACGCCGCCTGCTTCCACCGGCTCCAACTCGTCGGCCGGCGGCAATGGCGCGGTCGCATCCGGCTCGAACAGCACGGCGGTCGGAAACGGCTCGACCGCGTCCGGCGCCGGCTCCACCACGATCGGCGCAGGCTCGACGTCTTCGGGCAGCAACTCGGTCGCGATCGGTGCCGGCAGCAACGACGACGGACGCAACAACGTCGTGTCGATCGGTACGTCGACCGCGCCGCGGCAAATCACGAACGTCGCGGCAGGCACCGCGCCCACCGACGGCGTGAACGTGCAGCAGCTGAACGCGGCGATCGGGAACGCGAACGCCTATACCGACGCGAAGATTCAAAGCCTGCGGCGCGACGCGGACGGCGGCACGGCAAGCGCAATGGCAGTCGCAGGCCTGCCGCAGCCTTCCGGTCCGGGGAAAAGCATGGTGGCGATCGCAGGCAGCGTCTATCGCGGGCAGTCGGGACAGGCAATCGGCATCTCGACGATCTCGGACAACGATCACTGGGTCTACAAGGCCGCCATTACGACCAATACGCGCAATGACTACGGTGCCGTCATCGGCGCAGGTTACCAGTGGTAATTGCGGAAGCCGGCGTTCAACAGCGCCGCGGCGACCACATGCAACCTTCCACGAACGGTTGCCCGCGGTTGCCGGGTGCGCTGCCTCTTATACGATGAGAGATATTGATCATGAAAATCCAGTGGGTACTTGCCCTGTCCATCAGCCTGCTTTCCGTTGCCGTGCTCGAGGGCTGTTCCGTCGACGGACCGCCCAAATTTCCGGACCCGCGATCGGCAAGTCCGAAGGGCGGCACGTTCGTGAACGCGGACAACTTGCGCAATGTCGGACCTGGCCTGAACAAGGACCAGATGTTCGATCTCCTCGGCCCGCCGCATTTCAACGAGTGGTTCGTCGGCGGCCACGTGTGGAACTACCTGTTCGACTTCCGCCGCGGAAATGAAGTCGTCTCTTGCCAGTACCAGGTCCGGTTCGATCAGCATATGAAGGTCAGCAACACGTACTGGCGCGACTCGGCATGCGAGGATCTCGTGCGTGCGAAACCCTTAGCGGCGGTTGCCGCGTCAGCGCCGCCCGAGTCGACGGTCGAGCAATTCACGCTTCAGAGCGATGCGCTATTCGCGTTCGGCAAATCGAGCCTCGATTCGATGCTGCCCGCCGGCCGGGCGCAGCTCGACAACGTGATCGAACGGATCAAGGGCCATGCCGACGTGACGCGGATCGCCGTCGTCGGGCACACCGACCGTATCGGCAGCGACAAAGTGAACGAACCGCTGTCGCGCGCGCGGGCTCAAACGGTCCGACGCTACCTGATCTCGCATGGCCTGAACGGCGACATCATCCAGGCAGAGGGCGCGGGTTCGAGTCAACCGGTCACGCACTGCCCCGAAGGGCGGAGCAGCGCCGTGATCGCGTGTCTGCAGCCCGATCGTCGGGTGTCGATCACCGTCAGTGGCCGGAGCTGACAGGTAGTGGAGCCGGTAGCGTCGATCGTGTCTCGGCCGCGCGATCGACGCTACCCGTCAAACCGACGGGGAAACGGGCATGGCGCAAGGCCGACTGGTGAATCACGGTCATTCCTCGACGATCGATGCAGTCGTTTCGCAATCCGGATTATCGACTCGGAACTCGCGATGGCGGCAGCCCCGTTCTGCACAGGTCGCGTATCCGGCCAGTCATCGGGCAAGTGGCGCGCCCGCGATCCCGTATCCCCGCATGGTATTCCGGGCGGCGCGATCCGACCGCACCAGTCCCGTTATCTGATCGCAACCCGCCAGCGAACTGGAAACGATGATGAGAAGGGTCGGGGTATACGTAGACGGAAGCAGCATGGACGCGAATGGCGGCCACATGATGCGGTACGAGGTACTGCGTGCGCTCGCCGGTCGCGCCGGCGCCACGATCCAGCGACTGCATGCGTATCTGAGTTTCGACGCACGTCGTGCGGCCCGTTCCGTCGACTATGAAACACGGGTGAAGGCCTATCAGGCTGCGCTGCGGGACAAGGGGTTTCGCGTCACCGTCAAGCCGCTCAGACATTTTTCCGACGAGGACGGCACGGAGACGTACAAGTCCAACTCCGATCTCGAGATGGCAATCGACGCGCTATCGGAATCGGACCGGCTGGATACGGTCCTCGTCGCGACGAGCGACGGCGATTTTGTCGAAGTCGTGAAAGCGCTGCAGAAGAAGGGCTGCCGCGTCGAAGTGCTGGGTTTCGACAACGTCCCGCTCGAACTTCGTGACGCCGCCGACCAGTTCATCAGCGGCTACCTGGTGCCTGGCCTGCTACCGGTTCGCGATTCGACGCCCGGGTTGCCCGCGTGGGGGCAAGCGGGTTCCCGCGTACGCGGCGTATGCAACCGGTTCGAGCCCGAGGACGGCTACGGCTTCATTGCCTTCTGGTCCGCGTTGCCCGATACGCCGCTGCTCGCGGCCGCCGAAACCAGTCCGGCCTACTTTCGAAGCAGCAGTATCCTGGACCCATCCGTACTCGGCCGGCTACCGTCGAGAAATACGGTGCTCGAATTCGAGCTTGCCTCGCCGTCGAGGCAGAACGGAGCGCCCGAGGCGCGCAGGATTCACGTCGTTTCCGCGGCCTGACGCAACGGTTTCGCGATGATTCGCTTCAGATCGCCGGCGGGTCGTCGAACCAAGCATCGGCCTCGGCTGCCCGCCGTCGAATTGCGCAGCGCCGACCGGCCGGGGCGGCACGGCGATCAATGACCAAGGGCCGCATCATGATCGTGTTTCGACAGGAACATGAAAAAGGTCGTCCCCTCGCCGAGCTTGGAGCGAACCTGCAATTTACCGCCGAGCGAATCCACGACCGTCTTGACGAACGCGAGTCCGAGTCCGTGACCGGATAACGACGAACTTCCGTCCAGTTGCGTGAATTCCTGGAACAGCTTCTCCCGGTCCTGGTCGGATATGCCCATTCCGTAATCGGTCACGGCGATCTTCACATGCTGCTCTGTCGCAGACAGCTCCACGTCGACGGTCGACGCTTCGCGGCCGAACTTGATCGCGTTGCCGATCAGATTCACGAATGCCCGCCGGAGCAACTGCACGTCGGCGATCGTGCTCAGCCCCGGCTCCGCCACCAGGTTGACGACGGTCGACCGGGCGCTCGCCTGCGGCAGCAAATCGTCGACGGCATCGCCCAGCACCAGCGCCGGATCGACCGGGGCCAGCTTCGGCGGCAGGTTCTCCGCCTTGGCGAGAAACAGGAAATCATCCGACAGGCTCAGCGCGCGTGTCGCGTACTGCGAAACCAGCTCGGCAAACCGCGAAAGGCTGTATCGCGACGGATCGCGGCGGGTCTGCGAAACCAGCGCGAGGATCGAAGCCTGCGGGGACCGCATGTCATGCGACAGGAATCGCAGGACCATGTCCCGCTGCCGCTCGGCCATCCGCACCGACGACACATCCGCTACGTGAAACACCAACGCGCCCTCGCAGCAGGTCGACGATCGGATCGGCGCGCACTTGATCAGCAACGAGAGGCCGCCGCGTGCATTGGCAATCTCGATCCCCTGGTCAAGCTGCGATTTCGTGCGCGCCGACAAGTCGTCGCCTTCAGGCCATCGATGCAACGAGGCCAGCGCCTGCGTGGCAAACTCGCTGGCCCGATGCGATGCGGTGATCTGGAACAGCACGTCGGAAACCGAGCGCCCCGCCGGCGTGCTTCTGGATGCGCGGTGCTCATCCGCATCTCCGCACAATGCGGCGACGCGCTTGTTCGCCAGCAGGACGGTGCCGGTCGTCGACGCGATCAGGGTCGCCTCCGGCAGACTGTCGACCCATTCGTCGATCAGTTCGCGATACCTTCGCACCTGCTCCGTCAACTCCGCAGCCTGGCTGATGCGACGCTGGACCGGGTCCATGAAATACCTGGCCGGAGCCGGCTTCGCCGGTAGCGACGGTTCGGTCAGCATCATGTCCGCCTGACCGACGATGAAGCGCATCACTGCCTCCAGACGCCGCCACGACAACAGCAGGCAAGCCAAGCCGCAGACGAGTATCCCGACTGTGGGAGGCAGGAGCCGATCCCCGAAGCGGAACAGCGCGACGGCCGCTCCGGCGATCGCGATCGCGAGACCCAGCGACGCGATTACGCCCGCGCGCGGCCCCAGCCGATAAAGCAACGCGCAAATCAGGCAAACGGCCATCTCGTTGAAGAGCAACTCGCCCACGAAGCCGATCGCAGGCGGCAGAGCGAACGCATCGAGGAGGCCGGCTTCCTCGCGCTGTTCGGCAACGCCCGAGAACGACGGCGCGCCACCGGTGGACGGTGCGCGGATCACGACCAGGCGGCCGTGCAGCCGGTGCGGCGAGACCGCTCCGTCCAGGACGTTGATGTACGAATAGCGTTCGGAAGGTCCATCGCATCGAAGCGACGGCAGACGAACACAGGCACCACGATCGTCGGTATGGGTTCGAAACGCCGAGCGCGCGCCTTCGTGGCCCCATGCATCCCTCGGGGTTCGCTCCGGACCACGACGTCGGCTTGCATCGCTCAGGCTCTTCAGGTCGATGCTGATTGCGGCGACACCGCTTTCGGCAAGCCGGTCGAGCATGCGGACCCGCGTTTCCGCGCTGAACGGCCAATCGCCGAGGCGCTTGATGGTGCGATCGTCGACCACGATCAGTGCCGGCGCCCTCGCTGCGCTGTCACGAGAAAACCGCGACGCAAGGTCGAAAAATGCCAGATCGACGGGGTACAGCACGTGGCCGGCCGTGAGTACCAGGCAAATCAGCATCAGCGCGATCGTCAAGCCGCCCCACTCCGCTGCAAGATTCGTGCGGGCTAGCGCCGCCGCCGGATTGGCGTCGCTGAGTGGATCGCGCCTGCCCGGACGGAAAATTCTTCCTAGCATGTCGATTCGAGAATGTTTCACCAAGTCAGACCGGACGACACTCGAAATTCAGAAAAAATTCCGACAAATCCATTCACAACAAAAAATCCAAAATCAAACTTGAATTATGAAATTCTTTACCCAACCGTTTCTCAAACGAACCACCCAAGCGAGTCAGCACCCAACATAAATGCAGCAATTATACATGATTTCTGTAACAATAATTACAATTATTTAACTAGTACGTTCACAATTTGACTTGCGTCGCCCAGCAATATTCATTCAATTATTCCATTAACAATTCGACCGAAAACATACTCAAAACCTCGTACATCATTCGCCCGTCCCGCCTTGCATCGCGGCCGCCCCACTCAACTTACGAATTCACAATCCCGGCTCATTCACGATCAATTAAAACCGCCATCAATAAATTAAAATCGATTTCATTAATACAAATTTACATTTGTTCAATATTTGAAGTTGAAAATTCGAGCCTCACTCCATAGAATTCCCCAATCGCATACGCGGCAAATTTCCCCGAATCGGCTTGCAATTACCTTCATGAATCGCACATTTGTGACCCGTCATCCGCTCAGCGATGCCGAACGGGGACTTCACCAGGACGAGTTCTTTTTCCTGCTGCAGCCCAAATTCGCGCTGCACGAATTCGAACTCTCCGGCTTCGAATGCCTGATCCGCTGGCAACATCCGGAACGCGGCGTTCTCGAGCCGGCGTCGTTCATCAGCGTGGTCGAGGATTCGTTCCTCTCCCGGCGCTTCACGGAACTGCTCCTCCGGCGAGCTGCGCGCACGCTCGCGCAATGGACGGCAGCCGGTCATGACACGTTGTCGGTTGCGATCAATCTGTCTTCGCTCGAACTGGGGCATCCGGATTTTCCTGCGCATCTCTCCACCCTCCTCACATCATGCGATCTCGACCCGTGCCGCCTAGAGATCGAACTGACCGATACCGTCGCTCCCGACCAGCTCGACTGGATGGTGGAGGCCATTCACGCCGCTCAAGTCATCGGCGTGCGCGTCGCACTGGACGACTTCGGAGCCGGATTCAATTCGTTGACCCTGCTACAGCAACTGCCCGTGGACATCGTCAAGTTCGATCGATCGCTGATTCGCGATGTACCGCGGAACAGCGAATCCATGCGTGTCATCGAGACGCTGGTTCACCTTGCACAAAGTCACGGCAAACGCATCGTGATCACAGGCATCGAGACCGCGGAACAACTCGAATGGGCGCGAACGCTGCCCGGCATCGAAGGCCAGGGATTCCATCTCTGCGAACCGCTCGCGGAGCGGGATGTCGAGGCTTTCATCGATGCTCGTCGCAAACTGCGTTCCACCGATTAGGATCGCGCCGCATGCAGGGCGATTCGCGATTGCAGGACCGTGGCGCACGGGCGACACATTGGCCCGAATCGTCGCGCCGCGCCCCCACACGCGCGGCCTTGTTGCCCGTGCATCGGCGATGTCCGTCTGAAACATGCTCCAGAACCTACGCCGCCGGCAGCGTGTGACGGCCCCCACGGCATGCAACGTGCAGCCAGCATAGAACCGCCCCCTTGAGCACGCAAAGTGAACTTTTGTCACGTTCACGTGCATACCGGGACCGGTTCCCCCCGTTTCAGAAAAGTTCCGATTCGGCGTCGCGGCGATACGCGACGATCGCGGGTCTCCGTCAATCGACCGTCGACGTCCAACGGGAAGCCTCGATGTTGCAGAAGCGGCTTGTCGAGCCGAACGCCGAACACGCCCGTCAGTCCACCGCCGCTCAACGTCGCGCAGGCACATTACGGCGTATGCCTGGCCGCGATCGAAGCGCTGGGCGCACCGTCGGCTGCACTCGACCGTGTCGTCACGGACCTCGACAGTCTCGCCGCCGTCGCAGCAATCCTGATTGACGAAGCCGGTGCGGGCTGCAGCCACCGTCATTCGCGACACGCGCCGAATACGAACCGGCAACCGACGACTTTCTGCTCCGCATGGCCTCGCGAGCCGCCGCGGCGATGCCGCGCATCGGCTACCAGCGGATCAACGCGGCCCCCCAGGTGAAGCCCGAACCCATCGTCGGTGTCAGGACGAGATCGTTTTCCTTGATGCGTCCGTCGGACACGGCCTCGCTCAGCGCAAGCGGAATCGACGCTGCCGACGTGTTGCCGTGCTGGCCGACGGTGAGCACGACTTTCTCCATTGGCAGATTCAGCTTTGCACCCAGCGTCTGCACGATGCGCTGGTTTGCCTGATGCGGCACGATCCAGTCGAGATCGTCCCTGGTCAGGCCTTGCGACGCGAGCGCCTCCTGCGAAGCCTCGGCGAGATTCACCACCGCGTGCAGAAACACATCGCGTCCTTCCAGATGCATTTTCCCGGCGCTTTGCGTCGACGATACGCCGCCGTCCGTATGAATCTTGTCGTGGTGCCGGCCGTCGGAATGCAGATGCGTGGAAAGAACACCGCGCGGCTCGCCTGCCTCATGCCGCTCGCCGCGCAACACCACCGCGCCCGCGCCGTCGCCGAACAGCACGCAGGTATTACGATCCTGCCAGTCGACGATTCGCGACATCGTTTCCGCGCCAATGACGATCGCCGTGCGGGCCTGGCCAAGCCGAATCATGTTGTCGGCGACCGAAAGCGCGAATACGAAGCCCGAGCATACGGCCTGCACGTCGAACGCAACGCCGCCCCGCATGCCGATCGCCTCCTGAACACGCACGGCGGTCGCCGGCATGGTGCGATCGGGCGTGCAGGTCGCAAGCACGATCAGATCGACATCGGCTCCGCTGATGCCTGCCTGCTTCAGCGCGGCCGAGGCCGCGCCGATCGCGAGATCGGACGTATTCTCGCCGTGCGCGGCGATACGGCGCTCCCTGATGCCGGTGCGCTGGGTGATCCACTCGTCCGTGGTATCGACCATGCGTGCGATGTCGTGATTCGTCATGCGCTGCTCGGGCAGCGCCGACCCGCAACCGACGACACGCGAGATCCAGTGGCCCGCGCGGGTGATTTCCGCCATCTTCCCTACTCCAGTAAAAATCGATGAGGCGCCGGGCGGCGGTCCGGCCCGCGACCGGCGCACGCGTGTCACCAGTTACCTGCAGCCGCGCCGTCCGTCGCGTCCGCGTCGGAAGCGGCATCCGGCCGACTGAGCGACACGAGATGCTCCGCCAGCGAGATGAATGTCGGGTAGTCGTACAGCACCGTATCGTCGATCTTGATCTTGAGCCGCTCCTCGAGGAAGAACGCGAGTTCGACGGAGTGCATGGAGTCGAAGCCCGCATCGGCGAAGGTCTGATCGAGATCGGTCGGCACCTGGAGATTGTTCGCTTCGGCCCATTCCTGGATCCACGTGAGAATGGTCTCGGCGCTTGCCGAGGATGCATTGAAGGTTGCCGCTCGAAGTTGATCGCTCATGGCATCGATTTCCTGAAGTCGGGTTGAGGAAGAAAGCGCAGCCGCGATGCCGCGCTTGTACTGGGTACACCGAAACAAGTCGTCTTATGCGGCCGCCACGCGTAACAGCGGCTCCGTCCCGACATGCGCACCGTCTGCGCTGCTGCTGAGAAAGCTTGCGAGACGCCGCGCCGATGGCTCGCGCACGACGGAATTGTGATCGTCGTCGAACACGCTCACTGCGATGTCGCCACGCGTGAGCAGCCGCAGATGCTGTGCCGCCTGCTCACTCGACGGGCTGCTCGGGTTGCGTGCCGCAAGCGCATACGCGATGCGCGTGCGCACCTGCTGCGGCCGGTGACGCGCAGCCGCAATCGCGCTCACGGCATGCAGCCGCGCGATGTGGTCGAACATCGCAGGATCGGCACGTTGCCGCACGTCGGCAAGATGAAAGTCACCATCGAGCATCGCTTCGAAACGCGGATCGTCGAGCCACTGCTGAACAATACTTTCGACGTCATCGGTGGCGAACTCGCCGTGGAATTCACGCAGTCGCACGGCGAATTCGCCGTCATGGAGCGGGCTGTCCACGACCATCAGCGGCGGCGCGGTCACGCCCTGGGACTCCCACTGCGCCGCCATCTCGTGCGCGAGAATGCCTCCGAATGACCAGCCTCCAAGCAGATCGGGCAACCTGCGATGCGCTGCGAGCAGCGCCGCACGATAGCGCGATGCCAATTGCCCAATCGAGAGATAGGCAGGCTCGCGGCCCCGGTCCGCGTACGGATGGCGGACCGCGACGATGGTCGGATCGCCGGGCCAACCGGCGGCCAGATCTTGATAGCAGAGCACGTTGCCGCCAACCGGGTGCACCAGCGCGACGAGCGGCCCCGTACCTTCACGCAGCGTGACGACGAGCCCGTCGTCGTCACCATCTTCCACTGCCTGCGACCTGTCGCGCGGCACGCTCTCGTTCGGTGTGCTGCTTCCAGACGCGCTGAACCACGTGGCCAGAGTCGACAGCGACGCACCGCGCGCAAGCACGGATATCGGCGGCATCCTGCCGAAATGCTGATGCAGTCGCACGCGCAGCTCCGTCAATGCCAGCGAGTCGAGGCCCTGACCGACGAGCGAAAGATCATCGGCGAGGACGACACCTTCGGACGCAACCGCCGCCGCGATGGCGCGCAGCGTCGCCATCAGATGTTCCGCGTTCGAGTGAACGGCGCCATCGCCAGCGTTCGCCACGCGCGCGGCGTGTTGTCCCGGCTCGTCGAGCATGACGATGTCGTACCGATGCTGCGTCCGGCCGCGCTCGGGCGTTGCTGTCGCGGGGCCGGCAAACGGCAATTCGAAGCGCTCAGGCTCAAAGGGATAGCCCGGCGCCTCGGCGGGCCGCGGCGCACTGCCGTACAGCTTGTTCCACGCGATCTTCTGTCCCACGCTGTAGAGACGCGCGCATGCGTGCGCAAAGCCGATCCCTTCCACTTCTTCGTCGCCCTCCGGCCCATCGGCGAGCGAGGAAATCGCGCGTTGCCAGTCTCCCCCGGCGGCGGCGCGTGCCAGCTTCGCAAGCGCCGCACCGGGCCCCGCTTCAACGAAGATCGTGTCGCTGTCGGCCGCCGCGAGCAGCGCTTCATGAAAGCGCACCGGCTTCTCCACGAGATCTAGCCAGTGCTCGGCGGTGGCGATCGAATCTGTCGCAAGCTCGCCCGTGAGCGTGGAGATGATCGGTATCGCGGGCTTCGCAAGGACCAACGGCTCAAGTGCTCGCCGGAACGCGTCGCGCATCGAGCGCAACATGGGCGAGTGGCCCGGCGTGCCGTAGGTCTTGAGCATCGACACGCGCGTTCCCGCCGCGAGCATCGTGTCCTGTACACGCGCGACCGCCGCATGCGTGCCGCTCACCACCGTTTGCCCAGGGCCGTTGATGCCCGCCACGAAAAGATCCGTGCCGAACTCGAACTGTGTGACCAGTTCGTCGGTGCTCGCGGCGACTGCAAGCATTGCACCCGCCGGCGTCGCGGTATCGAAGAGACGACCGCGCGCCTCCACGGCCTTCAGGCCGTCATCTATCGACATCACGCCGCCGATCACGGCGGCGACATGCTCGCCGAGCGAATGACCGATCAGCAGGTCGGGCTGCACCCCCAGATCCATCCAGGTACGCGCCAGTGCATAGCAAACGATGAAATGGGCAAGTTGCCCCGGATGATGGCGCACGGTTTCGGCAGTCCGGCCGAGGATCGCATCGAGAACGTCGCGTGCCGTATCGCCATCGAGCCGGCCCAGGCATGCATCCGCGTGTTTGCGGAACAAGCCGTTTTCGTCGTAGAGATTCCGTCCCGTGCCTGGCTGCCACGCGCCTTGACCCGGGATGAGAAACGCCAGACGCGATTTTCTCGGTTGCTCGCCGGCGTGCCATTGCCCTGTCGAGTTTTCCGCGAGAAACGTGTCGAGGGCCATAACGAAATCGGTCCGCGTCGCACCGACCAGCGCGACGCGGTGATCGAAGTGATCGCGCCGCAGGCTCGACGTGTGACAAATATCGCGCGTCGGCACGGCGGCGTCCGCCAGCCATGCGCGCCACGTAGCGGCCACCCGCCGCCGCGCTTGCGGCGACCGCGCGGACAAAGTCAGCACGCGCGTCCGTGCGGGATGTGCGGCGGGCTCCGCGGCAGCATCCGGGGCGGACAGAATCAGATGCACATTGGTGCCCGTGATGCCGAAACCGCTCACGGCGACCAGCGCGTTCCCGTCGTCGAGGGGTGTACCTTCGCGTGGAATCTCGAGCCGTGCGCCTTCCCATTGGAAGCGCGGGTTCGGTGTCGCGAAGTTTACTTGTGCCGGCACGTGGCGGTGACGCAGGATCAACATGGCCTTGATGAAGCCGGCCATGCCCGCGGCGCCTTCCAGATGCCCCAACTGTGCCTTCACCGAACCGACGAGAATCGGCCTGTCGCGCGTGACGGCGCGCGCATAGACGTTACGCAGCGCGGAAAGCTCGATCGGATCGCCGAGCACCGTTCCCGTCCCATGCGCTTCCACGTACGAGACCGCTTCGGGCCGCACACCGGCGCGCGCCATCGCGCGACGAATGACGGCTTCCTGTGCGGCACCGTTGGGTGCGGTGAGGCCATTGCTGGCGCCATCGCTGTTGACCGCCGAACCTTCCAGCACGGCATCTACGCGATCGCCGTGCGACAGCGCGTCGGTCAACCGCTTCATGACGACCACACCGCCGCCTTCGCCGCGCACATAGCCGTCAGCATTCGCATCGAAGGGACGACAGTGACCGGAGACCGACATCGCCTGAAGTCGTGCAACACCGATCGTCTCTTCCGGCCCGAGGATGAGGTTCACACCACCTGCAATCGCCACGTCGCACTCGCCCGTCTGCAGACTCTGCGCGGCAAGATGAATCGCGACGAGCGACGACGAACAGGTCGTGTCGACGAAGATCGCCGGTCCGCTCAAGCCCAGCACGTGTGCCACGCGCCCCGGCGCCATCGCGCGCAGATTGCCGAGCTTCGAATACGTCGTGATTCTGGCGGGATCGCCTGACCATACCGTGCGCCGCCCGTAATCCGCTTCGCCGGTCGTCATGAAGACCCCGACGTTCTTGCCGCGCAACTGCCCCGGCGCAATTCCCGCGTTCTCGAGTGCAACCCACGCGAGCTCGAGCATCCAGCGCTGCTGCGGGTCCATCTCGATCGCTTCGGCTGCCGAGATGCGGAAAAGCTTGCGGTCGAAGAGAAATGGATCGTCGACATAGCCGGCCACGCGCGAATACGTGGTGCCCGGCTCGTGCGGATCCGCCGAATAGAACGCATCGATGTCGAAGCGCTCGGGCGGCGTTTCCCGAATCGCCGTGCGCCCCGAATTCAGTAGCGTCCAATAGCTCGATGCGCAGGAAGCGCCGCCCGGGAAGCGGCACGACATGCCGATGACGGCAACCCGGTGCGCACGTGTATTTGAATGGTCCATGCCGTTCTCGCAGCAATATGAATGCGTGATGTCTAGTGGCGGCGCGCCGCGTCGAGATCGTCGCGGCTGTTTGCCTGGACGAGCACCGCCATGTTGCCCGGCAGGTGCTGATTCGCGCGAATCTTCGCGTGCGCGTCCGGCAGGCGGCTCCACGGGAACACTTCCGACAGGCACGGGTCGATCCTGCCGCTCATCACGAGCCGGTTTGCCTGTGCAGCTTCCTTCAGGCTCGCGAAGTGACTGCCCTGAATGCGCTTCTGCCGCATCCACACGTAACGGGCGTCGCATGTCAGGTCGTAACCGCTCGTCGCGGCGCAGAAGACGACCATTCCGCCTCGCTTCACGACATAGCAGGATGGCGCGAAGGTGTTGCGGCCCGGATGTTCGAACACCATGTCGACATCGCGTTTCTCACCGAGCGCATCCCAGATCGCCTTTCCGAACTTCTTCACGCCGTCGACATAGGCGGCGTATTCGTCCTTCGCATCGACGGGCGGCGGCGTGCCCCAGCACGAAAACCGCGAACGATTGATCACGCCCACTGCACCGAGCCGCTTGACGAACTCGACCTTGGATTCGTCCGAGACCACGGCGATCGGGCGTGCCCCCACCAGCGCGGCAAGCTGGATTGCCATCGTCCCGAGGCCGCCAGCCGCGCCCCATACGAGCACCGATTGCCCCGCCGAGAGAACGTGAGGCTTGTGACCGAAGAGCATGCGATACGCGGTAGCGAGCGTGAGCGTGTAGCACGCGCTCGCGGCCCATGTGAGGTGCATCGGACGCGGCATCAACTGGGTGGACTGCACGCGTGCGAACTGCGCGAACGAACCATGCGACGTTTCGTAGCCCCAGATGCGCTGCGAAGGCGACAGCATGGGATCGCCGCCGTTGCATTCCTCGTCGTCCCCGTCGACCTGGGAACAATGCGCGACCACCTCGTCGCCGACCTTCCATTTCCTCACGTTCGTACCAACGGCCCATACGATGCCGGCCGCATCGGAACCCGTGATGTGATAGGGATCGTCATGCAGATCGAGTACGGAAAAAGGCTGTCCGAGCGCAGCCCATACGCCGTTGTAGTTGACGCCAGCCGCCATGACGAGAATCAGCACGTCATCGGGCCCGAGCGACGGCACCGCGACGATTTCCTTGGTAAACGCCTGCTGCGGCTCTCCGTGATTCTCGCGGCGAATCGTCCACGCATGCATCTTCCTTGGCACGACGCCCAGTGGAATCGGGCAACCGATTTCGAACAGTTCATGTTTCTCGTTTCTCGATTCGACATCTCTTTCAACCAGTTTGGTGTCCATATTGATATCCATACAAGAGTTGGTTCTGCGGACATGACACTCACGACGAGATGCGCGGCGATATCCCCCTGATCAGGCCGCGATCATGCCGCCGTCGACGGACAGCGCGGTGCCCGTCATGAACGAGGACTCGTCGCTCGCAAGGAATACCACCGCCTTCGCGATCTCCTCTTCGGTGCCCAACCGGCCGATTGGATGAAAGCCCTTGATCTGGTCGGTCATCCGAGTTTCGTCGAGAAACTTCTCGACCATGGCCGTCGCGACGAACGCAGGGCAAATGGCGTTGACACGGATATTTTGCTTCGCATATTCGAGAGCTGCCGCTTTCGTCAGTCCGAGAACGCCGGCTTTCGACGCGTGATAGCCGCAGCCGCCGAATGCCGATGCCACGAGGCCGTAGGTCGACGACATATTGACGATGACGCCTCCACCGGCCTTCAGCAATTCCGGAATTTCATGTTTCATCGACAGGAACATTCCTTTCAGATTGATGTTCATGACGAAATCCCAGCTCGCTTCGTCGGTATCGGCCACCGCCTTCCCGAATGCCTCAACGCCGGCGTTATTGAACGCGATGTCGAGTTTCCCGAATGTGCTCACGGTTTGCGCCACCGCGTTCGCGCAATCCTCTGCCCTGGACACATCAGTCCTCACGAACATGGCATCACCGCCCGAATTGCGGATTTCCTCGACGACGGCCTGCCCTTCTTCGCTCCGCCGCGAAACAATCGCGACCTTGGCGCCTTCCCGTGCAAACAGCAAAGCCGTGGTTCGACCGATACCAGAACTCCCCCCCGTCACGAGGGCCACCTTTCCCTGAAGCTTCAGCACTGCACTCTCCCGGTTGCGTTGACATGACGTCTTTTACCGCTCTCCGTCGAATCGGTTCGGCCGATACGAACGGATGCAAAAGTGAATCACCATCGCGTAGTGGAGAGGATTCTAGACGGCGGAAATAGCGCTTCGCCGTAAGTTCATAAAAGTTCAAATTTGCTTTTCGAGCGCACGAATATCATCGGCAGCATCGATATTCTCGGCGTTCAGCCGCTTTGATCACCATGTGCACGAACCCGATATCCAAACGTGAACTTGGCATGTCAGTCATCCATGCAATCGGCGTCGAAGGTTTCACTGATCTCAGCGCGGCACTCGATGCGCTCGATCCAGATTTCGAACGGCTATTGATCGAAGGTGCATATGCGGACATCATCGCCCGGCCCAACCTCTCGCTGAAGCATCGTGAGCTCGTGACCGTGGCGGTCCTGACGACCATGGGCAATGCCGACGCGGCGCTCAGATATCACGCCGCCGGCATGTTGAATACCGGCTGGACACCGCAAGCGTTGCTCGCAACGGTCTGGCAGACGCTGCACATCGCTGGCTTGCCACTGGCAACGGCTGGCGTTCGACATGCTTCGAAGGTACTGCAGGACCGTGGCGTCGATGTCGGCCATGGAACGAATCCGCCTCCGCCAGGCGAATCCACCGTTGCGTGCATGCTCGAGTGCACGCAGCCGTCCGTGGATGCACTGACGCCAAAGGAGCGAGGGCTTGCGACACTCGCAATCGTCATGACCGTCGGGAATCAGCCCGAAGCGGTACGCCAGCATCTGGAAGCTTGTCTGATGCTGGGCTGGACGCCCAGCGAGCTGACCGAAGTGCTGATCCAGCTCACCGGCTATATCGGATGGCCGCTCGTACTGCCCTTGTCGCGCATTGCGCTCGACGTGTTCGGTGCGACGAAAGCCGATGCTACTTCCAGGCAAACAAAGACACTCGCGCTTGAAGAAGCGTTGGAACACGCCCGATGTGCACCGGGCACGGACGTCGGCATCGCGGACATTTCGCCAGAGCTCGCTCGTCACCTCGGTGGCCCGAGCGCCGCGACATCGCGTTCCGATTCGGTCGATCAGGTGAAGGCACGGCACCTGACGGCCATCGCGTGCCTGACCTGCCTTGCTCGCCATGCCGATACGGAGCCGCTCGTCATGCACATGCGCGACGCGCTCTCGCTGGGGACATCGTGGGACGAGATCATCGACGCGATCATCGGCGCGCAGCCTCACGCCGGTGTCCTCGCTGCGCGGTCGGCGCTGCTCGCGGCAACCCGTTTGTTCGCTTCAATGAATCGGCACGACACGTCGCAGCGGGAAAACGCGGCGGCATGACGTGCGACGACCCTTCGACACCACGCTCTACAGACCACACGGAAACAGACGATGAACGATGAAGGCGGATACGACCTCGAAGACCTCGCGTCCGGCATGAATGCGCGCTTCCTGAAAACGCTGTCCGAACACGACATCGTCGCGTTTGCGCACGCGTGCGGCGATCGGAATCCCGTCCATCTGGACGAGGCCTACGCACAGCAGACACGTTTCGGAGGCCGCATTGCGCACGGCATGTTGTCCGCATCGGTGATATCGGCGGCGATCGCCACACACCTGCCGGGGCCCGGTTCGATCTATCTGTCGCAGGATCTGAAGTTCCTGCGTCCGGTGAAACCCGGCGACACGGTTTGCGCGATCGTGACGATCAGGGAAATTCTCGCGAACCGGAGGCGCGTCGTGCTGGATACGCGATGTGAAGTGAACGGTCTGGTCGTCGTCGAAGGCACAGCGCTCGTCATGCCCACGACCGCGGCCGAGCGCGCCAAAGAAGCCGCGAGTGTGCAAGGGCAGGCAATTTGACTGACGTTCGCCATTGTCGAGTCTGGCGCTCGCCGATGGCGAACGCCAGACTCATGCGAAACATGGTTTTCAAGCATCAACATCATGGTTGCCGACCAGCGCCGCCTCATCAGGCGCCGCGATCGCGCCGTGCGGCTTCGACGGCCACGCCCGCGGCAACCCGCGCCCTGCGCCTTACCTCTGCAACGAGATTTCCACCCGGCGATTGCGCGCCCGTCCCTCGGCCGTATCGTTCGACGCGGCCGGATCGGCTTCGCCGTGCCCGGTCGCTTCAAACGAATCCGCCTTCAGCCCGCGTTCTCGCAAATACGCGGCGACCGCATCGGCGCGGTGCTTCGACAGCGCCTGGTTGTGCGCATCCGGGCCGGTCGCATCGGTATAGCCGTCCACTTCGACATGCGAGAAATGCCTGTCGCCTTGCCGGTTCAGCAACGTGTCGAGCTCCGCACGCGCGGCCGGCGAGAGCATCGCGGAGTCGGTCGCGAAGTACGCATCGCCGGTGAGGCTCACTTTTTCGACCGGGGCGGGTGCCGGCGCAACGGCCGCGGCGGCCGGCCCCGGCGCCGCGCCGCACTGGAACGCGATCGAGTGCGGATCGGCGCCGTCGCGGAACGGCGTCGTGGAATCGACCAGTCGCACGGGCTCGTTGCCGCACATGCGCGTTGCGACCTTCATGCAAGTCTTCGCGGTTGACAGGATGCCGTGGCAGTCGACCTGGAACGTCCGGATACCGTTTCGCGACTGCAGTTCGTAGGCGTTGTACGTCGGCCCTGACGCGCTCGAACAGGCTGCAAGGGATACGACGGACGCCAGCAAGGCAAGATGGATGTTTTTCATTTGAGGACTCCGAAAATGCGTTGGGCACGGCGCATGCGGCACGATGGCGCAGCCGCATGCACATGCGTTTGCGTTCGGCGCGGCTCGCTCCGGCAACCCGTGCCGGAACGAACCGCCGCGCGCGATCACTTCCACTGATACAGCATGCCCGCGCCGACGACGCGCTGGCTGCCGGCGAAACCGCCGTTCAGCGTCGCCTTCAGGTTCTCCGTGATGCGCGCCTGCACGCCGACTGCCATGGCCTTCTGGCCCTGGAACGACGCCGTGCCGACACCCATCGCGAAGTTCGAATCGCGGTCCATGTGCGGGATCGATGCCATCGCGGCGGTCGCGGCGATCCCCTCGCGCGCCATCGAATCGGTCTGCTGGATCTGCTGCTGCATCTGCGTGAGCTGGTTGTTGACCGTGTTGAGCGACTGCGTGAACTGGTTCGATACCGCATTCAGCTGGTTCACGTTCACCGCGTCGGTGCCCTGCGTGCCCGCCGCGACGTTGACGACCTGCCGCGCCGAATCCGCCGAGCCGACCGCGACGACGTTCGAGCGGCCGCCGTCGTTGCTGCCCGCGCCGACCGCCACCGAATTGCTGCCCGACGAAGTCGCCCCGACGCCGAGCGCGGTCGAGCCACTGCCGGACGCCGTCGACCCGTTGCCGACCGCCGTGCTGTTCGAGCCGGAGGCCACCGCGCCCGAGCCGCCGGCCGACGAGTTCGAGCCGGACGGCCCCGGCGGCACGTTGCCGCCGGACGGGTTCGACGTGTAGGAACCGCCGAGATTGGTCGTGCGCTGGTCGATCAGTGTCGTCAGCTGGTTCGCGACCGAGTCGAGCTGTGACACGTTCACCGCGTCCGTGCCGTTCTTGCCGGCGGCGAGCCCGGTGATCTGCCGGTTGCCGACGTTCACTTCGCCGGCCGACGACTGCGGGCTGCTCAGGCCGTACGCGACGTAGTTCGTCAGCGCGCCGACCGTGGTCAGCGAACCGGCGCCCAGCGCAACGCTGTTCGCGAACGTCGCCGATGCACCGGCGCCGAGCGCGAGTGCGTCGGTCGCATTGCTGCGCGCACCGGAACCTAGCGCGACGCTGCCCACGCTGACCGCCGCCGCATTCGCGCCCTGCGCGACGGACTGGGCGCCAGTCGCCGTCGCGCCGCTGCCGAACGCGATCGCGTCGGCCTGCGCGGAACTCGCGGCCTGCCCGATCGCGATCCCGCCCGGCGCGGTCGCATCGACGATCGCGCCGTTGCCGATGCCGACGCCGTTGTCGCCGTTGACGACCGTCGTCGGCCCCACCGCGACCGATTCCGCGCCGACGGCGAGCGAATCCGCCGCCGTCGAATTCGCGTGGAAGTACTTCTGGCCCGTGACCGCGAACGACTGCAATGCGCCGGCAAGCTGGCGCACCGTGACCGCGTCTTGCTGGCCCGTGCCGTCCGCGACGTTGGTGATCTGGCGATACGTCCTGCTCGCCGCGTCGCCGACCGACACCGCGCCGAGCAGCGTCTGGTCCGTCGTGTTGAACGGGATCGACGCTGTGCCGTTGCGGATGGTCCCGGACGCCGGCACCGTCGCGCGGTCGGCCACCGAGCCCGAGCCGAGCGCGATGCTGCCGTCCACCCGCGAAATGGCGTTCGGCCCGATCGCCACGCTGTCGACGCCGAGCGCCTGGCTGTCCGGCGCGGTCGAGTTCGCGTGGAAGTACTTGATGCCGTGCGCGTTGATGTTGTCGAGCGCGGAGCCGACGTTGTTGTTGATCGTCGTCGAGCCGTCACTGTTGTACGTCACGTACGACGGCGCCGAGATCGTGCCGGTCGTCGGATCGTAGGTGGCCCCGCCGCCGATCGCGCCGGCCGTGCTGTTGCCGAGGTTGGTGTTGTTGTTCACGATGGAGCTCAAGCCCGTCGACAGTGAACCGATGCTCGTCGACGTGGCGGTCGACAGCGACGTCAGTGTGCTGTTCGTGCTCGACAGGCCGGTCGACAGCGAGCCGATGGTCGTCGAGGTCGAAGTCGACAGCGAAGTGATCGAGCTGTTCGTCGAGCTCAGGCCCGTCGACAGTGATCCGATGCTCGTCGAGGTGGCGGTCGACAGCGAGCTCAGATTGCTGTTCGTCGAACTCAAGCCGGTGGAGAGAGAACCGACGATGGTCGAGGTCGACGTCGACAGCGACGTGATCGAACTGTTGGTCGAACTCAGACCGGTCGACAGCGAGTTGATGCTCGTCGAAGTCGACGTGGACAACGACGTGATCGCGCTGTTCGCCGACGACAAGCCCGTCGACGTGGAGGTCGACAAGGACGTGATGCTCGACAGCGTCGACGTCGACAGCGACGTTACTGCCTGGTTCGTCGCATCGAGCTGCGACCCGTTGATCGCGTCCGTGCTCGACGAACTGATCCGCCCGGCGGCGACGTTGGTGATCTGACGCTCGCTGCCCACCGCGCCGACACTGACGACGCTGGTCGGATGGATGCCGTTGAAGCTGTACGTGACGCCGCCGATCGTCGCGGTCGCCGTCGGATTCGGCGCGGCCGTAACCGAGCCGGAACCGAGCGCGACATCGTTGGCGTTGTTCGCCACGGCCGACGCGCCGAACGCCACCGCGCCCGCCGCTGCTGCCGTCGACGTATTGCCGAGCGCGAGGGAGCCGACGCCCTGCGCGTTGTTCGAATTGCCGATCGCCACCGCGCCGTTGCCGTTCGCGGTGTTGTTCGATCCCATCGTCACCGCGCCGGTGCCGATCGCGGTGCTCGGATCGCCGATGGCGACCGCACCGTTGCCGCTCACGGTCTGGCCTTCGCCGAGCGCGACGGCGCCGGTGCCGCTCAGGACCTGCGAGTTGTTCCCGCCGGCGATCGAGCCCGCGCCCGCCGCCGCCGCAACCGAGTTGCTGGCGCCGATTGCTACCGTGGCACCCGCCGCCGCCACACTATTGATCCCGATCGCCGTTGCATTCACGGCGGACGCCGTCGCGCCGGCGCCCAGTGCGGTGCCCGATATGCCCGTCGCGAGCGCGAGATTGCCCAGCGCGACGCCGAACTGCTGAGTCGCGGTCGACTGCACGCCCATCGCGATCGAGCTGAGGCCCGACGCATTCGCGTTCAGGCCGAACGCCAGCGCGTTGTCGGCGCCCGCCGAGGTATTCGAGCCCATCGCGATCGAACTGGCGCCGAGCGACTGCGTGCCCGATCCCGGCACGCCTGCGGTGCCGCCCCAGCCGATGGCGATCGACGACGTGCCCTTCGCGCCGCTGTTCACGCCCATTGCCACGGCCGAATTGCCGGAAGCGAGCGACCCGCTGCCCACGGCAACGCCGGCTGTGCCCGAACTCGTCGACTGGTTGCCGAGTGCTACGGCGCCGGTATCCGTGGCATTCGACGAAAAGCCGAGCGCGACGGCTTGCGCCCCCGAAGCGACCGATCCGAGACCGAGCGCGGCCGCGTATTGACCGGAGGCGGTCGCATTGTTCCCGAGCCCGATCGCGGATACGCCGATCGCCGCCGCACCGCTGCCGATCGCCACCGAGCCGCTTTGGGTCGAGCTCGACAGGTTGCCGAGAGCGACCGAATAGTTGCCGGATCCAATCGCCTGCACGCCCATCGCCACGCTGTTGACGCCGGTTGCCTGCGAGTTGATGCCGATGGACGTCGAACCGTCGGCAATCGCGTGCGCGCCCGGGCCAATCGCCGTGGCTGAAACGCCCGTTGCCGTGGACAGGTTCCCGAACGCGGTGGAATTCACCTGAGTGGCAATCGAACCGTTACCGACGGCGATCGAACTGGGGCCGCCAGTCGCGGAGCCGCCGCCTGCCGAATACTGCGCGTGGGCGCCCGCCTGGAACAGGCCGAGATACGCGGCCGCGATCAGCATGGCGATTCGCCGCGGCGACAGCCCCGCCAGCGCTGCCGTGCTCGAGCCGGCACCAGCGTCCGGCACCGCATGCGCCCCCGCACTTCTCGACGACGCCACGCGCTTGCCGCGCGCGCCATCGAGCTCGGACGCCGCGACCCACGCGCCCAATGATTCGTTCCAGATCGACTTGAACGACTTGTTCATCTTGTTTTCCCTCGGTTCTCGTGTGCTGAATCACGCAATGGCGAATGCGCCGGCAAACGAAGCGCGCATCCACGCATGCGCTCGTCACCTCGCACCGCTCCATTACCTCACTTCGGATGACTAACTTGACTGCCTAACGACCCTGCACGACACTCGCGACCGCCGTCCCGATCACACGACCGCACATCGCGCGTGCCGGTCGGACACGAAGCGTGGCGACGATCGCGGGTTATCGAATCACCGAAGCCGACATCGCTGGTCAGGCGACGGCGCGATGCGCTGCACGCCGCGAAGCCAACGCGCGCGAACACCGCCGCACCGGACCGGTGGCGACTTCGAATCTCATGAGGAGGCGTCGTTCAGACGCCGGATGGACGCAGCCGGCCTGACCTGCAGACCGGCCGCGCGGATTCATTCGGGAGGAGGATGCCGCGGTGCGGCCGCCGTTACTGACGCATGCGCCGCGGGATCGCGAACGCTGACAGCCGACACCGGTTCAGGCGAACCGGTGCGTTGATCTGCCATGCTTTTGATGTTCATGTCTTCTCGTGCCTGCCTGATCGACAGCGGTGTGGCGCGACCGCCGTTCGAAGGATCGAACCGCCCGGCGATCGACACGTACCCGCTCACCCCTTTTTACATCCTGGCCACCGCCGGGTATTCCGTATTTCCGGAAAAAACGCCGACTGACCGGATGACCCCTTCATTACGTTTATCGCCTTACTTTCTTTGACGATTTATTGCGGCCCGATATGTCAAACTCGCATCGAATTCCGCACTCCTCGATACATCCTGATGCACCGGTACATTCGAAGAATGATGAAGTTTTTGTTACCCTCGCGCCGGTCTCCGTCGCACCGTTGCAATCCCGGAATATGAGACTGACAGCATGCAGTGTCACATTGAATATTGCGCCCCTAAATGGCACTGACGGCGAAACGTTTGCGCTGAATCGGCTCGCGTCCCAGAACCGATTCCAGCCGCTTCCGTCCTAGTGTGCCGGGGTTCGTCGGATCAAACCTTTTCCCGGGCGGAAAAATTCTTTTCCAGAGCGGACGATATTTACATTCATACAACCCCGCCGGGCTGAAGATTCAAATGTGCAGGTAGTTTCAACCTGCCGTCGATGAAACTTGATTACGGAGACAATGAATCGATGAAATCGATCAGCACTGAAGTCGAGCATTGCAACGACATAATTCGCGCAAAATCATTATTCGGGCCACGCCATTTTCATAAAGAATCATTCGGCAATAAAAACCGATATCCGACTGGCAATCCAGAAAGTTTTTCCGCCGCCTTTTTCCTCGAAGCGATCGGAGCGGCCATGCCCCCGCGCGGCCGTGTCGGATATGCCCATATGAACCGCACGGAATCCTCACCGTCGGCTCTGTTGTCGTCATATAATTTTCCGCAACAATCGTGCACATAGATGCATGGAATCCGACCCCGGCCTACCCCTCCTTTCGCGTTCGAAGCCATGTCATCCCGCTCGTCCAGTCCGGCGTCGCTCCGCGCCACGTCGGATCTCGTTGGCGCACACATTCTCGTCGTTGATGACCGACCGAACGACCTGCGGCTCCTGACGGAGATCCTGCGTTCCGCTCGCTGCCGGATCAGCGTCGCGTTCGATGGTCTGCAGGCCTATCACCGTGCGCAGGCGATCGCGCCCGACCTGATCCTGATGGACGTGCGAATGCCCCGCATGGACGGCTTCGCCGCGTGCCGGCTGCTGGCCTCGACGCCGTCGACGCAGAACATTCCCGTCATCATCCTGACGGCCGCGAGCGATCTCGAGGATCGCATCGCGGGGCTGGAAACCGGTGCGCTCGACTACATCGTGAAGCCGTTCGAGCCGGTCGAGGTCATTGCACGAATCCGCAATCATCTGAAACGGACGCGACGCAGCCAGCCGTTCGCGCACCTGCCCAAGCTGCCCGACCACCCCGACGCCGCGCTGGTGCGCGCGGCAAGCGACATCCTGCTGCGCGAGCTGCGCAATCCGCCCGGGCTCGACGAACTCGCGAGACAGGTCGGCACGCATGAAAAACGGCTGTCGCGCGTGTTTCGCGATCAGCTCGGCCAGACCGTGTTCGAATACCTGCGCGACACGCGGCTGCGCGCCGCGAAGCACTTTCTCGCCGAAACGTCGATGGGGATCGGCGACATTGCCGAAGAAATCGGTTTCTCGACGCCGGGCAATTTCGCGACGGCGTTTCGCGAACGGTTCGGCATCACGCCGTCCGACTGGCGGCGCCAGCGGCCGACGGTCGATGTTCCGCCGCCGTCGCATGATCACCCGTGCGATGCATAGGCGCCGCGCGTCGGGCTGGCACGCGATCGTGCTGCTGCTCGCGGCACTGGTGCTCTCCTGTGCGACACAGCGGGCCGCCGCGACGGAACACTCCGCACAGCTGGACGCGGTCTCGTTGCTCGAGGATCCGGGCACGCAGTTGTCCGTCGACCAGGCTGCCGCTCGGCTCGCCGATCCTCAACGCCTTGCTGCCGCAGCGACGCGACCGTCGTTCAATATCGAATTCTCACGCTCCGCATGGTGGGTCGGCGCGACGCTGGTCAATCGCGATGACGTCGAACAGCCGCTGGTGCTGGCGATCCGCGACGCACGCGTCGACCGCGCCGATTTCTACGTCGGGCACGACGGCACGTGGACGCTCGCCGGCCGCTTCCCGGCCGACGAAAACGGCATGAGCCGGCCGGCGTCCCGGTATCCGGTGCTCGATGCGACGCTGCGCCCGGGCGAACGGTTGCCCGTCCTGATCCGCATCACGTCGCGCAAGGAACTGCGGCTCGCGCCGAGCGTGTTCACGCGCGACGCATGGCAGGCCCACGAGCTGCACGCGACCATGTGGAACTTCGGCTTCCTCGGCGGGCTGCTCGCGCTGGTGTGGTGTGCGCTGCTGATCGGCTTCTTCTCGCGCAGCGGCATGTTCGTCGTGCTGGCCATGCTCGCGTTGAACACGACGCTGTTCGAGGCAACCTACCGCGGCTACACCGCGCTGTACCTGTGGCCCGCCGCGCGCGAATGGTCGGCGCGCGGCGAAGTGATTTTCGTCTATCTGTCGGTCGTGTGCTTCATCGCGTTCATCCTGACGGTCGCCCATCGCGAGAAGGCGCGTATCCCGTTCCGCGCGATCTACGCGGCGTTTATCGCGCTCGAGTGCGCGGGCATCGCCGGAGCCGCATGCGGCGATCTCCTCACGTTTACATGGTTCTGCCTGCGGCTGAACACCGTACTGGCGATCGTGAACCTCACCCTCGCGCTAACGCTCGCGATTCGCCGGACGCCGACGGGCCGCGTGATGCTGATTGCGATCGCGTTCGCGAGCTTCAACATGGTGATCCGCATTCTCGATGGCAAGGACGCAATCCCGGCCTGGCTGTTCTGGCTCAAGTCCGACATCTACCCGAACCCCGTCATCGCGATCGTCGGTCTCGCTACGCACCTGCTCGTGCTGGCCGCGTGGATCAACCACGTGGGCCGTCAGCGCACCGAAGCACGCAAGCGTCTCGAGCAATGGCAGCTCACCGAACAGGATCGCCTGCGCGACGAAGTCGCGAAGCGCACCGTCGCGCTCAACGACGCGCTGCAACAGGTTCGCATGCACATGCAGCAGAAGATCGAGACGCTCGGCTACGTGAGCCACGACCTGCGCGCGCCGCTGTCGACGATCAACGGCTACGCGAAGCTGCTGCTGCAAGGCGCGACGCGCAGCCAGGCGCGGCTGATCCGCTCGATCGACCGCAGCATCCGCTACCAGCTCACGCTGATCGACGAATTGCTGCAATACACGAAGGCGGAGTTGCAGCCGCTCGGCATTTCGCCGCACGCGACCGACCTGCCCGGCCTGCTGAATGACATCGGCGACTATGCGATCGCGCTGTGTTCCCAGCAGGACAACCGGTTCGTCTACCGGCCGCTGACGCCGTTGCCGCGCGAGCTGTCGATCGACGGCATTCGGCTGCAGCAGGTGCTGCTCAACCTGCTGTCGAACGCGTCGAAGTTCACGCGCGACGGCACGGTCACGCTGTCGGTCGGCGCGTATGCGGAAGGCGATGCATGGCGGATCGTGTTCGAGGTAGCGGACACGGGAATCGGCATCGACAAGACCACCGACATCTTCCGTGCGTACCAGCAGGTGCAGGCGGTGAACGGCGGCACCGGGCTCGGCCTGTTCATCGCGCAGCGGATCGTCGGCGCGATGCACGGCGAGCTGGCCGTGTCGAGCCAGCCAGGCGTCGGCACGTCGTTCACGTTCCAGATCGTGGCGCCCGCGATCGGCCGCGCGATGATCCCGGCGTCGGTGCTCGCGCGCGCCGCCGAACCCGCCGAACCCGCCGATCCAACCGGGCCCGTGCCGGACGCACGCGCAATGCGCTGTCCGCCTGCCGACGCGCTCGACGAACTGGCCGTGCTCGCGAGCGAAGGCCGCCTCACCGATATCGAGGAATGGCTCGGGCAGCATGCGCACGCGCCACGGCATGCCGCATTCGTGCAGGCGATGCGCGAGCGCCTGGATGCGCTGGATCTGCAGGCGATCGAACGACTCGCCGAGTCGCTGAAGCAGACGGGCATCGCGGATGCGTCGTTCGACGTGGAGCCGGACATGGCCGGGCCGGCGTGACTGCCACGCACGCATCGCCGTCACGCAATGCGCATTCGCGGATCGGTCAAACGCGACTGGCTGCCGCCGATGGGCGGCTGACAGCCGGCATCACGCAGAACGTTGCAGGCGCAACAACCTGCGCATCGTTGAACCGAGCGCCGCATCGTCACTCGGCGCGGCAGGCGTCACCTGCGCGGCATCGCGCTTCCGCCGCTTCGGATCGAGCCCGGTCCCACCGCTACGCCGCCGCGCCGCGTGCCGCTCGATGACCCGCTGCAGCAGACAGAACACACACAGCAGCGCGCCGATCACGATCCGCGTCCACCACGAACTCAGCGTGCCGTCGAACGTGATCAGCACCTGGATCGTGCCGAGAATGCCGACGCCGAACACCGACCCGATCACGTACCCCACCCCGCCCGTGAGCAGCGTGCCGCCGATCACGGTCGCGGCGATCGCGTCGAGTTCCATCCCCTGCGCCTGCAGCCCGTAGCCGGACAGCACGTACAGCGTGAACACCACACCGCCGAGCGCCGAACAGAAGCCGCTCAGCGCATACACGCCGACCTTCGTGCGCGCGACCGGCAGCCCCATCAGCAGCGCCGATCGCTCGTTGCCGCCCACCGCATACACGTTGCGGCCGAAGCGCGTGAAATGCGCGACGTAGATCGCGGCGGCCAGCGTCGCGAGCGCGATCAGCGCGCCCGCGCTCAGCGTCCCGCCGCCGACCGGCACGCTGATGCCCGCGAGCGCATGGAAGGTCGGCTCGTTGATCGTGATCGACTGCGTCGTGATCAGGAAGCATGCGCCGCGCGCGAGAAACATCCCGGCGAGCGTGACGATGAACGGCTGCAACCGGAAGTAATGAATCAACGCGCCCATCGCCGCGCCGTACAGCGCGCCGAACACGAGCACGAGCGGGACGATCACCCAGACGGGCCAGTGCAATCGTTCGGCGCCGACCGCGCAGAAGATCGTTGTCAATGCAACGACAGAGCCGACAGACAGGTCGATGCCGCCCGACACGATCACGAACGTCATCCCGATCGCGACGATCAGCAGGAACGCATTGTCGACGAGCAGCCCGGTCAGCACCTGCATCGAGAAGAAGCCCGTGTACATCACGGATCCGAAGCTGAACAATGCGGCGAACAGCACGATCGTCACGACGATCGGCAGCGTGCGCGGGTCGGTAAACCGTGCGAGGAATCGGGTCATCGCGGCGTGGCTCCGGTGGTGGTGCGCGAACGGGTGGAAGACAGCAGTCGCGACGCATGCTGGATCACCAGCGCGCGCGCCGCGTCCGACTGGATCAGCGTCACGACGATCACGACGAGCGCCTTCACGACGAGCGTCGCCTCCGGCGGCACGCCGATCGAATAAGTCGTGTAGGTGAGCGTCTGGATGATCAGCGCACCGAGCACGGAGCCTGCGAGGCTGAAGCGGCCGCCGAGCAGCGACGTGCCGCCGAGTGTCACCGCGAGGATCGCGTCGAGTTCGAGCAGCAGCCCGGCGTTGTTGCCGTCGGCGCTGCGCACGTTCGAGCTGGCGAGGATGCCGGCGAGCGCCGACATCACGCCCGAGAACAGATAGACGCCGAACACGACCGCCCCCGCGCGCAGCCCGACGAGCCGCGTCGCGACCGGGTTCACGCCGATCGCGCGGATGAACAGGCCGAGCGCCGTGCGGTTCACCAGCAGCGCGGTCGCCGCGATCGTCGCGATCGCGATCCAGACCGAGCACGGCACGGCTGCGAGATACCCGCCGCCGAGTTCGAGGTAGCCCGGCGCGCCGATCGGGATGATCTGTCCGCCGGTCAGCAACTGCGCGATGCCGCGTCCGGCGACCATCAGGATCAGTGTCGCGATGATCGGCTGCATCCCGACGAACGCGACGAGCACGCCGTTCCATGCGCCCGCGAGCAACCCGACGCCGAGCGCGGCGGCCAGCGCCGTGCCGACCCGCGTCGGATCGCCGTCGAGCACGATCGCCGCGGCCGCGCCGGCGATCGCGACGATCGCGCCGACCGAGATGTCGATCCCGCGCGTCGCGATCACGAGCGTCATGCCGAGCGACACGATCACGAGCGGCGCCGCACGATTCAGGATGTCGATCGGCGCGCCGAACAAGTGGCCGTCGAGCACCGCGATCGACAGGAAGCCCGGCCGATACGCGACGTCGAGCGCGAACAGCAGCGCGAGCGTCAGCACCGGCCAAACGAGCGGATGGCGAAGCAATGTGCGTAACCGGATCATGACCGGCCTCCCGCGATCAATTGATACACGTGTTCCTCAGACGCCTCGGCACCGGTCAGTTCGGCAACCTTGCGGCGATCGCGCAGCACCGCGATCCGGTGGCTCACGCGCACCACTTCGCTGATCTCGGACGAGATGAACAGGATCGCGAGCCCCTGCGCGCACAGCGCGAGCACGCGCTCCATGATGTCGAATTTCGCGGCGACGTCGATGCCGCGCGTCGGCTCGTCGAGGATCAGCAGCTTCGGGTCCGTCGCGAGCCAGCGCGCGAGCAGCACCTTCTGCTGGTTGCCGCCGGACAGCAGCCCGATCGGCTGCTCCGCGTCACGCGCCTTGATGCCGAGCCGGGCGATGTACGTCTCCGCGAGCTCGCGCTGGCGCGCGCGGCTGATCAGCCGCCACCAGCCGCGCCGCGCCTGCAGTGCGAGCACGATGTTCTCGCGGATCGACAACGCGGCGACGATCCCCTCCTTCTTGCGATCCTCCGGGCAATACGCGATCCCGTTGCGGACGGCATCGTGCGGCGACGCGAGCCGCTTGCGCGCGCCGTCGATCTCGATCGCGCCGGTGTCCGTGCGCTCGGCCGCGAACGCGAGCCGCGCGGTTTCCGTGCGCCCCGAGCCGAGCAGCCCGGCCAGCCCGACGATTTCGCCGGGCCGCACGTCGAGATCGAGCGGGCTCATCATCCCGCGCCGGCCTGCCTGCTGCATCGACAGGAACGGCGCAGCCGCCTCGGCTTCACGCTGCACGGCCGCCGCACCTGCCTGCAGCGTGCCGGACATCGGTTCGCGGCCGGTCATTTTCGCGACGAGCATGTCGACCGGCAGGTCGCGCGCGAGATACTCGCCCTCGCGCTCGCCGTTGCGCATCACGGTGATCCGGTCGGACACCGCATAGGTCTGTTCGAGAAAGTGCGTGACGAACAGGATTGCCATCCCCGACGCCTTCAGTCGGCGCAGCACGTCGAAGAGCCGCGCGACCTCGCCGTCGTCGAGGCTCGACGTCGGTTCGTCGAGAATCAGCACGCGTGCATCGACCGACACGGCCCGCGCGATCGCGACCATCTGTTGCACCGCGATCGGATACGCGTCGAGCGAACGCGTGACGTCGAGCGACAGGTCGAGCTCGGCGAGCGCATCGCGCGCCCGCGCATGGATCGTCTTCCAGTCGATCGCGCCGCGCCGCATCGGCTGCCGGCCCGCGAAGATGTTCTCGGCGACCGACAGGTTCGCGCACAGGTTCACTTCCTGATACAGCGTCTGGATCCCGGCCGCCTCGGCCTCGCGCGGCGCGGCGAACCGCACCGGCGCGTCGCCGACGCGAATCTCGCCCGCGTCGTGCGCATGCACGCCGGTCAGCACGTTGATCAGCGTCGACTTGCCCGCGCCGTTCTGGCCCATCAGTGCATGAATTTCGCCCGGAAACAACCGGAAGTTCACGCGCTGCAGCGCGTTCACGCCCGGGAACGCCTTGTCGATGCCGATCATCTCGACCACCGGCGGATTCGTCATGGATCGCCCTCGATTCGAGGCGGACGTCGGACGACGGCTACCGCGCCGCCGCCCGCGTCCGCCGGGACTCAGTACTTGCGGGTCGGCAGCACCTGCGCCGCGACGCTCATCGGGAACACGGTCTCGTTCGTGACGATGCGCTTCGGCAGCTGCTTGCCGGCGACCACGTCCTTCACCGCGGTCATCAGCTGCGGGCCGAGCAGCGGGCTGCATTCGACGTCGACGTTGATCTTGCCGGCCACCATCGCCTGGAAGCCGCCCTTGGTCGCATCGAACGACACGACGCTCACGTCCTTGCCGGGCTTGATGCCGGCCTCTTCCATCGCCTGGATCGCGCCGAGCGCCATGTCGTCGTTGTGCGCGTAGACGACGTTGATCTGCTTGCCGTAGGTCTTCGCGAACGCTTCCATCACCTGCTTGCCGCCGGCGAGTGTGAAGTCACCGCTTTGCGACGCAATCACCTTGAACTTCGGATTGTTCTTGATTACTTCGAGCAGGCCCGCGCGGCGGTCGTTGGCCGGAGCGGAGCCGACCGTGCCCTGCAGCTCGACGATGTTGATCGGGCCCGCATCGTTCTTGAAGCGCTCTTCCATCCAGTGGCCGGCGCGCCGCCCTTCCTCGAGGAAGTCGGAACCGATCATCGTCACGTACAGCGACGGATCCTTCACGTCGACGCCGCGATCGGTCAGGATCACCGGAATATGAGCCGCCTTCGCTTCGGTCAGCACCGGCTCCCAGCCCGACTCGACGACCGGCGAGAACGCGATTACGTCGACCTTCTGCGCGATGAACGAACGGATCGCGCGGATCTGGTTCTCCTGCTTCTGCTGCGCGTCCGAGAATTTCAGGTTGATGCCGGCATCCTTCGCCGCGCTCTTCACCGACACGGTGTTCGCGGTGCGCCACGCGCTTTCCGCGCCGACCTGCGAGAACCCGAGCGTGATCGGTTTTTGCTGCGCGTGCGCTCCCGAAGCGAATACCGTCGCCGCGGCGACGAGCGCACCGGCCGTCAGCTTCCTGATGAATGTCATGGTCCGTCTCCGATGATGTCGTTGTTTGCCGCGACGCCGGCCTGGCGCGGTGCCGTGCTGTTGTGGTTCTGCGTGGCGCGGGCGCGGTTCGGGGCGGTGCCGGCCGGCGCGTGCGGCCGGCCCGGTATGTACGCCCCGGATCAGTCTAGAAACAAGTCCGATAACCTTCCAATGAAATATTGGATTGAAGCGATATCGATATCGGCATACGTATAAACACCTAGCGCCTGTCTTCGCGTGCTCCAACCGTTTCGACGTCGATGGCGCGGCGTATCCGGCGGCGGCGCACGGATCTTGCTGTCGCCCTTGCAAGCGCCATTCGCGCCCCGCGACGGCCGCTCCGACAACAAGGAGAACAATGATGCCCGCCGTGCGTCAAAGCCCGATCGCCGCACCTGGATACGCCGCCCCGCTGGCGCCTCGCGCGATGAAGAAGCGCACGTCCCGGAGCGGCTCCGGCACCGAAACCGGCGATCGTTCGGCCGCGCCGCTGCGCCATGTCGACGACCGGCATCCCGGCTACACGCGCCGGCGGTTGCGCCATGGCTTCGCGTACTACGCGCCGGACGGCGTCCGGGTCCGCAACGCCGACGAAATCGCCCGCATCGATGCGCTCGCGATTCCGCCGGCGTACACCGACGTCTGGATCTGCATGGACCCGCGCGGCCACCTGCAGGCGACGGGGCGCGATGCGCGCGGGCGCAAGCAGTATCGCTATCACCCGCTGTGGCGCGAGACGCGCGACGCCAACAAGTACGCGCGGATGGCGGCCTTCGCCCGCGCACTGCCGCGCATCCGCACGCGCGTCGCGCGTGATCTGGCACTGCCCGGGATGCCGCGCGACAAGATCGTCGCGACGATCGTCCGGCTGCTCGACACGACGCTCGCGCGGATCGGCAACCCCGAATATGCACGCGAGAACGCGTCGTACGGGCTGACGACGCTGCGCAAGCGCCACGTGACGATCCGGCCGGGACAGGTTCGCCTGCGCTTCACGGGAAAGAGCGGTATCGAGCATGACGTGACCGTGGAAGACCCGCGCGTCGGCCGGATCGTGCGGCGCTGCGCGGAGTTGCCCGGGCACGAGCTGTTCCAGTATGTGGACGACGACGGCACACGTCATTCGATCGGCTCGTCCGACGTGAACGACTATCTGCGAGAGGCGGCGGGCGCGGAGTTCACCGCGAAGGATTACCGGACATGGGCGGGCAGCGTTCAGGCGCTGGCATTGCTGCGGCGCATCCCGCATGAGGACGTCACGCAGGCGCGCAAGCAGATCGTCGAGACGGTGCGCGCCGTCGCCGACATATTGCGCAATACGCCGGCCGTGTGCCGGCGCTGCTACATCCACCCGGCGGTGCTCGATGCGTTCGAAGCCGGGATGCTCGCGGCGCTGGAGGTGCGCCGCTCGCCGCGAGGGCTGCGGGTGGACGAAGCCGCGTTCGCGGCGTTGCTCGAGCAGACGGTGCGTTGATCGTCGAAGAAGTCGAGGACGTGACGTTCCCGATACGGCGACACGCGCCGCTCACCGCCCGACAGAATTCGCAGCACTGCGAAAGATCAGCGGACGCTCGTCCTGTCGCCCTGCCCGTCGCGCGAACTGCACGGCCTGCTCGACCCGGCCGTGATGCGGAGACTTCGCGCAGACCGGATCGGCCTGCGCCGGATCGCCCGCCAGCATGTACGCCTGGCAGCGGCACCCGCCATGATCCGCATGGCGCTCGTCACAGGTGCGGCACGGATCGCGCATCCAGCCGTCACCGCGAAACGCGTTGAACGCGTCGCTTTCGTACCAGATGTCCTTCAACGACCGGTCGCGCACGTTCGGCAGCACGAGGCCGGGCAACCCGCGCGCGGCATGGCACGGCAGCGCGGTGCCGTCCGGTGCCACACCGAGGAACACCGAGCCCCACCCATTCATGCAGGCCTTCGGCCGCTGCTCGAAGTAGTCGGGTACGACGAACAGGATCTTGCACCGCTCGCCGACGAGCTTGCGGTAGCGGTTGACCGTTTCCTCCGCTTCGCGCAGCTGTTCGGCGGTCGGCATCAACTGCTCGCGATTCAGCATCGCCCAGCCGTAGTACTGCGTATTCGCAAGTTCGAGAAAATCCGCGCCGAGGTCGAGCGCCATCTCGATGATCTGGCCGACGTGCGGCAGGTTGTACCGATGCAGCACGCAGTTCAGCACCATCGGATAGCCGTGCGACTTGATCAGCCGCCCGACGCCGCGCTTGAGGTCGAAGGTGCGCGTGCTCGTCAGGAAGTCGTTCAGCTCGCGCGTCGAATCCTGCAGCGACAGCTGGATATGATCGAGCCCGGCCGCCTTGAGCCGGTCGATGCGCGCAGCATTCAGGCCCACGCCCGACGTGATCAGGTTGGTATAGAAACCCAGCGACCGCGCATGCTCGACCAGCACCTCCAGGTCGCCGCGCTGCAGCGGTTCGCCGCCGGAAAATCCGATCTGCGCGGCGCCGAGCGCGCGCGCGTCGCTGATCACCGTGCGCCATGCGTCGGTATCGAGCTCCGCGTCGTGCGTCGCGAAATCGACGGGGTTGTAGCAGAACGCGCAGTGCAGCGGACAGCGGTACGTGAGCTCGGCAAGCAGCCACAGCGGCGCGGACGGCCGGTTCGGAGGAGGGGTCATGTCCATGTCAGTCGAGCCAGCCGCGCAGTCGCGCATGATCGAGGAAGCGATAGACGTCCGACGCAAGGTCCGACGTGCTGAACAGCCGCTCGAGTTCGTCGATGATGTCGTCGAGCTCGCGCGTGCCGTCGCAGCGCGCGAGGATCTCGCCCGCGCTCGGGTTGAGCCGGACCATGCCTTCCGGATACAGGAGCACGTACGCATCCTGGGCCGCCTCCCACTGCAGGCGGTACATGCCCCTCAGCGAGGGGCGCAGCGGCACGCCGCTGACGGCGTCGTTGGAGTTCATGCGGGATACGCCTTTTCAATCGCATCGAGAATCGACCACAGCACATCCAGCTTGAATGACAGGATGTCGAGCGCGCGTCGTTGCGCGTCCGGTGTCGTGAAATGGCTCAGCGTCACCGCGAGCCCGTGTTCGACGTCGCGCTGCGCGAGCGGCACGCGGCTGCGGAAATACTGCAGCCCGGCCGCCTCGATCCACGGATAGTGGGACGGCCAGCCCGCGAGCCGGTCGAGGTGGATCTGCGGCGCGAACATCTCGGTCAGCGACGAACACACGGCCTCCTGCCACGGGGCGCGCCGCGCAAAATTGACGTAGGCGTCGACCGCGAACCGCACGCCGGGCAGCACATGCTCGAGCGACCACAACGCGTCGCGCTCGATGCCGACCGCCTCGCCGAGCCGCGCCCATGCCTCGATCCCGCCTTCCTGATCACCGTGACCGTCGTGGTCGAGAATCCGCTCGACCCACAGCCGGCGCGTGTCGCGATCCGGGCAGTTGGACAGGATCGCCGCGTCCTTCAGCGGAATGCTGATCTGATAGTAGAAGCGGTTCGCGACCCAGCCGCGAATCTGCGCCGGTGAACACGCGCCGCTATTCAGGCGGCGGTTGAATGGATGGTGGATGTGATAGCGCGATTCGAGCGCGCGCAGGCGCGCCTCGAACTCCTGCGCACTCCAAGGCGTCGCGTGCAGCGCCGCGGCGGGAATCGGTGCGTTCATGGTCAGACCTCGAATTGCATGCCGTCGTGGGCGACCTCGATGCCGTGCTCGCGCAACTGCGCGCGCTGCGCGGAACCGGGATCGAGAATCGGATTCGTGTTGTTGATGTGCGTGAGGACCTTGCGCGTATGCGTCGGCAACTGCCGAAGGCGGTCGATCATGCCCGGCCTCGCCGCGTCGCCGCACTGCTCGAGATGCCCCATGTCGGCCGCGTGCTTCGACGACAGGCCGAGGTCGATCATCTCCGTGCCGGTCCAGAACGTGCCGTCCACCAGCACGAGGTCGGCGTCGCGCATCGCGGCGCGCACGCCATCGTCGACATCGGCGAGCCCCGGCGCATAGAACGCCTGTCGGCCGCTCATCGTGTCCTCGATCAGGAGTGCGATGTTGTCACCCGGCACGCTCGCTTCCCTGCGCGGCGAATAAGGCGGCGGCTTGCTGTCGACCGGCACGGCGGTGAAGCGGATGCTGCCGGCGCCCGGTATCGCGAACGGTTCGCCCGGTGCGATCGTGTGAACGTCGACGCCGCAGTAGTGGCCGAGCAGCGGCACGAGCGGCAGCCCGGTCGACAGGTCGTCGAGCACCGGCGCGCTCGCATACAGCGGCAGCGGCGACGTGCGTTCGCGCAGCATCAGCAGGCCCGTCACATGATCGATCTGAGCGTCGCACAGCACGACGGCGACGATCGCGCTGTCGCGGATCGCGCGAGCCGGCTGCAGGTCGGGGGCGGCGCGCAGCTGCGCGAGGATGTCCGGCGACGCATTCACCAGCACCCAGTCGACGCCGTCGCCGCTGACGGCGATCGACGATTGCGTGCGTGGCACGATGCCGTCGGTGCCGGCCCGCGCGCGACGGCAGTTGCCGCAGTTGCAGTTCCATTGCGGCAGTCCGCCGCCGGCGCCCGAGCCGAGTATCTTGATCTTCATCTGCGTGTGCTCCCGGTGCCGCCCGCATCGTGTCCGTCGATGCGGGCGGCACAGCGCGCGTCGATCAGCGGTTGGCGATGTACATCGTGATTTCGAAACCGAAACGCAGGTCGGTATAGGCCGGGGTGGTCCATTGCATGATGTGTCTCCTTGTTGAGTGGGTGAGTCGAAAAAAACCGCATCGATCGAGCGGCCGATACCCATTCAGCAAGGAGCGTGCCGGGGCGGGACTTGCGTCGCGCGGCGGCGTGCGAAGGCATGCGGCAGCCGCCGGGTGGTCACGACACCGTCATTATTACGATTAGCCAACGACAATATTTCAGAAACCGTCGAACGACGGTTCATGTGACGCACGGCCGGTTGAGCAGGTGTTGAATCCTTGAACACCGGGTGTTGCAACCTGACACACCGGTGTGACAGTCGCGGCTTGCGTCAGGGTTCGTTCGGTTCCAGCGCATCCGGTCCGGCGGCCGGCATCTTGCGGTAGATCGTGTTGCGCGACACGCCGAGCGCGCGTGCGGCGGCCGACACGTTGCCGCCATGACGCGCGAGCGCGGCCGCGATCGCGGAGGCGGCCACGTCCTGCAACCGCGCATCACCGGCCGCGGTCGCGAACGCTGGCGCTTCCGATGCGAGCGGCGCGGGCGTACAGGTCTCCTGCGCCGCCGGGCCGCCGTCGCGCCGCACGTCGTCGAAGAAATCGTCCGGCAAATGCTCGCAGCGGATCTCGCAGTCGTCGTCGACCATCGCGGCCGCCGTGCGCAGCAGGTTCGCGAGCTGCCGGAAGTTTCCCGGCCATGCGCAGCGCTCGAACAGCGCCATCACGTCGGGCGCGACGCTCAGCGGCCGGCGCCCGGGCCCCGACAGCGTTTCCCGCTGCAGCATCTTCTGAACGACCACCGCGAGGTCCGTGCGGTCGCGCAGCGGCGGCAGGCGCACGACGAGGCCATTGAGCCGGTAGTACAGGTCTTCGCGAAAGCGGTTCTGCGCGATCATGTCGCGCAGGTCGCGGTGCGTCGCGCAGATGATCGCGATGTCGACGCCGATCGCCTTCGTCGAGCCGAGCGGGTTGACGACGCGCTCCTGCAGCACGCGCAGCAGCCGCACCTGCAGCGGATACGGCATGTCGCCGATTTCGTCGAGAAACAGCGTGCCGCCGTTGGCCTGCAGCAGCTTGCCGGTCGCGCCCTTGCGGCGCGCGCCGGTAAACGCGCCCTCCTCGTAGCCGAACAGCTCGGATTCGATCAGCGTCTCCGGTATCGACGCGCAGTTGACCGCGACGAACGGCCCGTCGCGGCGGGGCGAGTCGTTGTGGATCGCCTGCGCGAGCAGCTCCTTGCCGGTTCCCGTCTCGCCGGTGATCAACACCGGAATGTCCTTGCCGATGACCTTGCGGACCTTCGCGATCACCGCCGCCACCTGCGGATCGCCGGTGTCGAGATAGCTGAGCCGCGACAGGCTCGCCGCGCCCTGCGCGGCAGGCGGGCGCGTGGCCGACGCGGCGCCGTCGTGCACCTCGGCGGGCCGGCTGCCCTCGGCCCGCAACGCGCGCCGGAACTGCACGCGCGCGCAGACCACCGCGCCGTTGCCGAGGTTCAACGACACGTGCTGCTCGGTGCTCGCGCGCATCCGGTCGATCAGTTGCGCGCTCGTCACGTCGAACAGCGACGCGAGCGTATGCGCGCGCAGCGCGGCGAGCGGCATCCCGAGCTGGAACTGCGCGCTGCGATTCGCCGACAGGAAGCGGCCGTCCGCGGTGAACGCGACGATTCCTTCCATCAACGTTCCGAGGAATTCGGGGCGGCCGTGAAACGACACCTGCAGTGTTTCCTGGAACGTCGTCGTAAACAGATGGTTCTCGATCATCTGCACCGACATCTTCGCGAGCGCCATCGTGTGCTGGTGATAGCTGCGATGATCGCCCGTCACGTCGAGCACGCCGATCGCGTCGCCGTATGGATCGAGGATCGGCACGCTCGAACAGGTCAGGAAATGGTTCGCAGCCAGGAAGTGCTGGTCGCCGTGCACGACCATCGGGCACAGCTCCGCGAGCGCGGTGCCGATCGCGTTGGTGCCCTGCCGGCTCTCCGCCCAGTTCGCGCCGGGGCGCAGCGCGACCCGTTCCGCGCGCCGCAAAAAGTCGTCGTCGCCGATCGAATGCAGGATCAGCCCTTCCGCATCGGTCAGCACGATCATGCTCTGCGTATTGACGATCTGCTCGTGCAGCGTCTCCATCACGGGCATCGCATGCACGCACAGCACGCGGTTCTGCTCGCGCTTGAGCGCCAGCGCGGCGCCGGACAGCAGGTCGTAGTCGGGACGTGCAGACGCCTGCAGGCCGAACGTCTCGGACCGCTCATGGGACTTCTGGATCGTCGGCGTCGGCCAGCCGGGCGCATGCGTAGCCCGTGCGTTGGCCGTCGGATGAACGTCATCGCGCATTGTCTCCTCCGGGGATCCTTCCGGTCGGTGCCGGACTTTGTGCTGGATCAAGCAAACTTCGGGCCACACTGTCGGCAGCGCTTGCGTCGGGCGCCGTGCATCGTCGCTCGACGCAAACCGAAATCAAAATGAAAGCAACGTCGATCGCACGCGGCTGAGGCCGCGCGACGGTGACGTAATATCGCGATTCCGCTCGCCGCCGCTACCCGGTCGATCCCGATCGTGGCCGCTGGCGCGATTCTGGCTTTGACGTGAGTCAAGCCCCGGCCTGTTCTCGGGTTCCGCCGGATCCGCCCGTTGTGGCGTTGACCCGTTATCCGCTTTCCGACACGACATGACGCAGCGACCGCTCCGCTCCGCTTCCACGCCCCGACCTGCCCTGTCCCGCGACGCATGCCGGATTGCATGGATCGAAGCCGGCAACCCGCACGGCGATCCGGTCGTCGTGCTGCACGGCGGGCCCGGCAGCGGGAGCCGACCGACGGTGCTCGGCCTGTTCGACCTGACGCACATGCGCGTCGTGCTGGTAGATCAGCGCGGCGCCGGCGCATCGACGCCGCGCGGCGGCCTGCGTCACAACAACACGATGCGCCTGGTCGGCGATCTCGACGCGCTGCGTGCACGGCTCGGCATTGCGCGCTGGTGCGTCGTCGGCGGGTCGTGGGGCGCGGCGCTCGCGCTCGCGTACGCGGGACTGCATCCATCGCGCGTGACGGGCGTCGTGCTGCGCGGGTTGTTTCTGACGTCGTCGCGCGAAGTGCGCGGCCTGTTCGTCGGCGCGCGGACACGGGCGCCGCAGGCCTGGCAGCGCCTGACGGCCGCCGCCGGCACCGCACGCGCAGATCGCCTGATCGCCTGCTGCGCGCGGCGTCTCCAGCCCGGCGCCAGTACAGCGCGGCAACGCGCGGTCGCGCTCGCATGGAACGCGTATGAAGATGCGGTCCTGACCGGGCGGCCGGCGCGTGGCGCGCGGCCGACGCACCCCGCCGTCGACCGATTGATTCACAAATACCGGATCCAGGCCCACTACCTGCAACGCAACTGCTGGCTCGGGGAGCACCGGTTGCTGGCGCTCGCGCGGCAGGCCGCGCAAGCCGGCGTGCCCCTGCATGCCGTGCACGGCACGCGCGACCGCGTGTGCCCGGTCGACAACGTCGATCGGCTCGCGCGCGCGGTATCGGCGGCCGTCGTCGAGCGCGTGCCGGCCGGGCATCTCGCGAGCGATGATGCGCTCGGGCGCGGCGTCGCGCTCGCGGTCCGCCAGATGCTCGACGTCACGGCCGCAGACGCACCGCAACACGTCGAGCCGCCGGTTCAGTCCCACGCATAGCGGGCGCCGACCCACGCGCCGCGCGGCGCGCCCGGCCCGACGAACTGCTCGTTGACGGGGTTGAGCCCGTCGAACGAATGATTCGGACCATTGAAGACGTTCCGGCCGAGCATCCCGAAGCTCGCGTAATGCTTGTCGAGCAGGTTGGTGACCGATGCGAACAACTGCAGGTGCTTCGTCACCTCCCAGGTCGTGTCGAGGTCGATCAGGACATAGCCGGGCACCTTGCCGTTCACGTCCTGGTTGTTCTCGTCGCCGCGCGCGAACACGCCGCTGCGATACGTGATGTTGGTGCCGACGTTCCACTTCGGCGTCGCCGCATAGTCGAGCCTCAGCTTCACGGTGCTCGACGGAATCCCGGGAATGCGGTCGCCGGAGCGAACGACGATGGTGCCTTGCGCATTGGCGCTCGAATTGCTCGCGCTGCTTTCGGTCCACGTCGAGCGGTAGGTCGCGTCGACATGGCTGTAGCTGACGCCGATCCCGACTGACCCCAGCCGCGTATGGCCCGCGAGCTCGAAGCCTTGCCGTCGCGTCTTGCCGACGTTCTGGAAATAGCCGAGCGTACTCGCGCCGCCGTTGCTGCTGATGAACTGGATGTCGTCGTCGAGCGTCGTGTTGTAGACGGCCGCGCTCCACGTCGTCGCCTGGTCGACTCGGCCGCGCGCACCCAACTCGATCGTCCTCGCGATCACCGGCTTCAGCGCCGGGTCCGCAAGAAAGTCGTTCGGCAGCGAGCACGGCGCGGCCGGATCCGCGCATGCGAGCTCGATCGCGGTCGGCGAGCGCATTCCTTCGTTGTACGTCGCATATGCGGTGAAGCCGGGCACCGGATTCCACGTGACGCCGACGGCCGGATTGAACCGCGAGAATGTGTGACGCGCGGTGAGCAACGGCTGCAGGCCGCTCGCGTCCTCGATCGCCGCACGCGACCGGTTGTAGCGCCCGGCCAGCGTCAGCGACCATTGCCGCGTCAACGCCAGCGTGTCGTCGAAGTAGACACCGTAGTTGGCGTTGCGCGTCTTCGCGCGCGTCTTCCGGGTGAAGTCGCCGATGCCGACCGTCGCACGCGTATCCGTGAACATCGCATCCTGCGACCACTGCTCGAAGCCCGAGTTCGCGAGATCGGCGGACGCGCCCACGACGAACTGGTTGTCCATGCCCACGAGCTTGCCGAGCAGCGTCAGCTGCAGGTTCGCGCCGTAGCTGTCGGTCGTGATCACCGAGCGGTCGTTGGTCGCCTGCACGGTGTCGGTGGCACCGCTGCCGTCGACGGTGCCGAAATCGCCGTTCACGTTGCTGCTGGTGTTGGTGTTGCGGTAATGCCGGTAATAGACGTTGCCGCTGAGCTGCACGTGATCGCCGAACGAATGGTCGCCCGACACGGTGACGTACGCGGCGCCGTTGCGATTCAGGTCGGGATAGGTGTAGGCCTGTGCGCGATTGTCGAGAAACGAGCGCGGAATCGTCTGCGAGCCTTGTAGCGCATTGTCCGCGCCGCCGGCCGAGATCGACAGCGTGGTGTCGGCGTCGGTGTAGCGCAGCTTGCCGAATCCCTGCCGCACGCGGCTCGCGTTGTGATCGGCCCAGCCGTTGTCGTTCGCGACGTTGCCCGTCACGTAGTAGTCGAGGTTGCCGCCAATGCGCCCGCCCTGCTCGATCTGCGCGGTCTTGCGTCCCCACGAGCCCACCGACGACTGTGCGGCGCCGCCCGGGCTCGTCCTGCCGTTCTTCGTCGTGATCGCGAGCGCGCCGCCGAGCGTATTGAGCCCGTAGGTCGGATTCGAACCGGGGATCAACTGCATCGTATCGATCGCCGCCTGCGGGATGAGATCCCAGTTCACGGCGTCGCCGAACGGCTCGTTCACGCGCACGCCGTCGACGAACACCGACAGCCCTTGCGGTGTGCCGACGACCGGCGATGCCGTGAAGCCGCGGTAGTTCACGTCCGTCTGGTACGGATTGCCCTGCGCCTCGTTGATATCGACGCTCGACACGTTCTTCTCGAAGTATTGAATACGTCTTTCCTAGCAGGCCTTCCCACTACAAACCTACGCCAAAAGCTACGCTGAATTTGCTCCGACCGTCCTTGGCATTTGAGTGTCGCATATCGACAACGGAGGAACATAAGGTACTGAACCTGCACCATGACCGGACATGCGGCTACTAAGTCGAACGCGTTCGCGTCAAGTCCCCCCCCCGCCGATCATCAATAGGCCGCGCACGGTCAAGGGGAGCGATGGACTTGTTGGATCGGACCAAGGACCAACAAGGTTGCAACGGAGTTGGTTTCCCATGGGTCACCTAGCAACACCACGGACGATCACCTTTCCACCCGTGCCCCCAGAGGCTAGGTTTTTGCAAAGGGAGAGGTTCGCGGTTCATGCGATGACTGAAGGCGTTACCTGGCGTGGGGTTTCGAGCTATTTCGCCCCCGAAGAATACATCGGAGAACGCACCCCAAAGCAAGGCTATTGCATTACAATAGCAATTACTGAAGCGCAAGAGACGGAGGTGCAAAATGGCGGAAGCATTGAAAACGGTGACAGCCCAACTGCCCGTCAACCTTGTGGATCGCATGGACGACATGGCGACCCGACTGGACCGATCGAAGCAGTGGATCGTGCGCAAAGCCGTGGTGGCGTACCTTGCGCGTGCTGAACGCGAGCGCGTGATGATTCAGGAGGGTCTGGACGATGTCGACGCAGGGCGGTTGGTGTCCATGGATGCGATGGAACGCTGGGCCGACAGCCTGGGCACGGACAACGAACTTCCGCTCCCAAAGGTTGGTGAGTGATGGCCATCCCGGTCGTTTTCACTAGCAAAGCAGCATCGGACATGCTGACGATCTTTGAGTTTGAGAAAAAGCTCAACGGGGCTACGAAGGCGCGGGAGATCATCAAGGCGCTGCTCGCCGAGGCGAAATCGCTGGGCGTCGTCCTACGGCACAGGATCGGTGAAGAACTCGATGGATGGGAAGGTCCCCCGGCTCGGGAAGTCCACAAAGACGTTTGTTTGCACGGCGACTACGAGATTCACTACGAACTGGTCCCGGCTTACGAACCGATCCCCACCAGCGTCGCAATCTTGCGCGTGTGGGACACCAGGCAGGACCGATAGCATTTCGCCTGGAGCAGCATGACGAATTCAAACGATAAGCCTAGTCGCACCACTCTTCGCATGGACGAGGCACTGGAAACCATCAAGCGGGTTGGGCAAGCATTCGCTCATCGAGGGATGACGATCAACGGCAGCAGTTCGCTGATGCCCTATTTGTCAAAGTATACCGCCTGACAGGCAAGGTGAGCGAGCTTCAATCAGACGCCGCCAGGAAACGACTCAATAGGTTGCGAAACGGTACCCTCGCACCGGACTTGCTGTGTTCCACGCGGGGTTCCACATGGTGGCTCAACTCCGCCGCGACCATGCGCTTGGCCCAGATGCGGGGCCAAACGATAGCATTGCTGCCCGCGGACAGCAACGCGTCAAGGAACTTGACGCTAGTATCGAATGCACTGAGCGGGAGACAGCCATTTCAGCCGTCCACTCCGCTTTTCGATCAAAATATAATTGCGGCCATCACGAATCGCTCACATTTCTTCCACTCTGTCGACGAACAACTGGAACAACGTGCTGGACGCCTCGTTCGGTTTCTTCCTTTGAGCATCTCCTCCGAGACTCAGGCTGAACGGCCCTTTCTCCTCCGACTTTATGCCGATGTAGCCACCGGCCTCGCCCTCGCCCCCAGTCGCTCTTGGAAAATAGCTCAATCCGCCTTTACTGAGCGCGATGCCCCGTCCTCCCTTGCCAGAACTCCCAATCGCCATATATGTTGGATCGAACATCACGCGCTCCGCCCCGGGCTTTAACACAATCTTCACCACCACCTCGTCCGGACCCTTCGCATAGTTACTAGCCTGTCCAATGTCTCCTAGGTGTTTCATGATTGGCATGATGACCGGCTCTTGATCTTCGCGACTCGCCTGTTGCTGCGCTAGCGCTTCTCTGAACTGCGCTGCTGCCGTCTTTTCCGATGTCGGGTCCGGTTTCCAATTTCGAATGAAATTCTCCGACTCGGCTCGCTTCAGATTCCACTTCGCGAGCTTCAGCGCGTCAATTCTCTTCATACCGCGGCACACTACAAGTGGACGATACTCCGGGCCTACCTCCGCGCCAGCAGAGGCAATTTTTGTGAGCGTCTCATCCGCCATCCTCACTACCTCGGTCAGTTCGCGTCCAGCAGCTTTTACATCCTTGGGGAAGTATCCTTCCCAAAATTTCGCCATCGTTGCATACTTCGGATACTCTTTTCCCAGTCGATCATTCCAGAACTTGTCCGTCAAAAGCGCCTGTGTATCTTCCGGCCACTTGATCTCCGATTCTTTAGGCAATTCCAGACGTTTTGTTCCCGCCGCTTTGCCTCCGCCCCCCATCAATCCGACTTCCTCCCCTGTTCTCCAATGCGAAGAGTCATCGGACTTGTAAAGCTTTGCCTTTGACGGACCATCAGGGTTATTTGGATCAACGACATCCACGCTGTGGTATCCCGTTCCAGAATGTTGCGGCGATCGAACGTTCTTCACCTCGTAAACCTTGCCATCGTTACCTCGGATATACGATGGGCCCTCGCCACCCTGGTATGGTGTACCGCTTTTTGTGAATACCCCATTTCTCGGGATTACTGTAGGCGACTGAACGTTCTCTACCGAATATGACGACAACCAACCGGCCGGATGATGCGAACTCGACGCATTTTCCGACATATCGCCTGGCTCACGCGAAACTGAATTTTCACTGTCATGCATGTTTGCGCCCACATTCTGATAATTTTTGTGAGGCATCTCGTTTTCTAACACAACATTCAAATGAGGAATACTTTTTGCAAGAATCGGAGCAGCGTTGAATACACCAAAAGCGATACGACTCAAGCCATCGGCCTGAACCTTTTCCCCTTCTTGGAAAGCGTCATAAGCCCCCATCCCAATCTGAGCGATACCCAGCATGGCATAGCCCAGCACCGCCACCTCCGGATACATCAAGGCAATTGGTCCCAATTGCGAAGCAACATCTTCCAGCAGATTCACTGCCTCATGTGCAAGGACATTTGCGTTGCTCGGTATATTCGCAACGTCGTCAAGCCCTCTCTCTTTTTGTCGCGTTGCCATATCGACAAAAATATCGATGCCAATTTTATCGCCTTTTAAAACATAGTCACTCGGCTTCCATTTCCCACTCGCCGTAAAACCATCCCTATCAAAAGAAAGAAAGTGTGTTTCAGGATACTTAGAAATCCCCATCAGCGCATCATTTACCCCTTGATGCCAAAGCCCCGTTTCACGATCCTCACGGCAGAAATATCGACTAATTGCGATACGCTTTTCAGGGCTCTTCATTTCTGTCGCGAACCATTCTTGCATATCACTCATAGAAGAGAACGCATGAATGGGCGATGAATTCCCCGGAACGTACAATAATGTTCGACCATTTTCTTTGTCACTTATGACACGCAAATCGGTCGACGTATATCGATAAATTTTAAGCGGAGCAACTTCAACATCATTAGCAGGTAACATGCGATGTCGAATATGATCAACCGTCAATTCATCCCAAGTTTTTGTAGGATCCAACCCGGCCGCTCGCCAAATCAGATTTCTGTCCTCCTGCGTTAAACTCGCTTCAGCCACTTGCAGCTCGCTAGCCTTCACCATCGAAATCTTTGAGAGATCCCGATAATTATCTTCGTTCTTCGACCAATAGCTTGCGATCTTGTCCGCAACTCCACCAACCTCCGACTTGATTTCACCTTCAAGTGAATGTGTCGTAACTATCAATTGAGATGAGGAGTCGTACTTTTGAGGAATTCCCCTTTTAAAGATACCTGTAAACGATTGACTACTTGAGTATTGCGCCAAGTCAAACTCACCATGCCGACTTTCAAGTTTTGAAACGAACTCAATATTGGGTGGCACCGAAAAATATCGATCAGCCCCCAGCCATTTATCAAGGGCACTCTCACTTGGGTCACGCCAATTCTGCAGAACAGCTTCCAACAATGGGATACATTGACGGACAACTGCATGATTTTTACCATCCCCCCTCCCGGACGGCTGATAGTCAATCGAAACAAGATCAATATCTCTTGGATCAACAGTGATATTTTGCTTTCGAAGCCATCTCTTCATGCCATTAGCGAAATCGGATTCCGGCGTCACCAAATCCGAACGACGACTATTGGCAAATGAATTCAAATCTTCATTTACTTTTACAGATAAATTATTGCCATCACCAATACCACCATTGCCATTGAACAAGCCAATTTCAAGTCCAGGCGCTGATGCAATTCGCTCCGATAAACTCTGTCTCAGTTGGTCACGCTTCTCTTCCAGTACATCGATAACAGTCTGTACATTGTCGATTAGTTTTGAATTCAATCGTGACGAAGGAATTATATCATAATATCTCAACATCAAATCCATTCTGATCTTTCCACCAGGAAAGATCGCCTCTCCGAATTGATCCATGACAGCAGTAATCGTCCTGGCACTTTTGTTCAGTTTCGAGACGACAGAATAATACAGCTTTCCGTTATCCACCAATTCATCGCTATCATCAACAAGACCCCGAGGAATTGGATTAAATGTATTTTTCGCGGCGATGGCGTACGCTTTGCCAAGTGGTGAATCCAGATGAGGATAAACGTAAATATTATCAAAAGATGCGGAGTTACCCACCTTAGCTTTACGCAATATAGCCAGCATGCTGTCATAGTCATGCAATTGACCATTCCCAAGACTTCCATCAGGATCAGAACCCTCGTCGACCGCTTCCTTTAGCTGCATTAACAAATCCACCTTCCGTTCTCTCATGTCGATTGGCGTCTGCTCAGGGGGTAAAGAAATACCCGCCCCTCCAATGAATGACGTATCTGCATCGAGATCTCGGTGCATTTTCGACTGAATACTGCTTTCCGATTTTGAGCTCAGCGAGAATATTCCACCTGAAACGATATCCTCCCTCAATCGCGCCCGCTTCTTCACATCATTCGTCATTCGATCACGATTCTTCGTGTCACTTCGCGAATCACAACTTGAAGATTGACCGTCATCACTGTGCAAATTTGATTTTTCGCCGATTTCATTACTTAAATTCAGAAGATGTCCTCCTTCTACCCGCCTGCCGATTGAGATCATGCGCTTATCTTCCACGAGAGCCCCGTCGGCGCCGGATATTTTGGAAATTTTCCTCCCAATCTTACTTTCAGAATCATTCTCACCAACATCGCCGCCCCCATAAAAATCCGGTAAGGAAACTGTCGAGAATTCTGTCAAATCCATAGATCAACCCTTGTTAGCATGATCGAATTTATGCAAAACCAGCTCCCATAAAATCAATAGATGTCTAATCGCTTTCCTAGTGGCGAACCAACGATGTCGGTCACGAAGATCCCCGATGCAGCACCTAGATGTATGACCGCACATCAGCCACGGCTAAAACATGGCGTCTATCACCGAACGGACTAGGCCGAATCGCATCGCGCTCGTCACAGAAGTTACCCGAATTTTCGGGGCGGACTACGTAATCGGAACAATTGGCAAGGCATCGCAGGGCCCGCACATGAAGAAATACTGACTTGTCCAACGCATACAATGGCAGCTCGCGAGGCCGGGCCACCGTATCGAGAAAGTCCCACCATGCCGAAAGCCAAAGAAACGGACAGCGCACTCATCGCACGGCAAGCTATATGCAATGTCCCTCCCCGACTGGACGCTTGGAATGGCAGTGGCAATAGCCGGATGACGTCCTGTACCGGTCCCCTCCATCCTAAGCCGCCGCCGCAGAATCACCCAGCCATCGGACTGGTGAATATCAACGGTACCTCAACGCAATCGGACTGCGACGACTAACGTGCGTAAAAGCGATGGAGAAATACGAAGCGCCGCTCTCCGGGTGCAAATCTAATCAAGCGAACAAAGTCTTGGCCAATACCCGCAAACCGCATTTGATGCCAACCAACGGGACAGAGTGTCGCGTTCGGAAAATCGACTAGTCGCTTCGGGTCACGCCGGCGGCAGAATTTCGCCCGGGGCAAGGACTTGTTGCATGGCGTGGATTCCATAGTTTCTAGTCTCATAATAGGCTCGCGAATCACGCTTGTTGCGTGATACGGATGTTTGATGCCCCTTTCCTGCGTAACCGCGTAAAGCCTCATCTCCTCGAACAAACATACAAATGGCACGGTGCACCTCAGCGGCTCCCGCAACCCCTCGCCGATGCCCCCGGGCACGTGGCAAGGGACCGTGTTGCCCTCACCCTTCCTCGCCTCTCAACCTAATGCGTGTCTGCTATCGGCTCCTTCAGTCGCTGGGGGGAACCCAGTAGCCTGGCGGCAGCAAAGCCAACCCCAAGTTCCACCGGGAGGTATCCAGCCGCAAGGCAGACCTCCTCTCCCGGTTGAGGTCTCGACCTTTGGAGCAGCCTCCTGCAACACTGGACACAGCCTCCCACTTAAACTAGCGGGTACACCGAGTCCGTCGCCGGCTCGTCCCAGCCCTCGGCCCCGCCCTGGATCCGGACGGCCGGCTCGGCGATAAATTGCTTCTTCATCAGGGTCTCCCTGTCTCCAAGACAAAAGCTCATTTGCCCAATGGCGACTAGAAACTCTCAGGCCCGCCTCGCCGCCGGTCAACTGAATTTATTTCAAATTCAAAATAAACAAATTTTAATCATAAATTCATCTTAATTATTCATTTAATTTTTTCATCAATTTGCTTTTAACTTGCGTCACGGGCCAGCCAGATTCACTTATCGACACGAAGGTGAACGGCTACCCAGTTCTTCAAATCTGATCGATTGTAAAAATGATGAGGAAAACATGACAAATCTGTCTCGACGCAAGATGCTCGCGAATACAGTCAGCACCCTTGCGGCTGCCGGCATTGCAGTGTCCGCGAAGGCTGCCTCGTTTGGCAATCCTGATAGTCCACCGGAAGGTTCGGTAAATGCGCACAATCGCCAGAGCCTGACCGATCCAGGGCCGAAAAATCCGGCAATAGCCAATCAATTTCCGTCGTTTCAGGATCCACCCGCGACCGATATCGACGGCATGCCGTTATTCTGGGCGTCATTCAATAATGCACATAAGCGCATTCAGAATGGTGGCTGGGCGCGCGAAGTCACACAGGACGATTTCGCGATCTCGGAAACCATTTCAGGCGTCAACATGCGCCTGACGCGCGGTGGTATTCGCGAGATGCACTGGCATCAGCAGGCGGAATGGGCGTTCATGCTCGACGGGCGTTGCCGGATCACAGTGCTCGACGAACAGGGTCGGTCATCGGTGCAGGACGTGAAGACGGGCGACCTGTGGTATTTCCCGCCTGGCCTGCCGCATTCGCTGCAGGGACTCGGCAGCGACGGCGCAGAATTCCTGCTCGCGTTCGATAATGGCCGAGCGTCTGAATTCAACACACTGCTACTGACCGACTGGGTCGCGCATACGCCGCCCGACGTGCTCGCGCGCAACTTCGGCGTGCCGGCCGAGGCATTTCGGAACGTCCCGCTCGACAACCTGTGGATTTTTCAGGGCGACGATCCCGGTCCGCTCGCGCAGGCGCAACGTGCTGCCGCATCGTCGCGCGGCGAGCCGACGCATCCGTTCATCTTCTCTCTGGGTGACATGAAGCCCGTCGTAAAGACGCGAGGCGGCGAAGTGCGAATCGCGGACAGCACCAACTTCAGTGTGTCGAAAACGATCTCCGCGGCGCTCGTTACCGTGCATCCCGGCGGCATGCGCGAGTTGCACTGGCACCCGAACGCAGACGAGTGGCAATACTACATCCAGGGCGAAGCGCGTATGACGGTGTTCGATACGGGGCCGAAGGCGCAGACCGCCGACTTCCGCGCGGGTGACGTCGGCTACGTGAAGAAGAGCCTCGGACATTACGTTCAGAACACGGGCAACACCGATCTCGTATTCCTGGAGATCTTCAAGGCCGAGCGCTATGCGGAAGTGTCGTTGTCCGACTGGCTTGCACATACGCCGCCGAAGCTTGTCGAGGCACACCTGAATCTCGCCCCCGACGTGATCGCCCAGATTCCACGCAACCGCCCGGACGTCGTTCCCGTATGAACTGGTGCGGCCGGCATGCGTCGCGCCGGCCGCCGGTCTTCGTCATCATCAACTTCCTTCTTTGATCGGACCGAAATCATGCTTCCTATTTCGAGCAAATCCATTGGCAATCTTACACTGCCGGGCCTGTCCACCGAACGGACCACGCACGCGGCGCGCGCGGCCCTGGAAGGGCGCCGTACTGGCGTCGCCGCACTACTGCCGTTCGTCGGCCCTGCCGTGATCGCGTCGATCGGCTACATGGATCCAGGTAATTTCGCGACCAACATCCAGGCTGGCGCTGCGTATGGCTACCGGTTGCTGTGGGTTGTGCTCGTCGCAAACGCAATCGCAATGCTGTTTCAAGCAATGTCGGCCAAGCTCGGCATCGTGACCGGACGCAACCTGGCAGAACTGAGCCGCCAACACTTTCCAGTGTCGATCGTATGGGGAATGTGGATCGTGTCGGAAGTCGCCGCGATGGCGACCGACCTCGCCGAATTCCTTGGGGGCGCACTCGCGTTCGGGCTGCTGTGCGGTCTGTCGCTGCTCGCGGGCATGGTCGCAACCGCTTTCGCGACCTGCGCGATCCTCGCGCTGGAGAAGCGCGGATTCCGGGCGCTGGAGGCCGCCATCGCGACGCTTGTCGGCGTGATTGGCGCGTGCTATCTGGGCGAACTGTTAATTGCGCCGCAGAACTGGCACGCGGCGGCGTTCCATCTCGTCGTACCGCAGATTCCCGACCACGCGGCGCTGACGATCGCAGTCGGCATCATCGGCGCGACGATCATGCCTCACACGCTGTACCTGCATTCGGGGTTGACACAGGGTCGCACCGAGTCGCGTAACGACATCGAACGCTGCCGGCTTGTGCGTTTCTCGAATCGCGAAGTGGTCGTTGCGCTCGGCCTGGCGGGTGCGGTGAATCTCGCAATGGTGATGATGGCAGCAGCGGCGTTCCACCGAAGCGCCCCTGGCATGAGCGACATCAGCGACGCGTATTACACGCTGATTCCGGTGCTCGGACCCGCGGCAGGCGCACTGTTCCTCATCGCACTGATGACGTCTGGTGTGTCGAGTTCAGTCGTGGGAACGATGGCGGGGCAGGTCGTGATGCAGGGCTTCATTCGACGCCGGATTCCGGTGTGGGTGCGGCGCGCAGTCACGATTGTGCCAGCGTTCATCGTGGTCGCGCTGGGATGCGACGTCACGCGTGCGATGGTCCTGAGCCAAGTCGTTCTGAGTTTCGTGCTGCCGATACCGATGTTTGCACTGCTAATGCTGTCAGCGCGCAGCGACGTGATGGGCACGCATGCAATGCGCATGCCACTGCGGGTGATAGCTAGCGCGGCAACGGTCGTGATCGTCGCACTGAACGTGTATCTTATATGGGCGACATTCAGTTGAGCGCTCCGCTCGCCGGCATCGCCTTGCGCGCGTACTTGCTTCTTCAGTTTCCAGTGCGGCACGAGATTGTTGGCTGGTTTCCGGTTCCATTGTTGGAGCGGCTAACGTCCCTCCTCAACGAATCGGGTGCAGACGACAGCGGCAGCCAAGGAAGAGAAGGCCGTCACTCGAATCGAATGCGAACGTCACCGAAGCCAGCAAACCAAGCATGCAGTTCAATGAATCAGCGATGTTCGGGAGGCGATGCCGGCGTTGCTTCGGGCAACGCCGGCATCGCAAACAGTTGCAATCGTTGTCTGTGCGCCATTATTTCAAATGCCTTTATCCATCTTGCGGAACAAAGTGACGGCCGTAAACGCCTGAAAACAAGCCAAATTGGGAGTCGTCACCATAGGCAAGAACGCCTCGGCTTCGCTCGGAGGTGCTTGTTCATCTACATGAGCATTTCGTCCAGTTCGGCGCAGCGTGCGTCGATGCCGTGCGCATTGATCGCCACCGTCGCGGCCTCCTGCTCGGCCGCGTCCTGTGCTTGCCTGAGCCGGCCGAAATCTATCGCGGATCGGCGCGTAGGTCGTGTCGTCGAACACGGCCTGCGCGCCGATGGGCAATTCGCGCCCGAGGCCGGCCGCGTCACCTGTCCGCGCGTTGACCATGCAGAGGCGAATCTCGCCGTCATTCACGCCAGGCTTCGCGCATGCGCGTCAGGAGGTGATCCGGCATGCGGATTACGCTGATCGCATTGGCGGACGCCGAACCCGGCCGGGAAAAATGGGCATGCATCGCGACCGACGGACCGTACCTCGTACGGCTGGCGCATCACCATGATGCCGTCCTTGCCCATCAGCGAAAGCGAGCCGTGCAGCCCCAGCGACAGGCCGGTGAACACGTTTTGGAAATGCTCGCGGTTGATCGCCATCAGGACGATCACAGCATACGATCCGCCCGACGCGAGTATCGGCGAGCGAAGCGCGATCTTCCGGGGTGCCAACATCGCACCGAGAAATCGGGCGGTCATCGCGTGGTCGAACAGCACGTCGCGGCACAGGCGCTGGCGGGGTCGCCATGACGTCGGGTTGTTGTAAGCCATTGATGACCGTCTGCAACGACAAGTCGCACAGCGCGCAACCGCGCTCGATGTCGCGCTCGCTCTTCAGGCCGAGATTGCGTGAAGGTTCGTTGGCACGCTCGAATGCGTTCTATCGACTCTGGAGCAACTGCAGCCCTCATAACCCCATCAGCGCACTGACCATCACAATGCCGACAATTACGACGCAATACGATACAGTCGGCTTGGGCTTCATCAATTTTCTCGCCGGCAACGCCCGATCCGGCAATAATCTCGATTCAAAACAATAAAAACCAGAACACAAATTCATAAGAGACCATTGCCAGTTCCGATCTACTGCCGAATCTGACACACACATGAAAGCGAGATGAAAAAGCGCGACGTCGCCTTCAGCGCTCAACAAACGCCGCCTCGCTCAATCCGTCGACCCATGAGAATATCAGCATGACTCACCCATAAGCTCACAACTTAAAATAATCCGTCACATATACAGAAAAATAAATCCAACCAGTCACCCAACAATCGAACCCAGCCAATCAATCAAATATTTAAATCCACCAGCACTCAAAACCTCATCCTAAAATAAAATCAAACAACATGGCAGCCACAAATCCCCACGACGATATTCATAACCCAACAAAATAAAGACCTGAAAATATTAAAATTCGAAACACGGAATTCAATCAGGCACACAAAGGGACGTATCACAAGCCCTTGGGTAAATACACCCGATGTGTCAATTTTTTGCGCATATATTCAGCGCCACCTTCAGGTTTGATCAATGATCGAACCACGGACGCATCATCATATGCCCTGAGTTCCAGGAGGCAGATATGTATCGATTTACAAAACAATTGATGGCAGCCACATCAATTTCATTCGTTTCCGCAACCATTTCCGCTCAGCAAATCAATACCCATGGAGGCACGACGCAACTCGTCCTTTCGGATCAGCACGTCCAGCTCGCAGCAATTGATTTCAAGAACGCACGCCCCATGCCATTGCCGCAGTTGAGCGTTGCACCGTCGTCATTGCTCGAATTGCTGCTGTCCGGGCCACCGACTTTCCCCGGAAAACCTGGCTTTGAGCACGGAGGAATGGGTGATGGCAAACGACAACCAGTGCAGCTCGCTGCTCCGGACGATTTGAGCCTCTCCGGCGTCACACCGCAGGAGTTCGGGACATCGAATCAACCTTTCACGACAAACCGGGTCGATGCATACGGTGACAATACGCAATATTATTACCCGTTCCGTGCAGCCGGGAAATTGTTCTTCAATATTGGCTCGGCAACGTATGTGTGCTCCGCCTCACTCATCAAGCCAGGGGTGGTCGTCACGGCTGCCCATTGCGTCGCGAATTTCGGCCAGCAGCAATTTTATTCGAACTGGGTATTTACGCCCGCTTATAGCAATGGAACCGCACCCTATGGCGTGTGGAACGCGGCGTCCGCCACGGTCATGACGTCGTACTACAACGGCTCGGATCCATGCGCGGTCAGAGGTGTCGTGTGCCAGGACGATGTCGCCGTGATAGTGTTGACCCCGCAAGCAGGCTCGTACGCAGGAAGCCGGACGGGCTGGTACGGCTACGGTTGGAATGGCTATGGCTTTACTTCATCCGGTTCAGTCTTGATCAACCAGCTCGGCTACCCGGTTGCGCTGGACGGTGGCGGCCTCATGCAGCGCAACGACTCGCAAGGATTCGTTGCTTCCGGATCCTCGAACAATACGATTATCGGTTCGTTGATGACCGGTGGTTCAAGCGGCGGGCCCTGGCACGTCAATCTCGGCATGGCACCGGCACTGAATGGCACGAGCTTTGGCAATGCACCCGCACGCAACACGGTCGTCGGTGTAACGAGTTGGGGGTATACCGACACGACAGTAAAGCAACAAGGTGCCTCTCCGTTTACAAGCGGGAATATCGTGCCACTTGTCAATACCGTGTGCACCAATACGCCAGCGGCGTGCTGACCAAGTCAGGCTGATTGCTAGCCGGCACGCGCGTGCATGCCATCCAACGACTGCTGGGCATGCAGCCCATTTCATGCCCTGAATCCCAGGGCAGACGCAAAGCTGCGGTGTGGCGGTGGTGAAGAAGCACCGAGGCCTCCACGGAGTCACCTCATGCCACCGTCACGCCATGCGGCTACGCATCCGAAGAGAATTGCTGTTGACGGCCTGTCGGCCGCGATCATGGTGCCTAACAGCCGGTCGGCGCAACTTGTAGCACGCGGCAACACCATTACTTCACGTCCGACACCGGCGCCAAGCGTCCGCGGTCACACCAGAGCCACCCATGGACACCAGCGCTCCATCAGGGCGTCCTAAGACTGTCTAACATGAGGCGCCAGAAATAGTCTCTCGTCCCACACGACCGGCTGTGGGTCAGCCACGACGATTCGCGCGGCCTCGGGATGCGCCGGGTTGACCAGCACGTTGAATTCCGCGCGGGTCACGACCGACGGAACAACAAGAAGCGCCGAGCGGGATTCCGTCAGCCACGTGTCACCAAACTGACGTGCCACCTGCAGTGCGGCTGCGCCCCATCCTGCTGGCAGCGTTTCGGCCGTACGGCGTTCGACGACAACGTCATCGGGCACAGCTGCTTCGACCCATCCATGTGTTTTGGGCATCTTGCCGATACGGGCATGCACGAGCACCTCGAGCATCGCACCCGCGAAGGTCTGCGCCGCATAGATAACCGGGCGGCCAGGACTGTTAAAGCGGCCACCGACCAGCATCGCGCCGGTGCCGCTCCAGACCGCATGTCGTGTGTCCGCTATGCGAAACAACTTCATGCCGGCAGCCCATAGAACAATTTCCAGAGCAATTCTTCGACACGGCGCGCGCCGAGCTCGGTCAGCGCGACGTCAAGCGGCGCCCGCCCCTCCAGTTCCGGGTGCGGCGTCGAAAGGAATTCCCGCGCGTCCTCTTCGTCGTTCCAGACGTAGGTCGTCGTCGCAACGATCCGCGCCAAGCGTTCGGTCTTTTCGGACTCGTCTTGTGTCAGCCGATCGCGACGGCGCTTGTAAGTCGCTTCTGGAACGATGCGAGCAAGCAGTGCACGTCGGGCATCGGCACCCTGTGTCGCATGTTCGACGCCCGCACGAAGAGCGGACTTCGGCAAACCGTCGCGCACACGGGCCTCCAATTCCGCGAGGGTATGAGGCAAGGGGTGAAGCTCCATGACAGCAGCCACAGCTTCCGGCGTCACGAGTGACATGGCGACTCCCAAACCAGGTATCGATTGATACCTGATTATAGACCATATGATACCAATCTCATGACGCTCCTGAACAGTGCCCGGCGGCCCAATCATAGGACAGCTGTTCGGCACCGGATATGCCACACGGCGTTCGGTCACCCGTTCAGGCGAATCGCTTTACGCCCGGTGCCCAGAGATCGGCCCCGCGTCGCCCGTCAGGTTGAACACGTTGTCGATCCATGCGAGAAACGTCGAGAATGTGAAGTCCGACCACTGCTGCGTGCGGAACGCCTTCATCACCGGCGTATCGGCCGGGTCCTGCTGGTTCAGCAGGTTGTCGACGAACGTGCTGATATCGGCGTCGGTGCCGGTCTCGTGGATCCCCGACCCGGTGAAGCTGACCGCCGTCACCTGGTGATTGGCGATAAAGTCATTGCGCGCCCACGGCATGAAGTAGCCGAAGTTCGGCAGCGGGTTCAGCGTCTGTTTCAGCCCGTTCAGTTCCTTCGCAAACATCGCGAGCGACAGCGAATCCTTCGTCGCATCGTCGGGCGCCGCCATCACGGCCGGCACGAACGCACGATAGTGATATGCGGCGATGATCTTGTCGCGCTGGTAGCTCGAGAAACCGAATCGGTCGTGCGGAAAGGTCGCGGACAACGCCGCATACGCACTACCCATGTTGCCGGGATCGAAGCGGTTGGTCAGCCGGCTGTTCACGGTGATCATTCCGTCGGGGCCCGTCATTCCCCATTCGGTGCGCACCTTGTCGTACAAGCCGACCGACGGATGCGTGGCCGCATCCGCATCGAACGGCGTATTGAACACCGTGCCGGCGTCATCGAGCAGCGAGCTGTGCGCCTGCGGCTGCAGCGTGTTGCGCAGCGTCGCGTAATTCGCAAGCGTGCCGTAGCCGCCGGCGCTCATCCCGTACACCAGCAGCCGGTTCGGCTTGCCGAAGCCGTGCGACGCCAGCCATTGCGCGACGGCCTGGATATTCTTCAGTCCGCTGTAGTGCTGGATGCGCCAGTCGCCCGCCGGCGACGTATAGCTGCGCACCGCGCTGCCCATATGGATATCTCCGGTGCAATAGGGAACGAAAACCTGTGTCCACTGCTGCGTCTCGACCTTCGGTTCGCCGACCAGGATGTGCGCGAGATCCATGCGCGTGAGCAGCGGCGACAGGAACGACGAGAACAGGCTCTCGTTCGCTGTGCCGTTCATGTAGTTGTGTGGGATGCCGTCCGGATTGAAGCCGCCGAGGCCGGCCTCGGAGCCGGTCGACGTCTGCGTGCAGGTGCCATAGTTCCAACACGCGCCGCCCGGCTCCATCATGTACAGCAGGTTGTCCGACTGCGCGCGATTGACGTAGAAGCGCATCGGCGTACCGTTGCCACACGATGCACCGGTGCTTTCCGGCAACGTCACTTCGTACCACGAATAATACGGAATCGATGGGTCCGGCATCGTCATATCGGCCGCGTGGCCGTTCAGTGCGGCGCAACCGATCAGCGTGGCGACGGCGGCGCGCAGCAGGCTTGGTGCTGGTGACATCTCCCCTCCTTGTCGATGAGCATGACGCGGCCGCCGGGCATCGTCCCGGCGTCGCGGATTCGGCGCTTCAGTGCGCGCCGGACGGTGAAGCGCTGTCGAACAACTGAACGCGCAGCGCCTGCAGGCGCTGCGCGATGACGGTCTGTTGCTGGTCGGGATCGGTGGTGCTCGCTTGAACCTGTCGGATCACGTCGCGGCTCTGCTGCTCGTACGCGAGATAGCGCGGGTCCTGCGCCGGCGACGGGCCGACCGTCTGCTGCGCATACGCATCCCATTGCGCACGCATCGATCGGATCGCCGCACCGCGCGCCGCGGGGTCCGCTTCGGTGTCGGTCAGCAGCGCCGCACTGAGCGCTTCGGCCTGCACGGGCACGATCTCGTTGCGCGCGACATGGTCGGGGAGTTCGTCGAGAATCCGGCGCGCGAGCGCGGTGCGCTCGGCTTGCGGCAGGCTGTTGCGGCGATCGCCGTACGCGGCGACCGCGTCGCGAAAGCGCGCGAACCCGATGATGCGCTTCACTTCCGCGTCCGCGTCAGGACGCGCCGCGAGACTGCGGCGCAACGCGTCGACGTCGAGCCGCCGCTCTTCGGGGCCCGGCGTCGCGGCGCCAGTGCCGGTGCTGAACGTATCGGTCGCGACGGACGGCATGCTCGCCGCCGCGCCCGGCGTGCCGGCTGACGCGGCATCGGCCCGTGTCGCCCCTTCATATCGCCAAATCGCGACGGCCACGCCAATCGCCACGATCACGCCTGTGCACCACCAGAGTGCCCTGTTCTTATTCACATCGCCTCCTCGTCACATCATGCCGTTCTTCACCGGTGCATCCGCGAGTAGGTTCTAGGTCGAATCCGGTGCGCCGTCAAAAGCGACTCTAGAACGCAAGCACTAAACCTGCGCGCATCGCCGCTACCCGTCAAAACGTTTGAAACACATTTCATTGCCGCCTGCCGGAACGCGTGACCTCGCGCGCCACGCCCGCCCGGTGGCGGTTCGGGCCGACACGCGCCATGCGCATTGCGACACCAAGCAAACCGCAGTCCAGCCGCACGGCGCACGACGGCACATCATCTGCGTGGCCGATACGGATGGCCGGATCGGACCCGTCGAACGACCCGCTGAGCGCTTGGTCCGCATTTTGGCCAGCCCTATGCTGATTTCTACCCCGCGCCGAGCAGTCAGCGCGACACATCCCTGCCCCACCTGAGCCCGTTCCATGAGCCGTGCCGACCTACCGCATCGAGCGACCGCCGCCGTCCACGACTATCCGACCTACCGCGACGCACTCGCGGGCCGCCGCCTTCCCGCCGCCTTCGTCGATCTCGATTGCCTCGACGTCAATCTCGCTGACCTGAAGCGCCGCGCGCGCGGGCTGCCGATCCGGCTCGCGACGAAGTCGGTGCGTTCGCGCGAGCTGATCGGCGCGGTGCTGGCCGCCGGCCCTTTCATGCGCGGGCTGCTGTGCTATTCGGCCGCGGAAGCCGCGTGGCTCGCGGCGGGCGGCTTCGACGACATCGTCGTCGCTTATCCGACCGTTGAGCCCGACGACCTGCGCGCGGTGGCCGCGCAAATCCGGCAAGGCCGCTCGATCACGCTGATGGTCGACGACGATGCGCAAGTCGATGCGATCGACCGTATCGCATACGAGAAACGCGTGACGATCCCAGTCGCGATCGATCTCGACATGTCGTGCGCGTATCCCGGCCTGTACTTCGGCATGTACCGTTCACCGGTGCGCGACGCGGCCGACGCGCTCGCGCTCGCGAACCGCATCGGCGAGCGGCAGCACGTCCGGCTCGACGGGTTGATGGGCTATGAAGGGCAGATCGCCGGTGTCGCGGACACCGAACCGGGCGCCGGCGCGCGCAACGCGCTGGTGCGCCATCTGAAACGGTGCTCGGCGCGCGAGATCAATGCGCGCCGCCACGCGACCGCGCAGGCACTCGTCGCGGCCGGCCACACGCTGCGCTTCGTGAACGGTGGCGGCACCGGCAGCTTCGAGAGCACGCTCGGCGACGCGTCGGTCACCGAACTCGCAGCTGGCTCCGGCCTGTACGCGCCGGCGCTGTTCGATCATTACGCGGCGTTTCATCCGCAACCGGCCGCCGGCTTCGCGCTGCCGGTCGTGCGGATTCCGCAGCCGGGCATCGTGACCTGCTCGGGCGGCGGCTATATCGCGTCCGGCCCGGCCGGCAAGAGCCGCCTGCCACGGCCGTGGCTGCCGCTCGGCTGCACGCTGATCAGCAAAGAAGGTGCGGGCGAGGTGCAGACACCCGTGCGCGTGCCGCGTGGCGTCGCGCCGGCGATCGGCGAGCCGATCCTGTTCCGCCACGCGAAGGCCGGCGAACTCTGCGAGCGCTTCAACACGCTGCTGCTGATCCGCGGCGGACGCGTGGTCGGTGAGGCGCTCACCTATCGCGGCGAAGGCAAGAGCTTTTTCTAGCGGGCCGCGCGGCCCGTCGTTCACATCATCCAAACCATTCCAACCACTCAAACGACAACCACGGAGACAACGCCATGTGGCGCAACTGGTCGGGATATGTCTGCAGCCCCCATTCAACCGTGTCGACGCCTGCGTCGCGCGCCGGGCTCGCGGCTGTGCTGCGCGATGCAGCCGCGTCCGGCGCAACCGTGCGTGCAGCCGGCGCCGGTCATTCGTTCTCGCCGCTCGTGCAGACCGACGACGTAATCCTGTCGCTCGACGCGATGCAGGGCGTGATCGACGTCGAGCGCGACCGGCGCGTCGCGCGCGTGCATGCCGGCACGCGGCTGTGGGCATTGGGTCCCATACTCGCCGCACACGGCCTCGCGATGGAGAACCTCGGCGACATCAACGTGCAGTCGATTGCCGGCGCGACCAGCACCGGCACGCATGGCACCGGCATCACGCTCGGCAACCTGTCGACACAGATCGACAGCCTGACCTTCATGTGCGCGGACGGCAGCGAAATCCGCGCGAGCGCCGACACGCATCCCGACCTGTTCGCGGGCGGCCGGATCGGGCTCGGCGCGCTCGGCGTGCTGACCGAGATCGGCTTGCGCCTCGTGCCCGCATTCCGGCTGCGCCTCGAGCGCGGCCGCATGCCGCTTGACGACTGCCTCGCGCAAGCGGAGGCGCTGATCGCGCGACACCGCTCGTTCGAGTTCTACTGGTTTGCGCATACGGACACCGTGTTGACCAAGGCGTGGGACATGACCGACGAGCCGGCCGACGCGGTGCACTGGGCGAACCGCGCGTCCGAGTCGTTCCTCGAGAACACGGTGTTCGGCGCGCTGTGCGGGCTCGGCCGGCGCGTGCCATCGCTGTGCCCGGCGCTGAGCCGGCTGTGCGCATCGACCGTGTCCGCCGGCCGGCACGTGGATGCAAGCTACGCAATGCTCTCGACGGTACGCCGCGTGCGCTTCAACGAAATGGAATGGTCGGTGCCGGCCGACCGCGGCGCCGACGCGCTACGCGAAATCCGCGCGTTTATCGCACGCCGCAACTTCCCGCTGATGTTCCCGATCGAATACCGCTGGGTGCGCGGCGACGACATCTGGCTGAGCCCCGACCACGGGCGCGACAGCGTGCGCATCTCGGTACACCAGTATCGCGGGATGCCGTTCGACGCGTACTTCTCGGGCGTGCAGGCAATCTGCCGCAATCACGGCGGGCGGCCGCACTGGGGCAAGGTGCATGCGATGAAGGCCGCAGAACTCGCGATGTGCTACCCGCACTGGGACAATTTCCTCGCCCTGCGCGAACGGATGGACCCGCACGGACGCTTCCTGACGCCGTACCTGCGTACGCTGTTCGGCCTGCCGCAACACGCAAGCGCTGCCGCTCGCGCCACGGCGGCCAGCAGAGGGACGCATCCGATGCACGAAACGGCCGGCGTCGCACAAGATCAGCCGCGATCCGACCAGGAGGCATCATGAGCGCAGCCACCTTGCACGTGGCCGCGCAGTCGCGTCCCGATCCGTCGATCGGCGCCGTCGCCCGCCTTGCGCTTGCATTTGCGGCAGCCACCAACGGTCTGATCCTGTCGCCGTTTCTCGTCGCAGCGATAATGACACGCTTCCGGCTCGACGAAGGCACCGCGACCGCGCTCGTCAGCGCCGAGATCCTCGGCATCGCGATCAGTTGTGCGGTGCTGCCGCACCGGATCGCACGCGCAGCACGGCCGTTCACGCTGGCCGGCCTGGTCGGCACGATCACCGGCCAGGCACTCGGCGCGGTCTCGCCCGGCATCGTGTCGGCAGCGCTCGCGCGCGGGATGACGGGACTGTTCGAAGGGATGCTGTTCGTCGTCGTCGCGTCCGGCGTGTCACAGCGCGCATCGACCGACCGCCTGTGGGGGCAAATCAACCTGCTCGCGGGGGTCATCAACGGCAGCATCCTCGTGCTGCTCTCCGCGTTGCCGGCTGCCTGGCTCGGACGCTGGGTATTCGCGCTGCTGGCTGCCGTCGCCGCCGTGCTGGCGCCTGCGATCCGCGGTATCGACGCGCTCGCGAGCGCGCGCGCACAGGCCCGCACGCGCGTCGGCATGCTGCCGTGGCGGCCGGTGATCGCGATCTGGGTCGTGACGGCGCTCGTTTATGGCGTGCAGGCCTCGCAATGGGCAATCGCCGGCTTCGTCGGCGAGCGTGCCGGGCTGTCGCCCACGACGATCAGCGTGCTGCTGTCGGCGTCGTCCCTGCTCGGCTTCGTCGGCGCGGCGATTCCGTCGCATCCGGCCAGCCACCCGCACCGCCTCGCGCTGATCTGGGCCGCACAACTCGCGATGATCGCGTCGATCGAATGGTTCTTCAGCGCGCGTGGCGGCAGCGCGTACTTCCTGAGCCGGTTCGTGCTGAACAGTGCGTTCTTCGTGATCGTGCCGTTCCTCACCGGCATGCTGTCCGACGTCGACCCGGACGGCTCGCAGGTCGCGCACACGCTCGTCATCACGTTCTTCGCGGCCGGCATCGGCACCGCGCTGTCCGGCGCGCTGCTTGGCCGCTTCGGCAGCACGCGTGTCGCACACGTGCTGTGCGTGGCCGTGCTGGCCACCGCCCCGTTCGTGCGGCCGGCGCTGCGCCGCGCGGCGCCCGCCGCCGTGGCTGGCGCGTCGCGCTGAGCGTTGAGCGCAGTGCGCCATGCCGTGGCCGCGACGCACCACGAGGATGGCCGCCGCGGCCTTGGCCCCTCGCAAATTTGGCTTTCTACATTCGTTCCCGACGGTTCGAGCGGTCCGTCCCCTGTTCGATGTGGAGTCCAGAAGAATGAATCGTCACGATAGCGTTCGCGCCGCGTGCTGCGCGACGATGGTCCTGGCCAGCGCCGGCGCACACGCGCAAAGCAACATGACGCTGTACGGCGTGATCGATGCGGGCATCCGCTACGAAACGCACGGTGTGTCCTACGGCGCCGACGGCACGCCGGTGTCGACAGGTCGCAAGATCTCGATGGCCGACGGTGGCGCTCTGACGGAAAGCTACTGGGGCCTCAAGGGCCAGGAGGATCTCGGCGGCGGACTGTCCGCGCAGTTCAACATCGAAAGCCACTTCGGCCCCAACAGCGGCAGCATCGTGCCTGCTGGCTCCCTGAACTTCTTCCAGGTCGCATACGTGGGGCTGACGTCGACATCGCTCGGCCAACTCACGCTCGGCCGCCAGTACAACGTGCCGTTCGAGATGGTGTCGCTGACCTATGGCTCGAACCTGTGGGCCGGCCCGCAGGACCCGTACTTCAACCTGTTCAAGCCCGAGCAGACGATGCTCGCGGCCGCGCGCACCAGCAGCATGATCCAGTTCGGCGCACAGCTCGGCAGCCTGTACCTGCTTGCGCAGTACTCCCCGGGCGGGCACGCGGGCGGCGGCGTGCTCGGCGGCCAGCTCGGCGCGGCGGTCGCGTATGCGCCGGACAAGGGGCCGTTCACGCTCGGCGCATCGTTCATGCGCAGCTGGGACGACGTCACGCACGCGAAATTCGACGTCTACGGCGGCGGCGGCTCGGTGACGCTCGGCAATGCGACCGTCAACGCCGGCTATATCGAGAACGCGCGCGACAACGACTTCACGTCGTTCGCGAACGGCCCGTTCAGCCCGACCGATCTCGCCGCGCTCGGTATCATCTCGCCTGCACAGGTGGTCGATCCGTCAGTGCCCGGCGGATTCCGCCGTCGCAAGATGGCGCTCACCGGGCTGACCTACCGGTTCACGCAGGCGTTCACGGCCGCCGTCAACGCCTGGTGGACCACGCAGTCGGGCTACACACCTGAGTTCGACGGCCACGCGCGCCAGTTCCAGGTGATCGCCGGCTACAGCCTGTCGAAGCGCAGCATGCTCTATGCGGAAGTCGACTACGCGATCTATCGCGGCGGCCTGATCGGCGCGCAGCTGGTCGGCGTGAACGGGCAATCGCCGAGCACCAGCACCACGCAGCTCGGCGCGACGATCGGCCTGCGTCACTACTTCTGAAGCGAGGCCGCGCAGGATGTGGGCGATCGTGGCCGGGGAGGCACCGGGTATCCGGCCGGGCGTGACGAGTACAATCCATGGAAAAAATACGGAGCGTCCATGGACGATACCGACCGTTATACGACGGCGAATCTGCCGGTCCATCTGCTGCGGTGCCTCGCGGAGACAAGCAGGGAACTGGGCATCGACCCCACGCGGCTGTGCCTCGGGCTCGGCTTCGACGTCGCGGATCTGTCGAACCCGTCGTGCAGGATTTCATTGCGCCAGGCGAGCACGATGATCCGCCGCGCGCTCAAGATGGCGCCGGGGCGGGCGCTCGGCCTCGAACTCGGCACGAGCGAGACGATCGCCTCGATCGGGCTGGTCGGCTATGCGATGCTGACGAGCTCAACGCTGAAGGACGCGATCGTGACCGGTATCGCGCTGCAGCGCCACACGGGGCCGCTGATGCGCTTTGACGTGATGTCGGATGCACGCACGCTGTCGGTCCGCGGAACCAACGTCTTCCTCGAACCCGACATCGAGGCATTCCTCGTCGAGGAGGCGTTCGGCAGCTTCATGAAGATCGGGCGCTCGCTCGTCGGGTCTGCGTTCCAGCCGAAGGTCATCGATCTCAGCTACCCGCCGCCCGCCTATGCGGAGCAATACGCCCGCGTGTTCCCCTGCCCGGTCCGGTTCGAACAGAAGCAGAACCTGTTTTCGTGCGACGCCGCGCTTGGCAACTGCGCGATCGCGACGCACGATCCGCTCGCGCATCGCCAAGCGCTCGAATTCCTGCAAGGTGCGCTGCCGCCCGAACCAGAGGGCACCGACTTCCTCGAATCAATCGAACGGATCATGCGGCGCGACCTGCGGCATGCGCCGACGCTCGCCGCGATCGCCGCGCAGCTATGCATGAGCGAGCGCACGCTGCGACGGCGGCTGGCCGATCAGGGCGTGTCGTACCAGACGGTGATCGACACAATCCGCAGAAGGCGTGCGTTCACGCTGCTGAGCAACCCGCGGCTGTCGATCGAAGACATCGCGCACGAAGTCGGGTTCAGCGACGCACACAACTTCCGGCGCGCGTTCAAGCGCTGGACCGGGCACGGACCAAGAGAGCGACAGTGGACGGCGATCTAAGGGGTGTTGTGATGTAAGCGGTGTTGTATCGGCTCGTACCAAGCACGAAGGACACCGCACGGGGCCTCAGGTGTAACGACCCACGACGAGTCGCTCTCGTCAGCCAGCCAAGTCTCTTGGACCGACACCACACCATCGACGATGCAAGCGTATAGCCCTCGAAATATTGACGGTCCATTGTCTCTTGAGGCCGCCCACCGCTCTGGGCCGCGCCATCCGATGATGACGAGCACGCACGTAGCGGCTAGCGTGCCGTGTTGGCCCTTGCAAGATGACCGCGAATGAGGCGCAACGCGCATAAATTCGGTCAGACGCATCCGACTTCGCGCGTTTCTCGAGCGCATACGCACGAACAACCTCCAGCAACGAATAGCGTCCGGACAGTGCCACCGGATGGACGTTGAGTAGCGATTTCGACGCCAAGTTGACGAGGCAATCGAGCACTTGCGCCACGCACAGTTCGTCACTCGTGCAGAGCGCACACCGCTTCGCGCGAGAACTCTCCTGAAAATGGCGCAGTCCGCGCGCAGCACGAGACGCTCAACGGCGGTGAGTAGCCCGAACACGATTCGATAGTTGCCCGCAAGGTCCGGCGTCGAGGATGTGCAGTGCGCAAGCCGCCGGACAACGACAGTCGTGACTTGCTCGGATCGTCGGCGAGCCCCTGGCCCCCCGGCAATGAGACCCCAAGCTGCGGCAAGTTCCGGTGCACGCGACAAGCCGCTTAGACGGCGGCATACGGTAGCAATTGCTTGGGTGGTGTGCTGGTCCGCGGAAATGTCCGGCCCCGTCGTGAGGCGCGCGCCATGAACAGTCGAACTGCGCCGCTGCCGAAAATATCGGCTTCGCTCGTACCAGGCTTGGGCACGGTTAGCGGCTCGACGCAAAAGACGCGTTCATCGGCCATGCGGACTGGCTCGGACTGGCTCACGGCGCGTCACGACAAGTATCGTTGCTCAGGCACGATTCGATGATCGACGTGCAGAGATCTGCCAGCGTATCAAGGTGCTGTTCGGCGTTGTCGAGTACTCGGTCATCCTGGCCTGCCCCCCATGCGCCCCATCAACGTACGCATGCAACGGCGACCAAGTTAATGACTTGTGTTATCCGCACCAGTCACAAATTCGCTGTCATCCCTATTCACCATTTTAAGCACACAGCCGCATCCGGAGATTTGCGGCGCCACGCCATGATTCAACATCGATAAATTTCAAGCCAAATAATTTCGAGCATCAAACCTACCCTATGCAAGCAATTTCCCTCTTACCATGTCACGACTCTGTTGGAATGATTCGAAATTCAAATAAAGCGTATAGCCCTAGCAACGAGTCGATTGGGTGGCCCGGGAACTGAGATTGGTCGCCGTCTGCATGATGCTGCAATGATCGCGGCCGCCTCCTACCAAGCAATAGGCATATTTTTTCATTTCGTAAATTTCGCGTTTGTGACTGGCGTCAATGTGGAAATCAATAGAGGCATAAACATTCAATAATTTCAAATTTGATTGAGTCAAAGGAGTTTTGGATGCCAGATCATTATGATATTTGCATTGTTGGTGCCGGCATAGGAGGACTGACTTGCGCAACACGATTAATCGACTCTCCTGTCAGCCAGAATCTGGACATCCGGGTGTTCGATCTGAACGTCAAAATTGGTGGTCGTATCCAGTCAAAAAAACTTGATAGCAAAGAAATCACCGAGCTGGGCGCCGCTCGCTATTCGCCACAACTGCACCCGCACTTCCAGCAGCTCATGCAAAGTTGCGGGCACCACCATGATGTCTATCCCTTCACGGAATCGGTATTCCACGACAACCGACAGGAAAACCTGAGAGCGACGTTGCTCGGGTTGATGCCCATGTTGAAAGCACATACCGAGGATTCGTTCTTCGACTTCGCCAGTCACTATCTGGGATCCGGCGAAGCCATGAGGATCGTCAAGGCCATGGGTTACGACGCCTTGCTGTTACCGATTATCTCCGCGCCCATGGCCTACGACATTATTAAAAAGCACCCGGAAACCCAGAGCCTTATCGACAACCCAGCCAATCAATGGCTATATGCCACCGAAGGCTACAGCCAGTTGCTGGCTCAACTCCAGCGCCAAGCGCAGGCAGGACGGGTCAAGTTCCAGATGGAACACCGCTTGGTAAGGGACTGCCATGCGAATACACGCCCCGCCGCTATTGCCGATTCAATGGAGCAGTGCCTACACATCCTATTGGTCACCGATGCTGCCTGACGATCAGATCACATCTGGTTATTGCTGGTTCGACTATGCCCGCAATATTTGCCGGATTGACGGCCTGTTTAACCCCTGGTCAGAAAAAGACACCGGGCACCGGCTCTGGATGTCGGAGATCGGCGACGCCGGACTCGGGCAAAGCCATAAGAAGAAAGTTGCTTACGCAAGAGATGCGGCGGCGGCAGCTCAGCTTTGCGAGACTGTATTGGCGAATGAAGTCTCGCCGTTCCATGAACTGTTGCCAAGCAGCTTTCACGGCCCAATCCCCGGCGCAAGCATGGCCTAGTATTGTTCCAGTGGCGATCGTCATAAACGATCGCATCATCGTCGACATACGCCGACGCAGCGCATGGGCACTTCACCCGGACCAATTCGCGAGCCTGAGCTTTCGCCTCGCGGCCCGGTCGGCTACGGTCGCTCCACATGTCTCTTCCTAGTTTCGCGCACGCGAAAATCACCGTCCGCCCTCCTATCGCACCGTGCCACTCTTCCGGTATCCACACCACATGCCTTTGCTCGCATTGCACAATGCAGGGCGGCCGCAATACGGGCAACGGATGGAGATTGCTCCTAGATACATCGCCTTTCCTCCCTCAAAACCGGATCGTGTCAACCGGTACGTCAATCCCGTGGTGCATCAGGACTGCTTCACGGAAGGCACGCCATTCCTCGGCGCCAGCCGCCTCGTGTGTGCAATGCAGGCACTGGTCCGCGCCGGCCAACTGCTCGGTTACGGTCCGATGTACGTCTACGCCAAAACGCTTGCTGAATCGCCCGACACATGATCCATCGTACCCCGTCACCCACACGGTGTCGCCCGCCGTCGAGACGTCAATGCTGTACAGCTGCCTCATCATTTCCGTTTCCTTAGGCCAGTTCGTACTTGTCGAGCAGTTCGAGTTTTCGCATCTCTTTGCGACGTCGCTCTTGTCGCGACTCCTCGGTCGGAATGATGTCGCGCTTTGCCGCCAGCGTCGCGTCGTAGCGTTCGATTTCCGCCACGAGCGTCAGGAGTTCCTTAAGTTCTGCCTTGGCTCTTGTGAACATATCACTTCCTTTTTCAGTGGATCGGCCGGCGCCACGATTACTTGATCAACTGCATCCCTGCGACCTTCGCGGCCGTCACGTCGAAAGTAGCCGTGTACTCGCACTCAGCTACATGCCCGGAACGCTCGATCAGACAGTCCGCGAAATCTGCCTTTGCAGATGCCGCGAAAACGCGAAGTGCCTTTCGTACCGTGTCAGCACTTTCGATAATCAGTTCTTTGGTGCCGATCATCGAGTCGATGATATCCTTCATCTGCTCGCGTTCGACGCCGTAGCAGCGCCCGAGTACCCACACGACCTCGACCAACGCGACCTGCGAAACATACCCTGGCCTCTCGGCCGACAAAGACTCCATCAGTATGGTCGCCTTCTTCGACTGAGCCTCGTCGTCTTGGGCGAAATAGCGGACCAGCACGTTTGTATCCAGTCCTATCATCGCGCTGACGCCCCCTGCTCGACGATGGCCCGATTCATGTCGTCAATCGACACCGGTTTCGCAGGTTTCTTCACAACGCCCTTGAGCGCCACGAGCGAGCGCGTCGCCGGATAAACCTCGTACCGGCCTGTCGTCTCGTTGAAGCTGAATTCGATCCGGTCGCCGGCCTCTAAGCCCAGTTGATTGCGGACGTCCACCGGGATCGTAATCTGACCCTTTGAAGTGATGGTTGCCGTTGCCATGATGACACCTCCCTGCTCCTTACTTTATGGTAAGGCAAATTGAAAAGCAAGGCGCCCACAGACGCATCGCACCCGCCAGAAGAACGTCGAACTCTGACACGCGACGTCGGGCCGGGAACGGATGCAATCCTCGATCATCGGCCAGGATCATCACGTCAACCACAACGCCGTAGAACGATCACTGCTTCGACAACAAAAGATATGGCTTTACATACCATATGTTTTTACATATGTTACTGATACCCCGCACAAGGTAACGTCAACATGTCAATTGAGGGCCGTCAGGAAAGAGATGCCAAAGTAGGCCGGATCCTTCTCTGGGAAGGTCGGGTCAGTCGTGCCAGGCTCATCGCAGATTACGGATTGAGCCCGATACGGGCCAGCGAGTGGCTACGTGACTTCCGTGAGTCATACCCGGATTGGGCTGCCTGGGACAGCAAGCTCAAGGCATATGTGGCCACCTCCATGGCGTACTCGGACGCCGAACGCACCGCGAACACCTCACGACCAAGCGCCATTAGCGCCATGTTGTTCCCGCATGCCCTGAACGCGCCGGGCAAGCCGCTGTCAATTTCGTGGGACTTTGATCACACGTCGCCTCGTACCTTCTCCCGGTTGAGTCTTGCCATCGCCGATCGCGTCAGAGTCAGGTTCCTCTACTGCTCCATGAATAACCCAGAGCCACATGAGCGAATCGTCGAGCCCCACAGCCTGTTGCGGGCGGGACGACGATGGCACGTCCGCGGCTACTGCCTACATCGGCAAGATTTCCGTGACTTCGTATTAGGGCGCATGAGCAAAGTTAAACTGCTCTCGGAGCCCAGCTTGGCGGATGTTTCAACCGATGTCGCCTGGTCCACAGTTCTGCAAATCAGGATTACCGCTCACCCTAATCTCACCCCTGCACAACAACTGGTTGTCAGAAATGAATACTTCAACGGAGCCTCGGCGCGGGTCGAAAGCTGCCGAGCTGCCATCCTGAACTACATGGTGCAGGAGCTCATGGCAGCGACCGACGTCAATCGCCAAGTGCCCCCCGACTATCAACTGGCGGTTGAGAACACGGAGGAGTGCCGTCAATGGCTGTTCATGACCTGACTGACCAAATTCGCCAAGAGAAGGTGGCCGAGCGCTATCCGCCGCTCTTTAAACGCTTGCCGGACCGCCTTTTCGCGCCACTGGCGTCGGCCAATCGCTTCCAGTATTGGTCACTGCTGTGCGTACTGCACGCCAAGCGCTTCGGCCCCGAGGCACCGTTACCTCCGAGCACCGGATTCCTGATGCGCGAGATAACGGCCGACATCGCCGAGGAACTTCAGTACCAGGACTGGGCCCCGGAGAGCGACGACGTGACGCCGGCCACGCCGCTGGCGATCCGGGCCATCATGGTCTTCAATCGCCTTCGTGAAGCCGGATGGATCCGCGTGGACCGAGTGGGCGTGCGCGAGATGGTGACGATGGCGCCGGCCGTCGCCCACTTCATGAACCGACTCGTCGAGTTCGCTCACACCGGGCCGGAATTCGTCTCCGGAAAGATTCGCAGCATCGAGGCCAATCTGAAACTGCTCCTTGACGAAACTACGGACGGTGCGTCACTGCAGGAGGCCGCCCGGCAGTCACGCGCCCTCCTCGAGCACGTTCGCATCGCCGGCACCAACGTGCGCGACTTGATGCTAGAGATTGGCCGTACCGACGCCACTGGAGAATTCGTGCGGCGCTTCTTCGACGACTACGTCGAACGCATGTTCATCGGCGACTACAAGGAACTGCGCACGCGCGAGCATCCCCTGGCCCGGCGTCAGGAGATCTTACGCCTCGTATCCCATATCCAGCAGACGCAGGACCTGCGCTCCCGACTGATCCAGTGGTACCTTGAGAAGCAGGCTGGGCGTGATCCTACCCGCGCCGAAGCCATGTTCGAGCGAGACCTCCAGAAGGTGGAGGACCTACGCCGGATCGACGAGTACCTGGACCGGCTGGACGATGAGATCCGACGCGCCAACAAGCTAGCGCTGGCCTACCTGGATTACCGACTGCGGGCCGCCCGGCCCCTCGACGAGTTGATCGGCCAAGCCATCGACACCGTCGTCAAGCACGGCAGCAACGCAGCCGCGCTGGCACCGTTTGCACCCGGTGATTGCATCGCCGGGGAGCGCCTGGCCTCACCCCGTGTCGAGACCAAACGTCCGCCGCCTAGCGGACTGCGCAAGCAAGTCATGTCCGCGGAACAAGAGGCGCGGGCCCGCCTGGCTCTGATGGCACGAGACCGGCGCACCATGTCGTTGCCGAAGCTCGCGGCCTTCGTGCGCCAACAGCTCGGTGAGGCCGATGCAATGTCCAGTGTCGCTCTTAAGGTAGACAGTATCGAGGCGGTCCGAGCACTGCAGGTGTTGTGCACCATCGCGGCAGCGAACGCGACCCCGAGCAAGGTGTTGCGCGCCAACGCACGGGCGATGAGCAGCGGATTCACCACTGTCCGGATGGAAGGCGAAGAGGACCAGAACCAGCGCATATCTCACCTGCCCTTCACGATCGCAAGAACAACCAAGCCAGCCAAGGGAGGAAACCAATGAGTTTCTGGGCGAATGCGGCGGAGGCCACCAAGAACGTGGTCACCGAGGATGATTTTGAGGCTGCAGCGAACCGGCTAATCACCGAGCAGGTTCTGTACGCCGCGGATCGTGGCAGCAAGGTGGCCTATGGGCTGATCCGTGACTTCGAGCGCGAGTTCAAGCGTGCTCTGGAACCCCTCGGCTACGTCGTGCGGGTCAACAACCAACTGAGATATGCCTGCGCTATCCCCAAACACGCCAAGACCTCGCCGGTCACCGTGGATCAGACGCTGCTCGCGCTGGTGCTACGCAAAATTTTCGACGAGGAGACGCGCTCCGGGCACCACGACGAGAACGGCGAGGTGGCCTGCGACCTAGTCACACTGGAAGTCAAGTACAAGCAGACGACGGGCGGGCGCGAGTTGGCCACCGGCGGCAAGCTCGTCGCGCTGATGCAGTGGATGCGGCGCTGGGGCCTCGCGCGAGTGTCGGACGAGGACGGCAATCAGTTCGGACACGATGCGGATCAGCCGTACGTGGTCATCATCCGTCCCGGCATCGCCGAGGTCCTGGGAGAGGCTGCGCTGACTCGAATCGCCCTCTTCACTGAACCGGCCACCGAGGTCGAGGGCGTGGATCATGCGGTCACCCTTTCCATCGAAGAAGGCGGTGCCGCATGAAGAAGCTAATCAGGATCCGGGTAGTCCAGTTCTTTCTGTACGAAATGCGTGACGTAAACGTCGGCATGAACTGCGGCATCTTCGGTGCCAATGGCAGCGGCAAATCATCGCTGCTGGACGCTGTGCAAATTGTCATGCTTGGCGCCAACGAGAGCCGGGGCAGCACCGGCGTCGCATTCAACGCACAGGCAGATGAGTCCAACCACAACAGTCGCAATATTCGCAGTTACTGCCTGGGCCAGTACGGTGATTCACCGGATGCGCGCGTGCGCGACAGTGCCAACACCTACATCACCCTGGTTTGGGAGGACACCGAGACCAAGGAGATTGTCTCCACGGGCGTGTGCATCTACGCAAGTGTCGACCGCGAGAAGTCCGACGTGCAAGGTCGCTACATTCTCCCCGTGGACCTCGCGCTCAGCGACCATCTCGAACTCGTCGACGGCGAATACCGACCGCGGCCATGGGCGAGCTTCAGGCAGATGCTCTCGCAGCGCGCTCACGGCGAGGAAGTGCTTTTTCATGACTCCGAGCGCTTCGTCAATGCGATGCTGTTCCGACTAAGGGGCGCGCGCGGTGCGCCGCGCTTGGACGCCTACCGCCAGGCGTTTCGTTTCGGGCTGCGCATGAAGTTCGACAAGAGCGTCGACGACATCGTCCGCCAGCAAGTTCTCGAGACCCGGCCAACCAATATCAAGCGCTTCAAGGACGTGTTGCACACATTCCAGGAGATGGCGGCCCTGGTACGCAGCGTGCAGGCGAAGCTCGACGAGGCCGAGTTGATCGAAACGGATTTCGCCGATGCACATCGGCGTAACAGTCACTCGGTCTCGCTTGCAGCCCTGGCCCAGGCAGCCGCACTCGAGGTCGCCAATGAGGCGGTTACCGCCGCCGAGGAAGCCGAAGGCCGTGCGGCAGCAACTTTGGAAGCCGCCAACGTCCGGCGTGACGAAGTGAACTGTCAGGTAGAGGCGGCCGAGCGGCGCGCACGCGACAGCGCCTCCGACCGAGACAAGCATGCGTCCCATGCGGACGCTGCGCTACTGCGCGAGAGCCTCACCGGGATACAGAACCGGCTCAACCATCAAAGAATGGGGCTGCATCGCAGCATCAAATCCATCGGCAAGGCCATCGACGCGCAGATACCGGGCAAGCTCATCGCCGATAGTGCCAAAGCCACGACACAGGCGTTCAAGGACATCCGTGCCCTGTTGGAGGACGACAAGGTCGGCAGCCGCGACGCAGTTGAGTTGACGGTCCGCAAGGCGCTGCGTGCTGCCAAGCTGCTCAGCAACGAGGTGTTCGAGGAAATGCAGTCCGTCGGTCGAGCACAGACGACAGCCGAAGCCGACCTCGCCGGCGTGCGAGAGAATCAGGAGCGCATCGCCAAAGGCAAGCCACCTCTGGAGGGTCCGGCTGCAGCGCTCAAACGCGTGCTGGCCCACGCCGGCGTGGACGCCATCCCGGTGTGCGACCTGGTGCGCGTCGACGCCCCGGACTGGCAACCTGTCATCGAGTCCTATCTGGGTACGTCGAACATGCAGGCCCTGCTGGTCGACGAGGCTGACGAGCGCAAAGCATTCCAGGTGTCGCGCCGGGCTGATGTATACGAGGCGAAGGTCGTGATGCCCAGCAAGTTCTCCAACCGCGGCAGTCCCAGGCGCGGTGCCGTGGCCGAGCTGATCAGCGGCAGCAGCGCCGCGGCGGTCAACTACCTGCGGTCCAAGTTCGGCGACACGCAGCGTGCGGATACCGAGGACGAGTGCTTCGCCCATCGCTTCGCGATGACCAAGGACGGCATGTTGCTGGCCAACGGCGAGATGGTGCGCAAGAAGCCGACGGATCCCGCCTTATTTAAGATCGGCCCGACTTCTACGGCGACGCGCACCTCGATTGCCGAACGAGCCCGCCAACTCCAAGAGCAAGTTGAGGCCCTCAAGGACAGGTACGACAAGCTCAAGGTCCTCTTGAACAACCTCAGCCCGTTTGTGGGCGCGGAACAGGATAAGGTTCACGAGATCCTTGAGGTCTTTGATCAGATTTCCAAGGAGGTCAGCGAAGCGACGGACCTGACACGGCGCCTGGAAGCCTTGGACACTGAAGAGTACCGGCAGTTGGTGCAAGCAGCCGAAGAGGCGAGCACGGCGGTGATCGCGTTGCGCAAGCAGCACCTCGATACAGTCCAAGCCGTCGGCGCCGCAGAGACCGAATGCCGGCAAAAGAACGAGGACACCACGAAGAAGAAGGCAGATGCCATCACCCAGCAGGGGATCGCCGATGCGGCGCGTGCGGCTGAGGATTTCGACGCCAACTATGCGTCGGACCAGTGGGAGAGACTACTGACGCGCCAAGGCTTGTCGTTCCAAGAGATCGTCACAGACTGCACTCGCCGCAGTAATGGGGCTAAGGACGACTCCCGGCAGAAGGCGTCGAACGCCATGCAGAAGCTGTCGGCCTTCCTCGTCAGGCACAACGAGTTCATGCCGGCTGGCACTCAGGACGACTGGCGCAGCGCCCGCGTCTGGCTGGAGGCGCGCGTCCTAATCCTGAACGAAACCGGCCTGCGCGAGAATAAGGCTCGAATGGAAGACGCCCTAAGCGCCGCCAAAAGCACCTTCCGCAACGACGTCGCGGTGGCGCTGCACGAGCACCTCGAGTGGTTAAGCGACACCATCAACCGGATGAATGAGGCCTTACGCCTGGCGCCGATGTTCACGAACAACGAGCGCTACCAGTTTCGCTTGCATGTGCGACCGGCTTTCGCCGTGCTTCTGAAGTTTATCAAGGACGTCGCCCAGTACGGCCCGACCGAGGACCTGCTTGGCGGTGCCGGGGAACTACCCAAGGAGTTCGAGGAGCTGATGCGCGAAAAGACGATCGTCGGCGCAGCTGCAGTCAAATCTCCTCTGGACGACTATCGTGAGTTCTTCGACTTCGACATCGAGGTGCTCCGCGAAGAAGCCACTACGGGCTCGACCAGGCACATCGGCTGGCTCAGCAAGCGCGTCGGATCCGGCTCGGGCGGCGAGCATCGCGCGCCGCTGTACGTGATCGCAGGTGCCGCGCTGTCCTCCGCCTATCGGCTGCAGCGCGGCGACAACACCGGTATCCGGTTGCTGGTCATCGACGAGGCCTTCATCAAGATGGACCCGAGAAACATCGTGGCGACCATGCGCTACTTCGAGGAGCTGGGCCTGCAGATATTCATGGCCAGCACAGGCGACGCCTTGGGTAGCCTAACCGCCTTCCTTGATCGGTACTACGACATCATGCGCGACGCCGAGAGCAATGTGGTGGTACTCGAGGGCCACGACGTCCCTCCCGAGACGCGCGAGATGTTCCGTGCCGATCTGCCTGAGTTCAACCCAGAACTGATCGACGCGGAGATCAGGAAACAGTACCAGCTGCAGGCCGACTCGTCGGAGAGCATCTCACCGTGAGCCGCCAAGACCAGGACAACATGAATCCGCTGGCCAGGAAAGCGCTAGAGCGCCTGTTCAAGTCCGCCGACAGGCAAGAGGCCGGCGCCACCGTGCGGCGCCCTGCCCTGACGAGTTCTGCGCTGTCCGAGTACCACGATTTGCGCAGCCTGAAGGCCAAGGAAGACTTCGAGGCGGCAATGACCCACGCCCAGGCCGAGGGCGCTATCGTGGTCCTTCGCCCTCGGGGTGACCCCCAGGGGCTCATTGAGCGAGTCGAACTGATCGACGTCGTCAAACTGGCTTCGATTTTGGGCAAGATACCCCATGCGATGCGAGTCCAGTCTGCAAGACGGGCCCTTGCCACGTGCCTAGGCGAGCACCCTGTCTTGAATGATGTCCTGTCCGGCTGGGAGAAGCTCAAGAAGGTTCGCGGCACGGGGCCTGACGCCGCCTCCAACTGGGCAATGGCGTGTGACGTCATCAGCTACTGCCGGACTCAGGTGGCGCTCGGCGCCACGGAGACACCGGTGCGGGACGCCAGCGCGCGCCTGTTCAAGAATAGCAAGCGTATCGAGTCCCTGACGCCTTGCCTCGATGTACTACTGGCAGGCAACGTCGAGGACGACGCGCGCCCGGAAGCCGAGGTACTGCAGGAGCTCGGCCTCTACCGCGAACCGCAGCCAGCGCGTCTGGCTGGCAACATCGTGGTCCGCCGGGAACGTGGCGCGTTCCCGCTGGACTGCCCCTACGGCGCTCTGCCGCCGTCCACGGTGCTGGGCCTCGGGTCCATTCCGAGCAAGGTGTTGACCATCGAGAACCAGACCACGTTCCATGTCTGGGCGCGCCAGAACTGTGACTCCGATGTGCTGTGCCTCTACACTGCTGGAATGCCATCCCCCGCATGGCGGGCAATGTACCTCCGGCTGCTCTCCGAGCTCCCGGTGTCAACTCCGGTGCTGCACTGGGGCGACGTCGACGAAGGCGGTTTTCGAATCGCCGCCTTCCTGAGCAGGTGTGCCACGGAAGCCGGTCACACCCTGCTACCTTGGAAGATGTGCCCGGCGGATGTTCCTGAGTCGCTGCGCCGGGCGGCACCGACGCACACTGTCGATCGGATGGTCAAATACGCTCGAGAGACCGGATGGGACGGTATTGCACACGAATTGGCGGAAGCCAAGATTGTCGCCGAACAAGAGGGTTAAGTTGGCGCATGTAAAGTGCCGGATGAAATACAGTCGCTTTACCGTCCTCAAGCCCAGGAAGCATGGGTTAAGAATGCAAAGAATCGCAATCGCCGCCGGTACCACGAGTAACTTCTGTCAAGCTCGGCGACTGGCGGGAAAACAGACCGCTTCTGCAATTTGACACTCGAGTTCTTGATACCCACTCGATTGTCAATCAACGGCCGGAACCCTCGCGGAGACGGCGCTTCCACTCGGTCGCGTAGTAATGATACCCCCCGTTGGCCTGCAGGATCCAGAGCGTAACGGGTTGGGCAATGAGCTTCTTCAGTTCGATCGTGCCGTCTGTCGACACCACGTCGAGCGTGAAAACGTAGTCCCGGCCGAGCGTCGAACGGCCGATAGCCCGCTGCACCACCAGGGCATTCGGCCCTAAGGGTGTGTCGATCTTGAGCAACCGCTCGTGTTGCAGGGTGCCGCGGCGGATCGCGTCATAGACGTCGCGCGCGGCCACCTCCCCGCGCCCGTCGGGTTGGATCGCCATCGATTCTCTCACTCGTTTTATTGATGTTTGCCTCGACAGCTTGCTGTCTGGCCCGCGCTCGCGATTGTACAAAAGTCAGGTGGAGTCGAACATCTAAGCAGTGCAAACATTTTGAGTAAGGCAACCAATATGCAACTATCTGTTCATCTATTTACTCCCTCGAAATTCATACGTCATCGGTATCCGACTTCCATATTGCTCACGGCACCGTAGTCGAGCAGCCCGCGGTAAAAAGGGGCTTCGCGTTAACGAGTTTTCGGCGAACCTTCTCAGCAAGAACGCATCCGTTCGCTGGCGGGGCGCGGCAGCTTCCGTTCAGGGGCCATCGCGCGAATCCGCCACGTTGAGAGACCGCAGCGGAGACGGGCGACTGCCGAGGCGCGTCACGCCGGGGTCCGCCAGTCTCAGCGACGTGTGCTCGAACCGCTGGAACGACTCGGCAATGTGCTTGCGCAGCAGCTCGACGTCCCACGGCTTGATCAGCAGCTTCTGGACAGAGCCGTCACCGGGCGCGTTGGCGATCGAATGCCCCTCGCCGTAGCTCGACAGCAGAATGCGTATGACGTCCGGATACAGCGCCTTCACGCGCTGCAGCAGGTCGATCCCCGACACGCTCGGCATGCGGAAGTCGGACACGATCACGCCGACGCGATGCCGCGCGAGCAGGTCAAGCGCCTCGTCGGGATCGGTGGTCGCGAGGATCTCGTAGCCGTCGCGGCCCAGCGCCTGCCTGAACATCTGCAGCGTCGCACGATCGCCGTCAACCAGTAGCAGCGTCCGGCGCAGCAGCTCGCGCTGCCGGCAGTGTTCGGGCAACTCCGAGCCGGCCGACAGCATGTCGGCGATTTCGTCACCGGTCACCGGATGGCTGAAGTAGTAGCCCTGCATCGCATGACAGCGGTGCCGGTTCAGGAACGAGAGCTGCGCTTCGGTCTCGACACCTTCGGCGACCGTCTCCATGTGGAGCGACTCCGCCATCGCGATGATCGATCGCGTCAGCGACGCGCCTTCCGCGCTGGTCGTGACGTCGCTGAGGAACGATCGGTCGATCTTCACGACATCGATCGGCAAGTCCTTCAGATAAGACAGGCTCGAATAACCGGTGCCGAAATCGTCCAGCGACAGCACGACGCCGAGTGCCTTCAGTTCGCGCAGTGTGTGCGCGATCGCATTGCAGTCCTGCATCAACACGCTTTCGGTCAGCTCGAGTTCGAGCGACGCCGGTTCCAACCCGGTATCCTTAAGCGTCCTGCGCACCATGCCGGCCACGTCTTGCTGTCGGAACTGGCGCGCCGACAGGTTGACCGCGATGCGGATCGGCGGATGGCCGTCCCGATGCCACGCGACGGCCTGCGCGCACGCGGTGCGCAACACCCACTCGCCGATCGGCAAGATCAGCCCGGTTTCCTCGGCGATAGGGATGAAGCGGTCAGGCGGAATGATGCCGATTCCCGGCCGTCGCCAGCGAATTAGCGCCTCGACCCCGCTGATCTGCCCCGTCTTCAGATCGACCTTCGGCTGGTAGTACAGCTCGAGTTCGCCGTTCACGACGGCCTGGTGCAGCGCGTTTTCGAGGACGGCATGCTCTTCCACGCGAGCACCCATTTCGCGCGTATAGAAGCTGTAGCAGTTGCGCCCGTGCTCCTTCGCGCAATACAGCGCGGCGTCGGCCGTTTTCAGCAGCGTCTCCGCGTCCGTGCCGTCGGTCGGACACAGGCTGACGCCGACGCTGGTCGACACGTGCAGATCGTGCCCGTTGAGCACGAACGGTGCAATGAAAGTGTCGAGAACCTTGCGCGCGATCGCATCCGCGTCCGACGGCGTCGACAGGTTGACCAGCATCACGACGAACTCGTCGCCACCGAGCCGCGCGACCGTGTCGCCATCGCGCACCGAACTCTTCAAGCGCGCGGCGACCACCCGCAGCAGACCGTCGCCGACCGAATGGCCGAAGCTGTCGTTGACGTGCTTGAAACGGTCGAGGTCGAGCACCATCACTGCGATCAGTTGCCCCGTGCGCCGCGCCTGCGACATCGCCTGCTCCATCCGGTCGCTGAGGAGGTTGCGATTCGGCAGGCCGGTCAACGCATCGTGGTTGGCGAGATATTCGATGCGCCCCTGCTGCACCTTGCGCTCGGTGATGTCCTGCACGATGCCGCGCAGGATGATCGCGTGGTTCGGATCGCGCCCGGCCTCCGCGAGGTGCAGCACATGGCGCTCGGTGCCGTCCGGGTGAATCAGCCGATGCTCGAGCGAGAACGCGACGCCTTCGGTGCGCAGGCTTGTATACGACTGCACGAGCAGCGGCTGCTCGTCGGTCGGCACCGCCTGCAGCAGACGTTCGAACGTGGGCGGCGTGCGCGTGGGGTCGAGCCCGAGGATCCTGAACAACTCCGGCGACCAGTATCCGTCGGTCCGCCCGGCCTGGTACTCCCAGTTGCCCAGGTGCGCGAGCGCCTGCGCATGCGTGAGCCCGACCTCGGTGGTCGCCAGCTTTTCGACGGCGGCTGCCGCGCGCAGCAAATACCGGATCCGGTAGCCCAGCAGCTTCCAGCGCATCGGCTTCGATACGAAATCGGTCGCGCCGGCGTCGAACGCACGGGCGATCGATGCGTCGTCGTCGTTGCCGGTCAGCATGACGATCGGCACGCGGCGGCCTTCCGGCAACGCGCGCAATGCGCGGCAGCAGTCGAAGCCGTCGCCGCCGGGCATTTCGACATCGAGCAGCACGACCGCAGGGCGATGACGCAGGAACGCGGCGATGCCCTCGTCCGGCCCCGTCGCTTCCTCGACGCGAAAGCCTTCGGGCTCCAGCGTTTCGACGACCAGCAGGCGCGTCATCGCATCGTCATCGATGATCAGAATCGCCGGCACATCGGCATTGTCCTGGTTCACGACCGTCCTCCTGTTTGGTCCGCTGCGCGATCGCCGCGGCGATCGGCTGGCGACCGTTCGAGCTTCAACCGGTCACGCGCTCGGCGACCAGCGCCGCATGCGCGTGCTCGAATTCCGCATCCGCGCCGGCCACGAGCGGCGCCGCGGCTGGCACGTCGGCTGCGCGCGCGAGACGCTCGATCTCCCGGCAGCGGGCCGACAGCAGATGGGCGCCCACGTTCGCGCTGCTCGATTTCAGCGTATGGGCGGCCAGCTTCAGCGCATCGGCGTCGCCCGCTGCGGCGGCCGCGCGCATGTCACCGATCAGGCGCGGCGCATCGAGCGTGAACTGATCGATGATCCGGGTCAGCACGTCGGGGCGGCCCGGCCGCTGGAGCGCGCGCAATGCATCGAGCGCCTTGCGGTCGATCACGTCCGCGTCGTCACCCGCGCTCGCTGCCGCCGCCCCAGCCGCGGTAGCGGGACTCGGTTCGATTTCGGCACGGCTTACCGCCTCTTCGCATGCAGCGGCCGGCGCGCACGCGTTGCCGCGAACGTGGCGCGCGAGCGTGTGCAACAGCGCGTCGCGGCGGAATGGCTTCGCCAGATAGTCGTCCATGCCGGCGGCGAGACAGCGCTCGCGGTCGCCGCTCAGCGCGTTCGCCGTCAGCGCGATGACCGGCACGCGCGGCGAACCGGTGTCCGTTTCGCGCCGACGCAGCCGCCGCGTCGCCTCGAAGCCGTCCAGCCGCGGCATCTGGCAGTCCATCAGCACCACGTCGAATGCATCGTTCGCAAGCATGTCGAGAGCCTGTTCGCCGTCGTCGGCCACGGCGACTTCGTAATCGGTGTCCTCCAGCATCGCCAGCGCGATCTGCTGGTTGACCGCGTTGTCCTCGACCAGCAGCACCCGTGCCGCGATCGCATCGAGCCGCCGGTCGTCGGGCGGCGCGGCGCCATCGACACCATCGGCGCCCGGCACAGCCGCCGGCAGCCGCGGCGGCATCACGCGCATTGCCGATGCGATCGCCGCATGAAGGTTGGCGCCGTGCAGCGGCTTCGTCAGCCGCGCGGCGATGTCGAGCTCGTGCGCGACCTGCACGCTGTCCATCATCTCGAACGCGGTCAGTGTGATGATCCTGAGCGCACGCAGCGACGGATCGTGGCGGATGTGCTGCACGAGCGAGATGCCGTCCATCCCCGGCATCCGCACGTCGACGATCGCGAGGTCGAACGGCGCGCCGTCGGCGACCGCGGCCCGCAACTGCGCGAGCGCGTCGTCGCCGCCGATCGCCGTGGCGACGCACAGCTGCCATTCGATCGCGTGTTCGAGCAGCACGCTGCGATCGGTCTCGCTGTCGTCGACGATCAGCACCTTCAGCCCAGCGAGCGACGGCCTCGCGAACGGTGCGACGCCCACCACGCCGGACACCGGTTCGTATCGCATCGTCACGGTAAACACCGAGCCCTTGCCGGGCGTCGATTCGAGCGTGAGCGTGCCGCCCATCATCTCGGCCAGCTGGCGCGAAATGACGAGCCCAAGCCCGGTTCCGCCATACTTGCGCGCGATCGAGCTGTCTGCCTGCTGAAACGGCTGGAACAATTCCGCGGACACCTCCGGCGCGATGCCGATCCCGCTATCGGCGATCGCGAACACGATGCGGCCGTCGTCCACATACGATACGTTCAACTCGACGTGCCCGCGTTCCGTGAACTTGATCGCGTTGCTGAGCAGGTTCGTCAGGATCTGTCGCACCCGGACCGGGTCGCCGCGCATCCATTCCGGGACCGAGTCGGCGCGATTGACCACGAGCGCCAGTTCCTTGCGTCGTGCATTGGGCTCCATCAGCGCGACGACGTCGTCGAGCAGTTGATGCAGGTTGAAATCGATGCGTTCGAGCGTCAGCTTGCCGACCTCGATCTTCGAGAAGTCGAGAATGTCGTCGATGATGACGAGCAGCGTCTGGCCGGATCGGTACACGGTATCGACGAACTTGCGCTGCTTCGACGTCAGCCGCGTCCGCTGCAGCAGTTCGGTCATGCCGAGCACGCCGTTCATCGGCGTGCGGATCTCGTGGCTCATCCTCGCGAGAAACTCGGATTTCGCCGAATTCGCGGCTTCGGCCGTCGCGATCGCTGCCTGCAGGTCGACGTCGCGGCGCTCGATTTCATCGAGCATCATGTTGAAGCCGGCGATCAGCGCCGCGACTTCGTCGCTGCCCTGATGAGACATCCGAAGCGACAGGTCGCTGCCGCTGCGAATGCGTGCCATCGTGCGCGTCAGGCTCGACAGAGGTCCGGAGATCGACGTGCCGAGCCGATGGCTGATCACCAGCCCGCCGATCGCCAGCAAGAACGATACCCCCACGATCATCACGATCGCAGTTGCCACGGCCCGGTAGACGTCCGATACGATCCCGCGCTGCTGAAGGTCGACGCGCACCGCCTCCTGTTCCGTATACGCTGCGAGGCGATTGGCCGTCGTGTCGACATCGGCGACGATGCTCTGCATGGCGACGTCGTTGGACAGCATGTCGGACTTCACCGCCAGGATACGGTGCGCGGATCCCGCCAACTCCGTGGTCAGTCCGATCACGCCCTCTGCGCGCTTGGCATTGCGCGGCCCGTCCGCGACAAGTGCATCGCGCAGCGCGCCGGCGGATGCGGTCAGCGCGCCGAGATTCCTTCGCAGCTCGTCGTCGGCGCGCTTCAGGCGGTCAGGACTTTCGCCTTGCGCGATCATGCGCAGGTCGAACGCCAGCGTGTTGATGCCGCCGTTCACGGCGGCCGACAGCGACGCGATCCGCGCGGCGCGCTGCCGGAATGCGATCGCTTCGTCGAGGCGCTGCCGCGCGTTGACGATCCGAAGCGCGAACGGGTCCGCGATCTCCGCCAGTTTCGCGTCCAGCGCATCGAGCGATTGCAACACGCGGTCTTCATGCGCACGGTAGCGCGCCGCGACGGACGGATCCGCGAACATGCCGGCACGCAGCGCGACGAGGCCGACCTTGCCGTCGAGGATGTCGTCCGCCACCCGGGTGAGCGCGTTCGTCAGGCTCTGTGCCGCAGCCGCGTCGAGATGTGGCGCCGCGATTGCGAGCGCCTTGCGCGCACCGTCGATGGACGCCTGCATGCGCTCGCGCAGCGGCGCGAGCCGGTACCGGTTCGGCGCGACGTCGACGCGGCCGGCGACGGCGATGATCTCCTTGACGTCCATGCGCGCCTCGTCGAGCGCATGAATCGTGCGGTTGTACGCGGTATTGGACTCCAGTGCGCCGCTCACGGCGGCATCGGCGTCGCTGTCCAGCCGGTCGACCTGCTTGCCGATCGCGTTCAGCAGCGCATCGCCTTGTGCCTGGACGCGTTCGATCAGCCGGCGTTCGGCGGCGAGTTGCGCGTCGCCGCGCAGCCGCTTGTCGACGCCTTCGTTCATCGACGCGAGCATCGTCCTCAAGCCGGTGGACGGCACGTCGACGCCGTGCCCGTCGATCGCGCGCACGGCCGCCGTCACGCGTGCGATCCGCTGCAATTGCGTGTCGATCTCCGACGACGCCTGCTCGCGCTCCAATGCGTCCTGCGCGCGCTCAAGCCGGCCGAAGTCCACCGCAAGCTCCGCGTATGCGCGCTGCAACTCGTTGCTGCGCACCTGCAGCGGCAGCGATTCGGTCGTCAGCGTGCGCACACCCGACGCAATGCCGTGCACCGCGATCAGGCTCGTCACGGAAATCGCCACCACACCCAGCAGCATCAGGCTGGTGCTGGCGACGAGCTTAGCCTTGATGTCCATGCAGCCCTCCAGGATCGGGCGGCCCGCGCGCGGCCGCCCAGCCGCTCATCTGGCCGGCCCGTCCAGCGGCGTGACGCGGCCGTGCGCGATTTCGGTGAGGAACACGTCGTTCAGCGCCTGGTGATCGTCGGTGCTTAGGTTGGCCACCAGGCCGCCGAGATCGAGACGCCGGATCGATTCGAGCGCCTGCTTCAGCGTTGCCCGGGTGGGTGCCGGTCCCGCCCGTTCCAGTCCGATCAGCGCGACCTTCGCATCAAGGCAGCCCTCGATGTGCACCACGCCAATGTGTTCGTCCGGAAAGCGCTGGGCGATCAGCCGTACGCAGTCCCGGACCACGGGGCGCTCGCTCTGCGGCAGCGGCACGACCTGCGAAATCAGCATGCCGTTCCCTTCGTCGCCGATCAGGCGCAACAGGTCGTCGGGGCCGACGAACGACACCGCCGCGAGACGGGCCGTGAGGCCTTCGCGGTGCGCTGCGCGAATGAATGCGGCGACCGGCGTATACGGGCCGACCATGATGACGACGTCCGGCCGCGCGTCGAGTATGGCTGCGAGACCCGTCTCGACTGCCGTCGTGCCGCGACGGAACGTACCGGTGGCGACGACGTCGAGGCCGTGGCGGTGCAGCGCGAGCTGGGTGCCGGCCAGCACCGCTAGCCCGAAGCCGTCGTCCTGGTAGAACACTGCAAAACGCCTCGCGCGGTCGTGGGCAATCAAGTGATCGATCAGCACGCGCGTCTCGTCGTCATAGCTCGCCCGGATGTTGAAGACCTCCGGAATGACCGGCCTGCGCAGCGCCATCGCGCCGCTAAACGTACCGATGAGCGGAATGCCGGCGTCCCGGATCATTGGCAGCACCGCGGTGGTTGTCGGCGTGCCGACATAACCAAACAGCGCGAGGACGTTGCCGCGATCGATCATTTCCAGCGTCGTGTCCACCGTCCGCTCGGGCTCGTAGCGATCGTCGGCGACGACGAGGTCGATCTTCCGCCCGTGCACACCGCCGTGAGCGTTCGCGTCGTTGAATACGGCTTGAGCGCCGATCAACAGCCCGTGTCCGAGGCCTGCAGAATTGCCGGATTGCGCGTTGACCATACCCAGGCGGATCGTACTGTCGGTCACACCGGGCTCCGCCGCAATTCCGGCGCCCTGGCCGCTCAGTGCGGCGCAGCACACGATCATCGCCAGCGCCTGCCTGCCGCAGGGACGCGCAAGCGAGCGCAGTACGTTCGAATACCAGGTACCGGAACAAATCGGTGTGACTGACACACTCTCGTCCATGTTGAATCCCTGTCCGGCATCCCGTTATTCTGACTTGCTGGTGCATCCCGCCGCATACCACACGGCTGCCGTGGTACGAGTCAATTAGTCATATATATAGATGGCATATCTTGCGGCCGCAAGCCGTAGGCCAAAACAGGGTCATTACGTTTCAACGGAAAGGTGTCACGTCGTAGGCCTTCGTCGATAGAAGGGTGCGAAAACTCAGTGAACTTATGAGGTTGTGCATCGCGCAATAAAGTTGCCTGCGGCAAAGCGCCGCGAAGCCTCTTGTCAGCTCGTCGCTCTGTTGAAGTGACTATTGTGGGGCCGCCGGGCGGGCGCCTTGCGACCTGAAGTCGACATCTCCCCCGACACGACTGCAGCGGTTGCTTCCAAAGCACAACGGCCGTTCCATCGACCACATCGGTTGGCTGAAGGCCGTCCTATACGGACACTGGCCGCCCAGTGAATTCAATGGCCCCTTCGACATTTAGGAGAAGCATTTGAATTTCGACGTCGATTGGTCGACGGGACCATAAGTACGACCGCTTTCTGGCGCATGACAGCGCCTTTCTGATCGATTCAGCCTCGACATGGGACACGCGATTAAAAATCGAATGGGTCACGCGCCCTTAGTCCAAGCCACATATCAACAGAGCGACGCAGCGTTCGCAGGGCCTCCTCGTGCTCTGGGAATTCTGCAGGATCGATCGCGTCGCACCTGACCTTGGCCACGTCAATGCCGACGAAGTCGTCGATCGTCTGTTTGTCGAATGTGTTGTGCGGTGCAGGGACCCTGTCACCCCACGCTCGCTACGCCGCCTCGCGGGTAGCGAAGGATTCGCTGCCGCGCTGGCGCAGCAGGTTAAGCTTGGCGAGGTCGTGCTCCAGCAGGTCGGTGGCCATCTCTGGACGCTCGAACACGTCGCTGATGCGGATCGTGGGCACGTCCTTGAATAGCACCTCGCGCAGCTGGTCCATTGACTGCGTGTTGATTTCTAGGGTCTTCTGCAGCAGTTGCACGCTGAGCAGGTATTTCTTGGCGAGCCGCATCGTCCAGCTTCGCTTGGGCTCCGGGTAGATGCCCACGCCGATGCTGACCACGCGCAGATCCTCGTGCGCGTGCTCCAACGCGACGACCGCGTCGGCGATCGCGTACAAGGTGGGATTGTTAGCGCAGTAGCCGCCGTCGACCAGCTCGACACGATCCCCGGCCGCGGTAGTCACGAAGGTGCGATCGAAGAACGGAAAGGCCGAACAGGACGCCTGCACGGCCTTGGCCAGGGTCACGCCGAAGCCCGGCGCGAAGGTGGCCTTCGCTCTGCGCGAATCTCGACGACAAGGCACTGTCATCACGACTCGCGTTTATCATCAAGTCGGGCGCGTGCCGCTGCGATCGATTGGTGCAGCTTCGCCTGCAACGTCTCGCGTGGCGGTAGCACCGTGAGGTACTCAGCGACGTGAATGCCACTTTTGCCAAGCTCAAGCAATTCGATCTGTTCTTGCTTTTTTCCCGCACACAGGATGATGCCGATCGGCGGCGCTTCATCCGGCTCCTGCTCGTGCTTCGCGAGCCAGCGCAAGTACAGCTCCATCTGACTCTTGTATTCGGCCTTGAAGGATCCGAGCTTCAGTTCGATGGCAACAAGACGTTTGAGCTTGCGGTTATAGAACAGCAGATCAAGATAGAAGTCGTCATCGTCGATTGGCAACCGCTTTTGGCGAGCAACGAACGTGAAGCCTGCGCCGAGCTCCAGTAGGAACTGTTCCATCTCGCGCAGAATCGCATCTTCGAGATCGCGCTCGAGGTAGTGATCGTTGAGGCCAAGAAAGTCGAGGATGTACGGATCTTTCAGCACGAGATCGGGCGTCATCTGCTGCGCGTCACGCAGGTGCGCCACTTCGCGCCGGATCACTTCGTCGGGTTGGCGCGATAGCGCGCTGCGCTCGAACAACATCGACTGCATCCGCTCCTGCAACTGCCGCGACGACCAGCGCTCCAGGCGACAGAGTTCAATGTAGAAGTCGCGCTTGAGCGGGTCTTCGACGTACATCAACATCTTCAGATGGGTCCAGCTCAATTCTCTCCGCAGTGCGGAGAGAATTGACTCGTCCGGAAACACCTCGGCCGCGCGGATGCAGTGGCGCAATTGCTGCTCGCTCCAACCCCGGCCGTATTCGACTCTCAGCTGCCGGGCGAGCGCGGGGAGGATCTGTTGTCCGTAGCCCGCGCGCTCACCGCCCAGCACATCATCCCGAATGCGACAACCAACCTGCCAATAAAGTAGGGTCAGTTCAGCGTTGACGGCCGCCGCCGCTCGGGCGCGCGCCGAATCAATCATGCGGCGGATGTCGGTCAACAGGGATGCGGGGACGAGTTCGGTCATCTTGTCAGGAATGGAGGAATCGGCGGGCCGGCGCGCGCCAGCAGTGGCCACGTTACCGGAATCTCAGCAACGGCGGAACCCTGCTGGGCACTCCCCCAATTCTCTCCGCACCGCGGAGAGAATTCAGCCATCGGCCCGCCGAGGCCCTCGCCTGTCACCGCGCTAAATGTGCGCGCTCGCAATGGAGCATCGGCACCGCCAGAGACAAAGCCGCCCCTCCAGTCGCCCCGCCCGGATCGGAGAACCTCCAGGCCCGCGTGCGACGCAATGTCCAATGAATCCGCCCACCGGCACGTCGTCGCCCGCGCCAGAAATACAGGGGTGCCGGAACGGTGACGGCACCGCTTTTCGATCACCGCGCTGGGAGCGCTCAATTCCCTACGGCGAGTGCCGCGCACGCGGGGGCTTCGCCTATGTCCCAAAATGAAGGGTAACATAGCCCTTATCTTTGCCGGCCGAGCCCGTTTGCTTGGGCACCAGCCCGATCCAGGCTGCGAATTCACGCCCGGACCGAAACGTCTTCGCATCGCCCATCGTCGCGACGGCCGCCGTCGCCGTCAGGAGACCTACGCCCGGTATCGCCGCGATCGCCTTGCATGCCTTGTCCTCTCTCATCCACATCTGTAAGCGCCGTTCGATGCCGGCAATCTGCTTATCCAACTCCGCCAGCCCGTTCCACTGCTCGCGCAGCGTGTCGATCAGGATCGCCGGCAGACGATCGACCAGTCGCTCCAGTACGCTCGGTATCGCTTTGTCCAGCGCGGCTCGGCCTTTGCCCATCACTTCGCCGTACTCGGTCAGCAGGCCGCGCAGGCCGTTGATCTGCATCGTGCGGAACTTCACCAGTTGCTCGCGCATCCGGTGCAGGCCCAGCACCGCCTGTTGCGTTTCCGTCTTCACCGCAACCGATCTTTCTGCGTGCTGCACGGCAAGCCAGATCGCTTTCGCATCGCCCGCGTCGTTCTTGTTGCCCATCACGAACGCCTTCACGAATTTCCCCGGCATCAGCTTCACCTCGTGGCCCATCGCCGTGAGCCTGCGGGCCCAGTACTGCGAGCCCCCACAGGCTTCCATCCCGATCAGGCAGGGAGCCCGGTTCGCGAAATGCTCGAGGAATACAGCACGCTTCACCGGCTTGATCACGATCTCGCCCGTCTCTGCGTCGATGTAATGGAGTTGCATCACGTTCTTTGCAATGTCCGCACCCACTGTCATCTGCTTCATGTCGGAGCCTCCGGTTTGCCAGGAACTCTATGGTCTTCCATCTGGGCACTCTGATGCCGTCGGCCCGCGAGGCTCCGCCTTCCTGCCGGCTCCCATCGATCACGGGTGGGTGGCGTTCATATCATTTACTATGTTACCCTTCATTTCCTGCGCTTCGGAACGCGCCGTCAACGACGGCGCACTCTCGCGCACGTGGCCAAAGCGAATATTCTGGTCCGCGCAGTAACGTCGCCACGCGCGCCGATGCGCCGGATATTCTGTCGACGTCCAACGATTGCGGCATCCGATTGATGGCCAGTTGATCGCACAATTGTGCAGACGTCTGCACTTTCCGCCCGCAAATCCGTTTCCCACCTGGCCTCCCCTTAAACTGCCTCAGGACGCGTTCACTGCATCCTTGAACGCCTTCCCGGCACTGAACTTCACCGTCTTCGCCGCTGCGATCTCAATCTCTGCCCCGGTAGTCGGATTTCTGCCAGTCCGAGCCGCACGCTCCCCTCGCGAGAACGTGCCAAAACCGACGAGCTGCACGTTTTCGCCCGCACTGACCGCATACGTGATGACGTCGAGTACGACTTGGATGGCTTCGCTCGCGGCGACTTTGCTCAGACCGGCATCAGCCGCGACAGCGTCAATGAGTTCCTGCTTATTCATGAGTCAACCTTGTTCGATGAGTCGAGCTTCCACCCTACCGCATTAAGGCACACCCGGCAAATCGGGCACGCTTAGTCAAAGTTGGTGCTGCGTGCGGATCGGCGGTGCCCGCTGAACATTCTTTGAGCGGTATCCCTCGCACACGTCTCCTCAGGACCCGGTCAACTCGCGGCATGGCATGCACCCGGCTCCCTGCTTCCCGCCCTTAACCCGCGACCGTAGCCGATAGCGGGCAGGCATCAAGGAGCGCGGGACCGTGTTGCCCGCACCCCTCCCTCGCCTATTTCCTTGACGCCTGCCCGCTATCGGCTCCTTCAGTCGCACGGGCGGGAACCCGGGAGTCAGGCGGCAGCAACGCCAACCCCGAGTTCCACCGGGAGGTGTCCAGCCGCAACGGCAAGGCACACACCTCCTCGCCCGGTTCAGGTCCTCAACCTTGACTGTGGAGATTGCCATGCGACTCGCTTCCTCATTCCACTACAGCGCGCCGATGCTGCGCGCGGATGCGCCCCTTTCGGACGATCAGATTCGCCGCATCGCCCCGTCCATCTTCGCGGACGGCAAGCACGAAAGCCGCTCCGAGCGCTACACCTACATTCCCACCATCGATGTGCTGCGCGGCCTGCGCAACGAAGGCTTTCAGCCGTTCATGATCTGCCAAACGCGCGTGCGCGATTCTGGCAAGCGTGAATTCACCAAGCACATGCTCCGGCTGCGCCATGCCGACCAGGTCCCCGGCGAGGAAGCCGATGAAATCGTGTTGTTGAACTCGCACGACGTATGCGCAAGTTAGAGGCGGTTTCCGTCGTTACCTGGATGACGAGGGCATCGACTGGCTAACGTTCCCCGTGAACAAGCGGCAACGTCCGACCTACCGCTATAGTGCCTCGATCAAGCTGGCCGTGCAGGCAGGCGAACTGTCTCAGGGCGTCGCCAAGCGTCGCATGGGCGCTGTGGTGCGCTTCTATCGCTGGCTCATGACCGAAGCGGGATTCAAGCCCGCGAACGCGCCGTGGGTCGAATCTGACCGTTTCATCGAGTTCAAGGACCAAAAGGGCTTCAGTAGCGCGATCGAGGTCAAGACCACCGACCTGTCGATCAGCGGTCGGCGCGCAGAAGACCCTTGGGACGATCACATTCAGGATGGCGGTCGCCTGCGCCCGCTCCCCTCTTGCGAGCAGTCGGTGCTGCTTGAATCGCTGGCCGCTCTCGGCAACACCGAGATGACGCTCGTTCATCTGTTCGCGCTGTTGACGGGCGCTCGCATCCAGACGGTACTGACCGTGCGCGCGAAACACGTAATGCGCAAGCCGGGCGGGTTTCAAGGCGACGACATCCGTCTCGCCTGCGGGCCGGGTACGGGCATCGACACGAAGGGGCACATCAAAGGCGTGTTGCATCTGCCGCGCGGTTTCTACGAGCAGCTGTACATTTACGTGAACAGCGATCGTGCACGCAAGCGTCGCCAACTGGCAGACGGCGGCGATCACTTCGACCAGCCACTCTTTCTGAGCCATCGCGGTGCGCCGCTCTACGAGGATCGCGAGTCGCGCGGCCCGGTCGGCATTGGCCCGCGGGTGCGACGCCACGTAAAGACCGGGCAAGCCGTGCGCCAGTTCATCAAGGACGAACTGTTGCCCATGATGCGTGCGCAGCTCGGCAAACCCAGGTACGAGTTCCGCTTCCACGACCTGCGCGCGACTTTTGGGCTGAACATGGTCGACGCGATGACAGCGAATGAGACGAAGTACACGCGCGCGCTCGATCAGTTGCGGCAATTGATGTGGCACGCGCGACTGTCCACGACCGAGGGCTACCTCGGCTACCGCGAGAATCGCAAACTGTTCGACACGGTGCAGGACGGCTGGGGCACGCACCTATCGATGCTGGTCACGCGCGCCCTCGACACTGCGGAGGCAGCATGATCCGCAAGTACGAAGAGGTGCGCATGCCGATCGAGGAAGGCACGACGCTGCTGCACCCCGAGCGCGCGCTGCTCAAGTGGGAAGGCATCAGGAACCGTTCCGATATCGGGCAGATCTGCTACCTGAGGCGTGACACGTCGAACACGCAGCGCATGCCAGTTCGATCACGCAATACGACAGCTCGTTCGGCTTGGTGCTGCGGCGCGTTGACTTCCTGCTGGATGAACTGCGCCAGCGCGACGCCGTACTGGTCGATCAGATCGAGCAGGACGTTGATATTGAAGGGAATCTGGACGCTTTCTGGTCGGCCAAGCTCGATCAGCTTTACGAATTGGGAGTGGCATGAACAACACGCTGATCGCACCGATCGCTGAGCGCCCCGACTGGTATCGGGTCGAGGACGATACGGTCGTCACGCACGACAAGGCTGGGAACGCTGTTTCGCTATTTGCTGACGATGCCTGGAACATCCGTGCATATTCGATTGGACCACGCCGCACCAATATCTATTTCAGGGGACACTTGCCTGACGGCGCGAGCCGCGCCCTTTTAGATGCGACTACGCGTCAGTGGAAGCAGGTCATGTACTTTTTGATGCACGAAGTGACCGATACGGTACCGGCGTCCAGTACGCTTCAATCCAGTTCAACTTACCTGAAGGCATTCACGTTCTTTGCCGCCGAACGCCAGCTTACGCTCTACGAGGGGCTGTCCAACGTCGCCGTTGTTTTGGACTATGCGGCGCAAGCCGGGATGGAGATGAAGGCCCAACGCCTTCATTCGATTCTCGAGAAGCTTCACCGTCTGGGCATCGAGACCACAGGGCTGCGCGTGCCGCTGGCCCAACTGCATAGGCCTCTGCTGGAACGCTTCGCGCAACGCGCTGAAAGCGCACAATACCCTGTGATCCCGACGCGGATCTACCAGCACTTCCTGTCGACCTCCGAGCATGACCTCCGCGTCGCTGAGGGCGTCGCCGACGCTCTGTCAGCCTACCTCGCACGCGTGTACGCTGGCGACAATCCGGACGTTTCTGCGGTGCTGGTGACGGCTGCTGCGCACTTCGGGTGCAAGAACTCCTCGTACGTCGTATCGTCGCTCGTGGCGTCGATCAGCGCGGTGTGCCAGCTTGTCATCCTGTCGCTCACCGGCATGCGCGCGATGGAAGCGGAGAACCTGCCGTACGACTGCCTGAGGGAGACCCGTCTGAATGGCGTGACGCACTACACCATTGAGGGCGTCACGACCAAGCTGTCGGGCGGGCGTCCCAGGCGCGCATGCTGGGTAACCAGCCCACTTGCTGCTCGCGCCGTCAGGCTCGCGCAACGCCTGTCGGGCGCGGCGCATCGTGCTCACGGCGCGCAAGGCTACGCCGAATCGACAGACGGTTCGCACCTGCTGTTCTGTCGGATGAGTCTGCGCAACGGGTACGTGGCAAACCGGGCGGCAAGTACCGTACATAACGATGTCGAAGCCTTTCGCAAGCGTGTCTTCCCGACGATCATGATCGAGGACATCGCTGAACTGAAGCGTGTCGACATGCACCGCGCGTGGGAAGACGAGCAGAAGTACGCGGTCGGGCAGCAGTGGCCATTCACGCGTCATCAGCTTCGCCGCACGCTCGCGCTGTACGCGCACCGCAGCGGTCTCGTGACGCTGCCGACGCTCAAGCGCCAGTTGCAGCACATCACGCAGGAGATGAGCATGTACTACGCTCGTGGCTCGGCGTTCGCGAAGGGCTTCATCGACACCGACAAAACTCACTTCGCAAAGGAATGGGCCGAGACGCAGGGCCTGTCTGAGTACCTTGCGTACGCCCAGCAGGTGCTGTTCTCTGACGAACGGTTGTTCGGTGGGCACGCAGCATGGACGCAGAGCCGTGCCGTGCAGGCGTCGCCTGTGTCGGTCTACTCCCGCGAGCAGACGGTTAGGATGTTCGAGAACGGAGAGCTGGCGTACCGCGAGACGGTGCTGGGCGGCTGCGCCAGCGTCGAACAATGCAAATCAACGCCGCTCGACTGGATGCGTCTGGATTGCCTTGAATCGAACTGCCGTAACCTCGTGGTCGTGCCGTCGAAGCTTCAGCGGGTGATCAACGCGCAGCGAGCTACGGTCGAGAAGCTGCGCGCTATCGATGAGGCGAGCGTCGAATACCGTATCGAGGCGCAGACACTGCAACGACTGCTTGATGCGCAAGAGAAACTGATCAACCCGGAGGCTGCATGAGTGACGCCATGACCGACTACTATGCTGCCCTTGAGCGGCTGAAGAAGCGCAAGAATGCACGTATCAACAACGACACCGTGGCGATCGAGGCGGGCCGCAAGAAGGGCTGCATCAAGAAGTCGCGCCCGCAGTTCGCCAAGCTGATCGAAGCGATCGATGCAGCCAACGCAGTGGCCGAGCGCCCGAAGCTCGAACTGACCGACCATCTGAACCGCGCGAAGAGCGACGCGAAGGATCTGCGGGCACAGCTTGACGAGTCGCTGGCCCGTGAGCTTGCACTGCTGCAGCAGGTGTTCAACCTGCGCAAAGAACTGGCCGCACTGCGTGGTGGTAGCGTCCTGCCCTTGCAGCCGCGCTAGATCGGGTCGGGCGTCCTCGCGACGGGTCAAGGGCGGGCGAGGCCCGGCGTAGCCAACCTTCAACGCGCAACGGTTTGACATGCTCTAGCATGGTCGTAAGCTCGGCTTTATCGGGCTTACGACCATGCGAAACTTGCGGCGAAAGATGGACGCTCTGAAGATCGCTCTGTCCACTTTCTCTGCCAATCAAATGGACACCCCGCAGACCGCCGATTCCATTATTTTCAAGGGTCCGGCTGATGTCCATCATTCTTCTCTTGCGCGTAGCCAGGGCACCAGCAGCTAAGGGACACCCAACGGATGATTGTAGCTACCTGCTGATCGGCCGCAGTCTGGACGCCAACCCGCTACCGATCCCCGCCAATCTGTTCATTCGGCCAGCACCGACGAACGACAATCGCGAATGCTAGGGGTACTCGAAACTAATTTCGGCGACGAGCAGCCAGTCGTGACCGTGCCGTATTCGAGCCTGCGACGCTCGCCGCTCAACGCGCACACACATCCCCTATCTGGCATTCCCAGCCTTGCCGTCAATATCCGTGCGAAGGGCCTGCTGCAAAACCTCGTTGTTCACGAAATGAAAGGGGCGCGCGGCAAGCAATGCCGGTATGGTGTCTGCGCAGGCGAGCGCCGCGAAGCCGCGCTCCACCTGCTTTTCGAGCAGAAGCATATCGCCGCCGACTATCCGGTGCCCGTGCGGATCGTCAGCGAAGGCAAAGCCCTCGCGATTTCATTGATCGAGAACAGCGAGCGTGAAGGGCTCGCCCCGTTCGACGTGCTCCACTCGTACCGAATGCTGGCCGAAGAACTCGACATGACTCGATATTGGACGCCGACCCGCGCCTCGTATTTCGACCACGTCAGCAAGGCGCGGATCGTGGACGTAGCCATGCAGGGCAGTTTCTCCCAAGATTGCCCTTGACTTCAGCAAGATGAAAAAGGGCGATGCCGCTGCCGCTGCCGAACTGCGGCTGGCAAAAGCCGCATGGCTCCCGGAAATCCTCACCGATCGGGAAATGCCCCCAATCCGTGCCCTCGGCGTGATGAACGACTTGGACGATGAGGCTGACGAGGATGAAGCGGAAAACCCGAAGGTGGCCAGTGCAAACGAAGCCAACGCGCAGGCAGCTAGCACTGCAGCTGACACTGCGCCGGCGAACGAACACCACCCGGCGTGGCCCTTCCCAACCTCCGCCAGCATAGCGAATGCCGAAGCCATGCAACACACCGCGTGATCGTCCACTGCCCGCCTGTGCTCGCACGCAAGCGGGGAGTACCGTCTATCGAGCGTGTTCGCCCACCCAAAATGCAGCAGCGACCAGCATCACAAATAGACCAGCCGCGACGACCAATAGGCGGCTCAGCGCCCGAATCAAACGCCGTTCAGTCACTTCGATACCCGTCTGCACCCGTTTCACGGCTTCCGCTATCGCCCGCTCAAACAGGCTCGCCGCCTCGTCCATCCGCTCCCGCTGGTCCCGCGCCGCCACCGCCGCTGCACCGACAAGGCGGTTACCGGCAATCTTCGCGACCCGGTTGGCCATCCCATTCGCGAGCGCGGCTATCGATCCCTCATTGAGCGCCGCAAGCGCAACCTGATACCTCGCTTCGTGTTCCCGGATCATGCCCTCGGCCAACTGGATCGTCGCCTTGCAGCGCGCGAGCGCGTCGCGATGCTGGCGCATCAAGGCATCGGTCGCCTCCTCGGCTTCCCGACGCACTGCCTCGAAGCTGCCATCCCCGGCCTTGCGGATACGGTCGGGCATTGCCTCGTAAAGCCGAGCGTAATATTCGAGCACGACGATCATCGACCACAACGCGTCGTTGTCCCGCAAGCTCAACGCACCGGAAACCCGCCGTATCCGCAGTAGGCTGGTATCGTCGGGCAACTCACCCGTGACCTCGAGAAATAGGCGGGCGAGCGCATCAGGCGACCTCGCCCGCCTGTTACGCATGAGCCGTCACCTTGGCGAACATCGTGCTGCACACCACGCGCCAGCGCAGCAGTTCCGCCCGCTCACCCATATGCATCGTTTCCGCCGCCTTGCGTACCGACAAGCGCTGGCTACGCAGTTCGTCAGCGACGCGATCCGCAAGATCGGGAAAATCCAGCGACTGGCCTTGTGCCTCGACGGCCTTGCGCAATTGCGAGTCCCGATACAGGGTGAATTTTTCCGGTGGCCCGAAATAGCCGTTGCGCACGACATGCGTGACCGCATTCGGGAACGTCGCACCGAACTTCAGAAGCAATTCGAGGCTATCGCGCTGCCGGTTGATGACCCACAACACGACGAGACGCCGGGCCAGCTCATCGAGCGTGCTGGCGAGCGTCCCGCCGTACTGCGCGACACCCGTCTGGCTTCGCGCTGCTGTGTTGACGACAACGGTCGCGTCCCGGTGCATATCGCAAAAATTGACGAAGTCGATCCAGCCGCTGGCGTCGTCCAGATCACATGACCCGCATTCGATTTCGTCGTGGAGCGCTTTCATGACATCGGGATTGGACGTGTCCGTCTCCACCAGCACGACATTGACATCCATCCATCGGAGGTAATCGACCAGCGCCAGCGTCACGAAGCTCTTGCCAACACCGCCCTTGCCGCCACCGACCATATAGATGGGAGGATTTTCCGTTGCCATGCGAGACCTCTACAAGTTCTCGGTATCCGGGCTGATCGGAAATCCGAGGAAGCCCTGTACCTGTTGCCCCAGCTTGGTTACCCCCTTGCCCTCCTTCTGCTGCAGTCCAGTGCGTTGCGGGTTATCGCGTGGAGCATCGGCTCGCGCTGACTTCCTGCCCCGAGCAGGCGCCGTCACCTGCTCTCGTGCCGCGTCCCGTCTGCCCGGTCGAATTCTTCCCTTTCCATCCGCGCGGCGCATCGCATATCTCAGGGAATTGAGATTCACGTCGATGCCTTCCTGCGCGGCCTGTTCTATTAGTTCATGCAACGTATATCCCTTCTCCCGCGCCGCCACGATCTGTGTCCGTATGGATTCGACACCATCTCCCACCTTGACTGATTGCTCATCTTTCGCTTTTTCCGGCAGCGCATCCAGCCTGCGTCCAAGTGCTTCCCACTGCCCTCGCGTGAAACTCCTGGCAATCGACATGACTCACTCCGACGCACGACCTTCACTGCATCTTGCGCACGCGTTTACGCGCCGTCAACACCCGTTTCATGCAGTTTTCGATGAGGACGGAATACATCGGAATGCAGAGGAATATGGCGGAACAAAAAATATTTTTTCTGCCCTCACCCGATGTTTCCCCGATTCACACGGAATTTCGCCCGCGTTCTCATTCGCGCACACGGGCGCGAAGCGCAGTGAACATCGTGTCCTTGTCGGTTCACACTGAAGGACAACCGGAACGCGTTCGATGTCACTAACGCGCGAACACGATACTCACCCGTCTTGCCCTGCCATTGCTACGCCGGTGCCATGCACGTGCGTCCGCTCTGCGCACACCTTGACAGCCATGCGACTGCGGATCGCACACGAGTATCGCCTAAACAACACGGTGCGATGCGTCGAGCGCACTCTCCACTCAACGCGCGCTGACATCAACTCTCCACGTCTCGACATCCGATGCGCTCGGGACCAATCGGCCAAGCACCGACCACGCGTCTTTTTGCTCGACGTCGTTAAACGCCCAACGCACTGCGATTACGCGGATGCGAATTCCTGTTGCACAGGGCTTGCACATCGCGCGCACGGAAGTCACGCTCGATACCGAAAACAACATGAAAATCGAGGTATGGCAGGATAGGCTTGCGCCGGGTTTGGGCGCCATTGCGCTACACCGTGAAACGATAGTCACTTTGAGCAGATGCCATTGTTCTTGCCGTTCGCGCCGTGCCAAGCACACCGAAATTGCGCTCACCGCGAGCATCACCCTGGAATATTCCAGAGAACGAGATTATTGCGTTTAGCCAATGGACATCTATATTGGAAGAGATGGCGGTCGACACATCACCTTTCACTGCGCCCCTCACGTCGACCAAGGAGGCCCTCCACCGGGTCGATCTCCGGAGGGAAGTTCCGTGGCATTTCTTAAACTTTCGATCGTATTCGGCACAATCATCGTTATTGCAAAGAGCGTTCAGCTCTTTAGCCACCATGTTCGACGCCAGTATGGCTACCGCTTTTTCACGGTGCGTGGCTTTTGGCTCGCTGCGATCGGCATCAATCTGATGTGGTGGGGATTTTTCGGATGGGGAACCGCACTGCTGCGGCACGAACCGACGTGGAGCGGCCTCGTACTCATGGCAATGGGGCTTGCGGTAGTGCTCCGGTTAATCTACGAAAACGTTCGGGGTACGGGTGCGACATACGGTTTCTGCGGATCAGCGCTGCAGTTGATCCTGTTTTTCCCGGTGGCGCTCTACGGCATCCCGCTTCTCGCGATCGCGTTTCTGTTTCTGCTCTTTGCGACCTTCAAGGCCGGACCGGCATGGTTCGCCGACCATGACTAAATAGGGCGCCTCAGGAGAGCAGTGCCGATGCACCAGACGAGCAATGTTCTCGCAACCGGTCCAATCGCCGTCGAAACAGGCTCAACGGATCATCGCCTGGCTCCACAACGCCAGACGAGCACGGCCCCGGTTGAGCGAAAGACGCCATGCAACTGATCGTGTTCCGGATGTTCCTCTACTCGGGATCGGGTATCGCAGCACGGTGGCTGCCATCCCATGCACCAGACATCAACGCTCCACATCCCGAGTCGCCTCGTCGGACCGATCCAAGTCCGGCCCCGGTCCGGTCGGCTGCTCACGCCCAGTAGCCGGATTGTGCCCAACCACTGGACGCTCTCGTTGCACCGGCATGGACCCCACGAAGTATGCCACTTCAACGGCCATCAAGTGATCCTCGCGCACGCGCGATCTTGCCATCGCGTAGGCCATCTCCCGCCACGCGGTGAATACGCCGCCCTGCGCGACCCATCGTGCATCGCGTTGAGCATCAGTCAGCAGCGATTTCCAGTACCTCGGCGTTTCGCCGCGTGCGACCATATGAATGACGGCCTGCTTCGGATAGCGTTGCGTTATGCCGCGCGCACGCCGCGGCGTCGCATTCGCCTCGATGCCATACTCCCGCAGTTCCTGCGCAAAGCGCTCGCGCCATCGCTGCAGATCCTTGTGCCGCGGATTCAGGCGGCGCCCATCAGCGCCACGTACCTGGACGCTCAGATGAACATGCGGATGCGCTTCGTCGTCGTGCGCGGCGAAAACATACGCACGCCCGTCGCCGAACTCACGCGCCGCGAAATCGCGCGCCGCATCGCGCACGGCTTTTCGATCCGTTCCGGGCGGCATCGACAGCAGGATATTGAATGTTTCACGCCGCGTACTGGTCTCGGGGATGCCCCAGCCGCCGAGTTGCCAGGTCTTCACGAGATCGCCCAGCGCATCCTTGCCTTCAATACGGTTGCCGTTCTGATCCTCCAGCTCGATCCTGCCGTTACGGGAGATATAGCGCAAATGTCGACGCACGGCTCCCATGCCTTGCGCACTCGCCGCCTTGTTGGTGATCTTGACCATGACCTCCGGGGTACGCCCGAGCATGCGGGCGACCCGAGCGCGCACGAGAGCAGCGGCATTGCGAATATCCACATGCGAGAGCCGCGCTGCACGCGCATGTCGTAGCGGCTCCTGAAACAGGCGGTCACCCCAGTTCACGAGCATCGCATCGATGTAGATTTTCGGGTAAGGCATGTCAGCGGCTCCATCGATCGAGGTTCGCGCGAATGACGGCAGCCGTCGTACGCAAGTGCGCGTCAACGCGCCTGCGCAAGTCCACCCATTCAGACCGCAAATCGCGATTCACCGGCTCTGCCGAGTCGGCCCGCGCGAGTTGCCCCAACACGCGAGCGATCTCGGCAAGGTTGTGGTTTGATACGCACAGGGCGTGCAATTCGAGTTCGCCCAACTGCGGCTCTCGGGTCAATTGCGCACGAATCAGCGACACGATCCAGCGATTGCCGTGCTGTCCCATTGCCGTCGCGCGCCGTTCGACCGCACTCCGTTCTGCAACGGTCAGCCGGATTTCGATACGCGTGCGCGGCTCCCCGACGACCGGTCGAGGTAAGCCAAACAAGGTCGCGCCAGTGTCCCCGGCCGCATCGTCGCAGATCGCAGTTGCAACCAACTGGCGCACGCCTTCACCTGCGGTCAAACCCCGGCGAGCACACCAGTCGTCCCAGCGCGACCGGATGGGCCCGAGTTCGACGCATAGACGCCCGCGACCGACCACGATTCACCTCAGCGCGCTGGTGATGGCGGGGACGGTTCACCTGGCGTACGTTCGATCTCGCGGGTTCGCGTGCGTCCGGAAGTCTGCTGCTTGTAGCGATTCCGGTCCGATGGTGCGTTCGGGTCGAATATCTTCGGCGTCGGTACCGGAATGCCCTCGCGCTGGAAGGCTACCAACATGCGCTCCGCGCGCTTTTGCACACGAGCAACGGAACGCTGGCTGAAACCCTGCTCGCGCATGGCTGCCGTCAGCACGGCCAGATGCAACGCCCGTTCATTGTCTGAATGGCGCGCGTCGTGATTGTCGTGCAGCTCTGGCACCCCGATTGGGGCGACGTGTGAATCAGTAGGTCGTGCTTCGTCGCCCGTCAGGTCGTCTGGTTGCCGCGCGACGGAAAATTCACGCCCCCGCTGCATGACCTCCGCCTGCCAAATGTTGCGGTAAACGTCTTTCTCGTCTTCGCCAATCACTTGTCCTTCGTCATTCAAAATGGGCGCTCGAACCGTCACGACGCGTTTGCCGAGATTCTCGAGCATCACCTGCTGTCCGATTTGCGCATTCGCTTCACGCACCGCGCGCTCGAGATCGACACCCCACACCACCTGATCGACGCCAGTTTCGTCGCGAAACACGACGTAATACGAGTCGCTGCGCGCCGGATTGTGCTGGTATGGCGCGCCACCGTGCTCACGCAGTTCCCCGACATAGCGCCGTGGGCCATCGACCTCGTCGTTTGCAGCGCTCTGGGTTCCTTCGGGCATAACCGATTCAGATATGGACGGACGGCGTGGTGCAGATGAAGGAAGTTGGTTGACGGCCAGGCTTGCATCGACCGGAGGCGCAGATGAAGCCACCGCTCGTGCATCCGCGCGACCCGGCGCGCTTGCGGCAGCAGGCGCCCCGACTTGCGCTGCCACCTCGATACGCTTGTCCAACCTCGCCAGGCGTGCATCCGCCAGACGCGCCAGATCAGCCGCTTTGGGCTCGTAGCCGCTCACCTCGATACCGAGCAGCGTGCCTTGCAGCCATGCCTCGCCACGAAACAGCTCGTGCCCTGACACTCGAATGCGACGCCACGACTTCACATGCGCCATGTCGATTATCGATTCGACCACGTCCGGTCGGTTATGCTCGGTGACAATGCAGGGCCCCAGGTCTTCGAACGCAAGCTGATACGGCGCGTCCTTCAGGAAATACCGATTGCCCGCGCGTAGATAACGCTTGCGTACGCGTTCGGGCGGTTGATCGAGCGGCACACTTGCGCGATCTGCCTCGGCTGGCATCCCACGCGGTGGTTGAGCCTCGGCCCGCCGCGACGTGGTGGCATCTTCGTGGACTACCTTCTCCCGCACTCTCGCCAGGGCCGCGTCGAACTCCTGTCGGCGCCGAGCCGATACGGCCTCTTTCGCGGCCGATTCCAACCTGTCCCGACGCGCATCCGATGCAGCCAGGCTGCCACTGTCGTGCGCCCAATCCGGTTCGATCCTGTTGATAACCGGATCGACTTGGTCTGCGGAACTCTTCTGGGCCATGTCACCCCCTCGCATTTTCAGGATTCGCGTCGCACGTGCTCGCTATGTTGGTGTACCTTATCGGTCGGGCGTCGAGCCAGTTTCGCGAGATACCTCCTGTTCCCGCGGCTTTTCAAGCGCGGCGGCCCGCGCTTCCCGGATGCGTGCCCAGGATCTCGCCTGCAGCTGATCGAGCATCCCCTCCAGATTGGGGCTGTAATTCAGCTCGCGGGCGGATTTCTTCAGCGAACCGACCATGCGGTCGAGCAGATCGCGGGCCCGGTCCCACGGATAGACCTTCGCCTGACTACCGTCGTAACCCACCTGTAGCTCGGCCCCATTTAACCGCGCGTGTTCATCCATCCATTTCAACCGTTCGGACACGAACGTCAGCTGATCCTTGCGGTGGAACACGACACTACGCGTCGCGACCTCCTGGAGCAGATAGTGTTCCGTGTTGCATACCTCGCCGCGATAGAGCCCACCGTTCTCACGCGGCGTGGCCATCTTGAGCGGCGAACCGAACCGGTGCTCAGCCAACGCCCTGACCTCGTTCGGAACGTCGCTCAGCTCGAACAGCGGCTCGCCGACCGGGGGTCGTGACGACGCAAACCTCGGGGGATCGGCAACTGACGGGGCTCCAGCCAGCGATCCAGCAGAGGAAGGATCCGCGGGTGGTGGTGCCGAACCAGACATACCGCCCGTTGCCGACACATCCGGCGCGGCCTGTTTCGATGCACGACGCTTCGCGGACCGCCGACGCGACGTCCCTTCGTCGTCGACTAACGGCCGTTCCTTGACGTTGCCCATTTTGTCACCCTCCTCATGCTGGTCGCCCCCAAACACGGTCACACCGGATACGGTGGCGATATCCGCTTGACCATGCGTCTTCTCAACGGAACAGACCATGGCACGCAGGTATTCGCCAACGACATCAAAGCCCGACAACACCACCATGTCGCTGAAGTCGTTCGGCACGTTGCCCTCGATGCGCGCGTCCGGCACAAACTTCGGCCAGACCACCCGCGCCTGCGCTGCTTGCGCGGCCTGTCGCGCCTGCGTCTCGCCACGACCCAGCTCACCCAGCACGATCAGGTCCGCGTCGGGAAATTTTTCTCGCAAGTTTTGCGCCACCAGCCTCAGATTCCCGCTCGACAACGCCGCCACTGCGAACCAGTCCGTCGCACGTGAAGCGGACAATGCCGTCGCCATACCCTCTGCGATCAGAATCTGCGACGATTCGTGTCCGAGAACGAGCGTCGGCGCCGTCATCCAGTAGCCACCCTTCTTCACACCACCGGCCAGCGACGATTTCCGCCCGTGTTCGTCGATCAGCTCCAATGTGGAGATCGGTCCGTTCCAGACAGGCACGATCAACACGCGTCCCGCGAGCGACTCCTCCTCGCAAGCCGGTGTATAGCCGAGCAACGCACGTAGTTCCAACGCATCGAGCTCGCGCAGCGTGTCGGGCGGCACAAGGCGCTTGCGCACAAGATAGGGATGCTCCGGGCCGACCGGCCTCGCCCACGCCCAGATTGACGCCGCCTCGCGAGCGACTGCTGCATGACGTGCCTCCAGCAGTTCCTGCTGCCTTGCGCGTTGCGCCAGCACCTCGGGAGACGCCGCGAGTACCGCAACCATGCGATCGGGATAATGCGCTTGCTTCAGGTCAAAGCCATACTGGCGTGCCTGCCAGAACAACGTGGCAAGCGTCTTGCCGCCCGATGCGCTGACCGAGCGCCACGTGGTCCGAGCCGCGCGCTCGTTATAGTTGGCGGCCGTCCGGCTCCACGCATCCCAAATTTCAAAGCCCTCTTCGCCGAAGCCGTGCTTGAGCGCGAACGCCATATCGACCCAGGTCTCGTAGTCGTTAGCCGGAATCACCGCAAGCGCAGCACGCGCACGGTCTGCATCATGCACTTCTGATGTCGTCATTGCCGGACTCCCATACTGAGCGGGCCGCTCGCGGCTGCACGCCGCGCCGACTCAACAAAATCGAGTTCAGCCACCTCCAGATCGGCCACGCTCAGGTGACGTCTTGCCTGGACAACCTTGCTGGCCGGCACGCCCAGCAACGCGAAATGCCGGTCCACGTAAGCCACGGCGTCCTCCTCACTGATGTCGGCCAGGTTCGGCGGCAGGTCACGCGGATCCCACATCTGCAATACTTCCAGGTATTCGGGCGGCAAACTGATGAGCCCCACACCGTCCGGATCGATCTCATCGGGATGCAGCTCGCGCAATCGGCGCTCGACAACCGCATTGAAATGGGCCATGTTCAGAGCCGGCACTGCCGGCGCAGTCAGGACGCGCGATGCAAACTCGGGATCGCGCCAGTAGCAGATCTTCTCGGCCAGGATCGGCTTGGTGTTTTCGAGCAAGATGATTTCCTTGTCATGCCCCAGTTCTTTCAGTTCCTGAGGCAACAGCAACGGGCGGCGCTGTTCGGAAATGCTTTCGCTCGCGCCACCGCGGCCAAGGAGCGCATTGGGGCGGCTCACACTGCGCGACTGGTCGGTGAACGTGCCGAGCATTTCCGAATAGTCGTTTGCATCCTTCTGCTCGCGCGGCGCATAGATAATCTGCATCGCGTGGTTCGTAATGAACGTGCGCGCGTCAGCTCGTCCGTACACCGATTCGAGTTGCGCGATCGACTGCACGATCGACAGCAAGCGCAGGTTGTAGCCCGCCATATATGCGACCGCGCGCGCAATGATCTGGATCTTCCCGATCGAGGTCATCTCGTCGAGCAGCAAAAGACACTGAAATTGCAGCGACGCATCGGCTTCAGGCAGTTGTTTCGTATTCAGGTTGACGAGCTGCGAAAACACGAGATTGACGAGCAAAGCCGCTTCGGACAGATGGTCGGGCGTGATGCCGATATACACCGACATGCGGCGACGGCGCACGTCGCGCAAATCGAAATCGTTCGCGCTGGTCGCCGCGTCGACGAGCGGATTGGCCCAGATCGTGAGTGGCGCATTGAACGTCGCCAGCACGCTTGCCAGTACCTTGTCGTCGTTGGACAGAAAACGATTCAACGCATCGACGCATTGCCCCGAGAGCAGCCCACGGTGCCGGACCAGCGCACGTTGCAAGTAGGCCTTGACCGGCATGCCGTTGCCCGACGATTGCCGCAGCACTTCCCCCATCGTGACGGGAAAGTCAGAGATCGACGCGCCCTTGCCGGCTCGGCGCGCGTCGCGCCACTCGCAGAGCAGGAGCACAATGCCGAGGAACAGATTTCTTGCCTGATCCTTCCAGAAGTCGTCGTGGCCACCAGCGGGATACAGCGCATAACCGATCGCGAGGATGTCACCCACCCGGAACACGCCGGTGGAGATCGCCGACAGCGGGTTGTAGCGATGCGTGCGGCCGTCCTCGGCAAACGGGTTGAACAGGTACACATCCTGCCCATGTGCTCGGCGAAAGCCTGCCGTGGCTGCATAGTTTTCCTGCTTGATGTCGAGCGCCACCACCGAATCGGGAAAAGTGAGCAAATTCGGGATCACCACACCGACGCCTTTGCCCGAGCGTGCCGGCGCCGCGAGCAGCACGAACTGCTGGCCCGCAAACCGCAGGTAGCGACCACGCCAGACACCCACGACTATCGCCGGTGGAGCATTCAGGAGGGAGCGCGTCGTCATAGCAGGCCCGCCCGGCGAATTTCCGACTCGCTCGCAAAGCGCGCGCTGCCATAGAGACGACGTCGGCTCGCACCCGTCCATAGCGCATGCAAAGCCAATCCCGGACCGCCAAAGGACAGGAGCCCGCCCAGGAGCGCTGCCCCCGCCAACTTTCGACCGATGTTCGGCATCGTCCCATCCCGCCAGGCCAACGTCGCATCGAGCCAGCCCCACATTCCTGCATGCAGCGGATTGATCCGCAGACTGGCATACAGGATGAATGACGCGCCCCAAAGTGACGCGGCGAGCCCGCCCACCAGGCAAACCAACACCGCCACCGTCACGGCTGCCGTCCTGATATGCTGAACGAAAGGCGATGACATATGGTCCATTGCCGCGCCTACACGAAGGCGGTGCGCGCTTTGCGCACCGGATCGAACCAGACTTCGGTCATGCCCCAACGCCTGCCGGTTTGCTCGCCTGCTGCATCGAATATCGGGCGTGATTGCATGTGCGCGACGACATCGACGGTCAGGAACAGCAACCTCTTGAGTGCGGCATCGTCCCAGGCGACAGCCTCCGGGTGTTCCTTCGCCATCAGCGCGAAGCGCTCGATTGCGACGGCCGCATTGGGTGCGTGATAACTCGTGATCGAACCCGCATGCCCGGTTGTCAGGAGTTTCAGGAAGTCGTAGGCTTCGGCGCCGCGCAGCTCGGCCAGCAGCACACGGTCCGGGCGCATACGCATCGCGCTCGCAATCAGATCCGCGGGCGTCACGCGTGCGTGTCCATGCCCACCCTTGCTGTACTGCAAATGCACGCGGTTCTCGATATGCCGGATGAACAACTCGCGAACGTCCTCGATCGTCACGATTCGCTCGGTGGCCGGGATCGAACGGCACAAGGTCTTCATGAAACTGGTCTTGCCAGACCCTGTATTGCCGACCACCGCAATGTTGAGCCGGCCCCTGACGGCGTGGTCGAAGAAGGCGCACCAGTCATGCTCCTCCAGGCACCGGACGAGCCTGCGGTCTTCAGCTCGCAATGCGCACAGCGCTGAATCGAGTCTCTCCTGCCGGTGCCATACCGTTTCGTCGAACAACCCTTCGTCCCGACACGCATCGAGCGTCCTTTCGTCCGAGGACGGACGACGGATCGTGACCGACACCGTGCGCTGCGGCACGACCGGTGGTACCACAATCTGAATACGCGCGTCGTCCGGCAGCAGCGCCGACAGCACCGGATACTGGGACGATATTTCCTGGTGGGTCAGCGTGGCCACTGCCACGGCGAACGACATCAGCCGGTCGAAGTCAAGATCCTGGCAATCGTGGCCGTGCCAGCCGAGCGAGTCCTCGGTCAAGGCACGCTGCGGCCGATTGATCACCAGTTCGGTCACCTCGGGATCGTCAAGCAGCCGCGCAAAAGGTCGCATCAGCTCGCGAACCGATGCATCATCAGGCAACCGAGCCAGCACGGGGTCGCGAGAGATATGCGGCAAGTGCTCGTGCAGCGTCATCGTATACCCTCCGGCTGCAGGGCATATACCGATCCAAAGTCCAGATCGCGTGCAATCACGATCGTGAACTCCGTACCCTGGTTCTGGGTGAGCGTCGGCGCAATATTGATCGTGCTGTCAAGCACGCGCGTGGCCATGTCGTTGCCCTGCTGTTGCGTGCTCTCGAACACCACCGAACCGTTGGTATTGCCACCGCGTGTGGACAGATATCCGATCGCATCCTGAACTGAGCCGAGCAGCATCGCCGCGCCCAAGCGCTGGCCCCAGTGGTTATCCACATCGCCGTCGATACCCATGCGGCCGAGCGCATCGGCCGCCGGCGAGTCGATTTCAACCGTGACGCCGTAGGGCGTCTTGACACGCGCCGACAATACGAACACCCGCTTCTGTCCCGGGGACAGATTCGAGCGATACTGGCTATTGATCTGCGAACCCCGTTCGATCAGCACGACGCTGCCATCGTCGGAATACACGTTCTTGGTCACCGTACAGGTCGAAATGCCTGCCTCGGTCGAGTCGAATGCGGTGTCACCCACGCAGTCGATCTTGGCGCCCTGGGCGAGCACCAGACTCCGATTGCCGAGTGTCCCGGCCTGTACACGCGGCGTTGTGCTCGACATCAGCGCCTGAGCGAGGGCGCCGCCAGCCAGCCCCGATCCTTGAGCCAGCGTCCCTGTGACACTCGTTACACTGGCTGCAAGCGAAGCAGCCGCGCCCGCCACCCCGCCCGGCTCCATCGCGCCGGGCTCCGCACCCACCGAGCCCTGTCCACCGCCCATCGCAAGCAACGGTGCATCGTAGTAGCTGCGCGGCGCCGCAGCGCGCACCGTACGCGCAGGGGCAGGCGCACCCGACGTGGACGCCGGAGGAGCTGCAATCGGGCTTGCGGGCACCAGCGCCGAAGCTGCGCTCCCCGACGACGCAGGCGGATCCTTGAACAAGCGCCCTTGAGACGATGTGCCAGCCACCGCATCGCGTCGCGCCTTCGCTTCGGCATCGTGCCGCGCGAGGAAACCGTGCACGGTCCACACTGCGCCGATGCCGACGACCAACGCGATCCCGACGGGCGTGAGCCACCAGGCGCGCGGACGCGCACTGCGGTAATGCCCCAGTTCCGGCATACCACGATCCGCAGAAATGCTTGACGTCTGCTCGTTCTGGTCGTGTCCGGACGGCGAGCCAGCGGCGGCGTCGGGCTCGATCGCATTGCGCGGTGTATCGTCATTCATCGCGATGGCTCCGCAGCACACGCTTCACGCCATTGACCGTCGTGCCATCGTGGGGCGGTACGCCGTCTATGTCGTAAGCGTCGTTCCAGATTCCAACCACCTCTCCTGCCAGCCGCAACACGAAACGCTTCGCCACCTCGTGCACGACGATCGTGTCGCCGTCAACGTGCTTGTCGACGACGCTCTGCGTGCCATCGTCAGCCACCCGAAAGATCGCCGGCATGCGACGGTTGTTCGGAATGCGCAAGTAGGTAAAGCGTCCGTCGTCCCATGCCGCGGTCGGCGCGATGTCTTCGGCGTTCGGCATGACCTGCATCGAATATCGTGCATTACGCACGGCTGCCGGTTGCGCGAGGCGCTTCGCGACCCGCTCGACATCCACCTTCCCCTGCGTCTGCATCTCCAGCTCGTCCGGATAGGTGAAAGTCACGCGATACATCACGCGGCGGTTGCCGAACTTCGACTTCAGCGGGAGCACCACCAGATCAAAGCTGTAGCTGTGCCGGTCGGTGCGAATTTCGAGATTCGAGTCGTGCGCGGCGAGCTGCGGCTTCAGGTACACGTCGTGATCGCCCTTGTTTGCCACCACCTGCCAGCCGTCCCGGTCTCCTGGCGCGACGACCTGAATATGCTCGTGTGGGCCGAGCGCGATGTGCGTCGCAAAGCCGCGCTGGGCCTCGACGCGCACCACGTCGTCGGCCCGATAGCTCACCTGGCGAACGCGTGAGTCATCATTCCATCCGGGCAGATCAACCCCCTGTACCCCCCCTGCGAACAGCAGGCTCGCCAGCGCGGTGGTCAAAGTCAGTGTCCTCATGACGCGGCTCCTGCCGCGGACGCCAGCGGCGTATATTCCGCATCCCGGCTGTAGGCGCTGACCTTGAAACCGAACGGGTTGGCGATCGCGACACTTTCACGTGTGAACACGGGCGGGCGGTAGATATATGCCAACGTGATCACGAAACGCTGCGTGGGCTCGGCGTGAGCTTCGCCGTTCTTGAACGACGTGCGCTCGACATGCACGACCGCATGCCCCGGTTCGTCTGGTGGCAGCGTGATGGAGAGAATCCGGACGCGCCGCTCGATACCTGGCCCCAACTGCCGGTCCAGCGCGTCGGCACCGCTGTAAATGGCGCGATAATCGCGAGCGACGACGTCATCGCTCATCGCGAGCACGCTGTCGTAGTCCATCTGCAGCAGTCCCCAGTCGTAGCGCTCGCGGGCGCGCACATAGCTCTCGACCCAGTGCTTATCCTGAATTTCCTTCGTATGCACGTGGCGCGCGTCGAGCACGTCGATCACTTGCGCTTCGCCCGTCAATCGATCGACCTCGATCGGCAAGGGTACGACGCGATAAAACGGCACCATTACCGCAAGCGCAGTGGCACAAAGCACCGCGACACCGACCGCCGCGTACGCGACATACCACGCACGCCGCTCGGAGCACTCCTGCAGATCAGTCAGCGAGGCCTCGATGTCGAGCACGCGGCCATAATCGTGCGAGGCGCTCATGGGCGGGCTCCACCATCCGGCGAAACCGGCTGGCTCGGCGCGGTGGGCACCGTCGTTGGCTTGTCCGGCACGGGCGGCACGCGGTTGATCGGCACGCGATGCAAACCGTCCGGCAATGCTGGTTTCGGCGGCCCGCTGCTGCAGGCGGTCAAACTCCAGGCGAGGCATCCGGCCAACATCAGCGCGCTCAGCGTAGACATGGTGTCCCCTCAGTTTCCGAATGACACCGGCACCATTCGGTCCTGCGGCCGATTGGTCTTGCCCGCCCGGCTCAGCACCAGTTCGCTCTGCTGCTCGGCCACGAGCTTGTCTTCCGTCTCGGCCAGCATTCGGAAGAGCTGCAGCTTCGTCATCTCGTTGCCGACCACTGTCGATTCCGTCTGAATGCGCGCCTGCAACTCGGCCACGCCCTTCGGGTCCTGCGTCGCATCGATCTGTTGCGCCAGGCGCTGGATCTGGTTCAGCTCCTGCAGTTCGGTCTGGTATGCCTGCAGGCCGAATGCCTTGTCCTGGTAGGGCTTGTTGAGTGCGCGCTGGCACAGTTGCTGATCGACACCGGTCTGGTCCTCGCAGTTGTAGATCCGTCTGGCCGAGCGCAATGCCTGCGCGCTGCCGGTCAGCCCCGCGTAGCCACCGTTCTGGATTGCCGTGTAGACGCTCTGCCAGTTCGACGGCAGCGAACTGGCGACGACCGGATTGCTCAGCAGCGTACCGAAGCCGCGCGTACCGACCGTTGACTGATAGATCTGGATTTCCTGCTGCACCTGCTGCTTGAGTTGACCGACAGTGGCTATGGCCTGCACCACGCTCTGCGCGTCATAGACCGGGATCCCTTGCGCGTGAGCGCCGGCGTACCACGCCGCCCACACACATGCGGCACGCATCCATCCGTTTCGTCCGTTCATGATCGCCCCCTCCCTTTCAACCGCGCTGCTGGCCCAGATTCGCACGCGCAACGCGCTGGTAAGCCGGCGCTGCACCGCCACCCTGTCCGTCATCCGATCCCCCACTGGATCGGCCACGGGATCCACCACCCGAACCGGTCCGGTCGCGAATCTCACCTCCGGAGCGTGGTCCTGGTCCGCGACGGCTAAACGCGCGTCCAATCGCCGTGACAAGGCTTCGTGATGCCACGCCGGCAGCAAACGCCCCAAAACCCGACAGGGTTGCGCCACCAGACAAGCCAGCCGCGACCGACGGCAATTGCCAGCCAACCATCGCGAGGAACACGCCGGTCGCAAACATGCCAATCGCGGCAGCTGCCGGAGCGGTATCGTCAAGGGCGGTGGAAATGGCCTGCATCAGGGCCGACGAATCGGCGCCGGGTGCGCCATTTGTCGCATGGAGCGATGTAAGATCAGCCGAAAATGCCGTGAGCGCCATGCCAAGGAAAGCCGCGACGAGAACCTGCAGCAACGCGTAATTGGCGAGCTTCGCAGTCCACGCTTCGAAAAACCGCGCGGTCGGCGCAAACGCCGCGCACGTGATAAAGATCGGGCCGAGTCCGAGCACGAGTTCGAGCAGCATCCTCGCCATCACGACCTCGAAGGCCAGGACGATCAAAAAGATCGAGCCGCCGAGCGCGGCAATCAGGCCGCACAGGAAATCCCCCATCGCGGCGGCCAGACCGCTCGGGCCGATTCCCTCGTGCGTCGCCTTGTTGAAGTAGGCGTCCATCACGAGGTCGATTTGCTGGTCGTAGCAGTCGAGCGTCTCGTAGATGCTGGTCGCACCGGCCTGTCCCGTCACGCCACCAGCGTTGACCGAGCCGCATCCCGAATTGCCCCCGCCGGTCGTGTTCGCCGTATTCTGGATGGTCTGGGCCAGCCCCGCCGTCGCCCCGTTGACCACGCCGACGACGTGCTGCTGGTAGATCCCGGCGCTCAGCGCGAACGCCAGCGTGATCGCCACTTTCAACCCTCGCCAGGCAAAGGCCGGCACCGCCTCGTGGGCCTCGCCGCGCACCACCGCGAGACCATAGGCCAGCACCCAGATCGTGACGGCAGTGGTCGCAACGGGCACGAGTGCCCCGGACAGCGCCGACGACACATTGGTCACGTAGCTCGACATACCGTTTTCGAGGGTGCCGCCCACGGCGGTAAAGAGGCCGCTCATCGCGCACCTCCTGCAGCGGGCCCAGGGGACGGGCGCGCGCCGACTTGCGCTGCACGGCGCTTCGCGAGCGCGTCATGGAATACCGGTAGCCAATCCTGCGGGGCGTTGCCAAGCTGAGCGCGGATCGTGTCGAGCAGCTCCACGTTGTCAGTCGTGCCGGAGAGCACATCAAGCACATCCCCGAGCCCGGCGAGATCGAGCCGGCCGATCGCCGAGCGATGGCCCTGCTTGACGAGAAACAGGCGACTGCTCTCACCCAGGTTGCGCACGATATTGAATTCAGCTTCGGTCAGCTTGAAGCCGTGCACATAATCGTCGTAGTCGGCACGCGGATTCGGCAGGAAGAAAAATGTCGCACTCTGCTCGATCAGCGCACGCGCGATGTCGCTGCCCAGCACATCGGCCGGCGACTGGGTGTCGAAAATCCCCAGCCCGTTCTGTTTGCGGATCGTCTTCTGCTTGTTTTTCGCAAAATCTGCAAAGACCGGATCGCTGAGCCGCTTCCAGAATTCGGTCATCACGTAGATGAAGCGGCGGCCGTCAATCAGGCTCTCGGTCCGATGCAACAGGTACATCGTGACGGGTGTCGACACTTCGGTGTCGTCCAGCAGTTCGGTATCGTCAAAACCAAACAGGCTCGCCTGCGCCAGATCGATGCGATCGGTCGGATTGTCGAGCACCCAGCCCAGACGCCCACCCGCACACCATTTCGCCAGTCGCGCATGAAGGCTGTTTTCGCCGACGTTCGGCAACAGCTGCCGGACCATCGACAGGCGGCGCAGCGGCTCATCCATCCGCGCGACTTCGCGCACGGCACGCGAGATATCGAGCTCGTCCTTCGCGGACAACGGCGCACCGACATCGACAAGCTTGCGGACAAGACGCTCCCAGAAATCGATCACTGCCTCATCCGGCGCCATTTGGAACGGGTTCAGTCCGGTTGGCTTGCCGCGGCGGAATACGGTATAGATCCCGCCCATTGCTCGAATCGCGATCTCCGTGCCGCGATCCTTGTCAAACAGCACCACCGTGACGCCGAACTTGGTCGCCATCGCGAGCAGAAACAGCTCGAGCACCGTCTTGCCGGCCCCGGCCCGACCGATGATCTGGGTGTTCGCGAGCGCCTTCTCGTCGAGCGAATCCTGCTTGTCCGGTGTCGCGTGGAAGTTCAGATAGAGCGGCTGGCCGCTGGGTGTCTTGACGATCGTGATCGCCTCGCCCCACGGGTTGCCGTCGCGCTTGCCCGTCGCGAAGTTGTGCAGGCTCGACAGGCCACAAAAATTGCGCGACGTGAGCTTCGCCTCGCGCGGACGGTAGCGCCAGTTGGCAGGCAGTTGCGCGAACCACGCTGCGTCAGCGACGAGATCGATCAGCGCCGTCTGGAAGCCGGCATCGGCCAGTTGCGTACGCGCCTTGGCGACGCTTCGGGACAGCTCGCCCAGGGTGTCGCCGAGCACCGCCAATGAATAGTGATACTCGCCGAGAACGAAACTGCCGTTGATGAGGTCATCAAGCGCGCGGTCGAGCGCTTCAACCTGGGACACGGCGGCATCCTCGCCGGCGATGAGCTGATTGCGCTGGCGCTCGAGCACCTCCTTCGCCGTGGGTTTGTCCAGGATCGTGAAGCTCTGCGTTTCGACGTACTCGAAGTCCTCGTATAGCAGACCATTGAGCATGCCCGGTTCGGTTTCTTCCGGATAATCCTTGAGGTCGAGCATCGCCGCGAAGCGCGTTCTCGTCGGCATGCGAATCTCGACTTTCTCGGCACCCACGAAGAGCCGCGAAGTCGGCAGCACCTCACGAATCGACCCGGCGGGCACGGGCTCACGCTCCCAGACCCCATTGACCAGATAGCCGAGCAGTTCCAGCGCTGACGAATAGCGGCGCGAAGTCTGCCCGACGGGGCTCGGCGGTCGATAAACACCAAGCCCAATCGGTTCGTACGGTTTGAGGCTGGATTCGACCTGCTCGGCAAGCTCTGCCATGACCTTCAGTGCGTCAAGCTGATCGCGTCGAATATCGTCGCGCGTGCGGCGTGCTGCACGGCTGACGACACGTCCCAGGCGAGTTCGATTTGGCCGGTAGACAACCGTCAGATACAACTCGTTGGCCATCATCCGGTAGCCCGCAAAGCTCGCGTAGTAGCGTGTCGCCAGTTCCTCGCAGAAGCGGTTGCTGTAGTGTGTCGAAAGCCCATCTGACACCCGCCGACGCAAACGATGCGTCCACAGCGCCACGTGGCCGCCCGCGAGCCCGCGTACGAATTGGTTGAACCCCTCATGTCGTGCGAGGATGTCGGCGGGATCGGCCGCCTCAAAGGCGATGCCGGCGAGCTTCCAGATCTGCAGGTAATCGCCTTCGCGCGTCTTGATTACGTGATCTGTCACATGCGTCGAGTACGGGATAAAGCCGGCAAGCGGTACTTCCCGGTTCGCGACCGACACGATTTTCGATCTGGCCGGCATGTCATGCCCTCCTCTTCAGGCGCACCGGCACGTAAGCATGCGCGCCCCAGAGGTGGCGATTGCGCTGGTGCAGCGCCATGCGAATCCGTTGCGCGCGCTGCGCCAGCCGCTGATCGTCACGACGCGTGATCGCCCGCATCAAAACGAACACCGGGACCATCAGCAAGAGGATCGCGACGCCCAGCGGTGGGCTGCCCAGCAGTGCCCAGATGGCGGGAATCAGCATGCCTCCGCCGATCGTCAAGAATGGAACCAGCGGCACACCCCAGAGCATCGCGGGACGCGTGCAGCCTTTGAAGACGGGATCCTTGAGTGAGTGCATGGTTCGGCGCCCCCGGATCAGCTCGTCGGGATCAACATGCCGGCGATGACCGTCGCGCATCCCACGAACAGGCCGCCGACAAATACATTCGCGATATCGCCGAACCGGGCGTGCTGGAACATCATCCGAAAACCCGCCCAGATAATGGAGATTGAGCAGATCACGCCGCCAACGCTCAACAGCGTCGTCTGGATCATGTTCAGCAGCGCATTGACCTGGGAGATTTGCGCCCATGCCGGAACAACAAACATCATGAACGCAGCGGCGAGCGCGATTTCGCGAGCCGCGTTTCGATCGGATGTGAATCGTATCGCCCGTACATCCAATCTCGTTTTATTAAGTCGCATTCCTAAATACATGTCCAACTCCGGTTCGATTTCCCTCTGCCTGACTCTTAATACGCGGCGTTAAAACACCACTGCACTCGCGCCCGGTTCGCGTTGCTCACTCATAGCGGGTGACACTGCATTCACTTCGTCGTCATCCCGTCGCAATCGCCGCTGAATCGGAGATCGCGAGCGTGGTGACTGGATTGACGGCACCGAATCGATCGGCAACACTGGAATAGGCGCAATCGCCGGTACGGACGGCTTCAGGGAGGATTGCGTCGCGACGCTCCCCACCATCCCCACAACGCGCTGTACGTAACCCATTCGGTAGCCCGCCGAGAAATTGCCGCTGGCATAGCAGGACAGACTCGCGCGCAGCGCGGCTTGAACATCTACCTGGTAATCGGTTACTGCATGGAACTGTCCGGACTTTGCCGCCGCGACAAAGCAGCGGTGAAGAATCGCCGCACCTGTCGCCAGGTTTCGGCACGGCTCGAACGCGTTTTCGGGAGTCATGCCATAGGCCGCCCAGTTCACCCGATTCACCTGCGTGAGCCCGACACTGAAATTCCAGCCACTTTCCGCCAGTGCACGGGCCGTCGCGGCCGCTTCGGCGGCACTCGATGGTTGCCGGAGCAGTCGGCCGTGTACGACGCCAATCGCGTAGGGATTGAATCCTGATTCGGTTCGCACGATTGCCGCCATCGTGGATGAGTCGATCTGCGGCGCGCAGCGTTGCGCGAGGGACATGAAATCGAGCGGCATCATCGATTCCTCCAAACAGTCCTATCGACCTGCTGCAGGAGAGGCGCGGCCGACTTCGCGGGGTGATGGACCGACTGCGTGCTGCCTGCGCGGTGGAATTCCCTGTTCGCCGCCCCCTGTCCGTCGATGCCCCACCCGACACGGCGATAGCGTTGATTGTCGAGCTTGGCATCGACCACACCGATCGCTCGGCATAACGGTTCGCTCGGCTCCGGGTCGCCGCCCCAGTACCGCAAGTCTTCGCTGCAACCGCCCACACGAGCGAACATGTCGGTTACCGATCTGCGGTGCGTACCACCTGCATCAGAATCACAGGTTGGAAAAGGATCGCTGTGTCGCAGCGCTGCCCACAATCGTTCGATTGGCGGTACGCATTCGGCGTATTGCTCCGGACCACCGGGGTTGGACAGACACAACATCACCTGACAGCCCCAATCGTCCGCTTGCGTTACATCGGACCACCCCATCAGTGCGCCAAGCACGACGGCAATCGAGACCACACGGCACCACCCGGTTCGTCTCGCGTCCGGAATTACCGTTGACTTACACATGACACGCCTCACTGCATTCCAGCTGCAACGGTGCTCGTCGCACGGGCTCGAATCGTCGAGCAAGTGCATCGAAACACGCACTCATCGCCTGCCATTCGCGATGGACCGCCACATCGCCTTGGATCTGATCTGCAACCGATATCCCACGCGCCTGCGCGTGCGAAATGGCGTCGAAGCGGGGCAGCAGTAGAAAGCTGCCCGGACGTTGATCACGTGGAACCAGCCACGCGCCCATGAACGCTTCGAACCGCTTAAGCTGGGTCTGCTGTTGCGGCGTCGGCTCGACACAGTTGGGTACGATGCCGATAAAGCGGAGCGACGGATTGAGTCGGGCGCGTACACTGCGCACACCGTTGCTGCCATTGACGAAATCGATGACCTGCTCCGTCGTGTCGGGCGACAGCAGCACCGGACTGATCAACGCATCCACGAGTGTTGCCGCACATAGGGCACGCGAATCGGGCCACGGCGGGCTATCGATCAGGCAAAGGTCGAACAAGGGATCGACCTGGAACAGCAGATGTCGCAAGTTGGCGTAACATCGCGCGCCGGTCGGGTCGGCTCGATCCGCAATGCCGGCGATCTCGGAAGCGGCGAGCACACCCATGCACGGTCTGGTTGGGTCAGGCAATCGATCGGACCGAACATCGAGCGACCCGCGCCTCGACATGCGCACGCCCGCACCGCGTGTGAGCGAATTGGCACTCGATGCCGGCTCAGCCAGATCGAGCACCAACACCCGGTACCCACGAACGAGACGAAGATAATGAGCGAACTGGCACACCAGCGTCGTTCTGCCCGTACCACCGTGGGCCGAAGCCACCAGAAGCGATTTCATGACCGTCTTTCCTCGGAATGAGGCTCCGAGCATCGACAGCCTTGCATGGAAAAGAGAACCCGCTGCGCCACAAAGGCCGCCGCGAGTTCACGGGAAATCTCTGACCCAGACCAGAAAACAAAAAGCCCGCGATTGCGGGCCAATTGCAGAGGAATCGCAGGCGAATCACTGGCCAATCGCAGGCATTCTCATGCACGCTACGGCGCACCATTACACGGACATCGATGCTTCGGGGCCGCTAACGCGTACTCGGTCGTGCAACGCACGTTGACCGGATCAGATTGTTGGCTTCACTGTAGGTCAACCATCACGGCGATTCAAGCGCCTACGTTCATCGACGGGATGACCCGAGTGCCTGGTCGCGCCGCGCAATTCCTCGATATTCCTGCATTTATTTCACACTCTCCATGGACGTCCTCGTGCCCGTGACCCTGCAGACGAAGCACATGCCATCCGTGCTGCAACAACCTCATCCATTTCACATCACCCAATGTTCATCGAGCGAACATCACCGAACGTCACGTTGTGTCGTTCCTTGCTCCAGTGCGCGAGCAAGCGCGGAGCGCGCAGCACGGAGCTCGAGATCGAATAGATGACGTGGATGGCGAGCAATCTTCAGCCGTCGGCACACGACTTCCCGATTCGCATGCCAGAGGTAGACCATCCTCAAAAGGTCGCGATTTCGTGGCGGCAACGTCCGCCACGCTCGGGTTACAAGCTCGGCATCGCTGGAATCGTATGAACCGCGATTCGACTGCCCCCAGTTGCGTAGGCGCTCATCGAGCGACGCCAGCCGATCATCGCGCGTCATCGCCACTTCCCTGCTCATCTACCTCGTTCGCACGGGGTGCGCGGTACCGCGTGGGATCTGCCAGGAATTGTTCGATATCGGCCACCCGCCACCCCACCCTCCTCCCGCCGAGCGCAATGGCCGAAGGAAACGTTCCGTCTCGCATGCGCTTGTAGATCGTCGATCTCGATAGACCCGTGCATTGCTCGACTTGCCGGCGGCGCAAGATCGTCCGCGTTCCGTCATCATTCCAAGACATGATTCGCCCTCCATACCCGGCACGAACATGGCCGGAACTGAAAGGCATTCAAGCAGCAAGGATGACCACGCACCAAACCCGTCTTGCCGACGGGACATTCCGTCGGTTCAAGCCAGTATCTTGGCAATGCGTATACATGGGCGGACCGTGGTCCGCCGCGTCAAGGTCTGGCAACGCCCTTGCGTCCATATGGATGGATGCCGCGTGAGCCCTCCACAGGCTTGGAGGATGCGCTCGGGAATCGCTTACGGGAAACTATTCCGTTTCACCGCGCTGCCTTCAACGTCGGAATCGGTGACGATGTCTGTCCGGTCATGAATCGTTGGAGATTTTCCCACGCAGCGCAGTATCTGTGCATCGGCACGGCCGCCAACTGCTCGTCATGGATGACCAGGATCTGCTCGACCGTGGACTGCTCGCGATCGAGCAACAGCCAATCGGCACCCTGCTCTGTGCGTGCGATGCAGGCGTCCAACGCGGCCTCGGCCTGCCGGTATAGATTCAAATCTCCGCCCGCCTCGGTCTCGCCGCGCAGATAGAACGCAAGATAGACCACCCGTAGCAGGCAGCTGATGTGTTCCTCTTGCCCGTGACCAGCTCGTACAGTGGCCAGCGCCATATGATTTTCGAGGGACAACGCACGGACCTTCGCGGTGGGCAATGGCAGGAGGTCGCCTTTCGTGAGCGGCTTGCGACTCGCGCGGCGGACTTTCGACAAAACCATGAGTCGTGAAATGTTCATGAAGATGTTGAGACATGATACCGCGAGCCCCAAAATCGAGGCAGAACACATCCTGCTCCATTGACTCAATGCATGGTCGACGCGGCCGAGGTCGGATACCGGCCCGGCCGCCTTCTGCTGCAACGATGTGGCGCAACTCAGAACTTGACCCGCATCCCGGCGCCTACGCTATTACCTGACGACACGTGGGTAATCGTGTCATAGCGCCAAGCTGCATACACATCGGTGCGCTTGGACAGCGGGTAGTCGTAGCCGAGCGCGAGCGTCGACCAACGGAGATGATCTCCGATCGATGGGCGTCGCTGTGTTCCCGCCCACGACATCAGTACATTCCCAAGCCCGATGCGGATACTGGCGCCGAGTTGCACCGTGTCGTCCGTGACGTGATTGTTGTTGTCCACGCGCTCGTATTGCGCGAACAGCTTGACCGCACGAACACGATACGCACCGCCCACCATCCAGGCAGTCTGCGCGGTAGCGCCGTTAAGAAACAGCGAGGCCGTATGCAGACTCTGGACGGCGGCCGTCGCGGAGAACGGGCCGGCGAAGTACAACACATTCGCGCTATAGTTTGCCTGCCCGGCGTGACCGGCGATGCCGGCGTTGCTGTAAAGCAGGCTTGCCGACAGACCCGCCACCTCCGGCGTCTGATACAGCACCGAATTGTCGATGGCCGTATCGCTCTGGAGCGACGCCGCGCCCATGGCCGAACCAAGGAAACCGTGCACGACCATCGGCGAGAACACGAACGAATTGCCGAACGGATTGAACAGCAGCGTCGAGACGAACAGCGGCGCGGTATTGCGCCCCAGCGTCAGCTCCCCAAAATGGCCGCTCAGCCCGACGAAGGCATTGCGCCCGAAGAATGACTGCCCGGGAAACGAGCCGACCTGACCGCCGTTGATACGAAAAAAGCTCTCGAGCGTGAAGACGACCTTCGTGCCGCCGCCCAAATCCTCCGCGCCTGACATCCCCCAGTACGACGTCGTCATCCCGCCGGAACCCACCTGCCACGCGTTGCCCGCGGCCCCAGCCGGATGCAATTCACCAACAAATGCGTCGGCTAACCCATACAACGAAACCGATGATTGTGCATGTGCGATTCCGATGCATGCGCACATGCCAAACGTCACCGCCCACTTCATTGCGGCACCCCGAAATTTCCTTATCTGCATAGCGTCTCCTTCATCTTTGTGATTGTTTGTCGATGTCGCGGTTGCCTCGGCAGCAGCTGTGATTCAGTCCGGCCGCACCCGTGCGAGCGGCCGACCGCTGTCTGCCAGCGCAATCGCCACCACGATCTCGTTCGGTGCAGGCGCATCAGCCAACGCCAGCGATACCGTGTCAAAGTGCTCGAAGCTCCACATGTCGGTGCTCCCGTGCAGCGGAATGTCCAAGCACGCGCCGGGCGCGCCTCGCTTGGTGACCGACGGGATCAACGATGCGGCACCCGGCAAGCACGCACGCATGGCCTTGCCCATGCGCGGATGCAAGAGCGCCGCCGCACATTCGAGCGGTACCGCGCCGCCCACCAGCGCCGCCTTGCCGTACGCCTGGATCGCCGATGCCTCGACATCCAGCGCCCATCGCGCGCGTGCGGTCAGCAACGTGCCAAGCTCGGCGCCCAGCTCGTAGAGCGCCTCGAGCGCCGCAAGGGGCGCATCCGTGTGCCAGCCGTCGAGTCTCAGTACGGCCGCGGCCACGACCTGTCGATGCGACGGGTTAAGTGGCACGCACAACTCGGCACGCCGCTCGACGAGATGAATGACGATTTTCGTAATGAGTGAATTCACGTTCGAACCTCCGCATCACCGGTCTGGTTCTGCATGGCCGCTACAGGAGTCGGAAATGCACCGCGTGCGGATTCGTACGCGCGTGCCGCGCGCAACACCAACACATCGCCCCCAGGCGGCCCGATGAACTGCAAGCCGGTCGGCAATCCACCCGGCAAACCACAGGGCACGCTCGCCGCCGGCAGTCCGGTCTGGTTGCACCATGACGTCAAAGGCGGTGCCATGCGCTGATGTTCGGGCAGCCCCGGCGCGAATGGCGGGCTGCAATGGAACGTCGGTGTCACCAGCAGGTCGTACACGTCGAAGAACGCGGTCATTGCAACCGTGAGTGCGTGGCGCGCCTGAAGCGCATCGACGAAGGTTGAGGTGATGACGCGCTCGCCCATCTCGGCGAGCACACGCACATCCGAATCGAGCTGCGGCCGCGCGCAAGGATGGAGCTGGCGGACCCGCTGTGCAAAGAACACCGCCCACTGGATCGCGTGCATGCTGCTCTCCACGTAGCCCGAAAGCGGCTTCACGTCCGTTTCCTCGACGCGCCCCCCGAGCGCCTCCAGAAGCGTTACCGCGTGCTGGACGGCATTGGCAATCTCGGGTTCAACCTGTACACCCGCAGGCGCGGGGCAATAGGCAATGCGCAGACCAGTGATACCGTCGTCCAGACCGACACGGACATCCGGATAAGCACACGCGGGACGGCGCGCGTCGCTTTCGCGAGCCATCACGGTGAGCATCAGCGCCGCGTCGCTCACGGTGCGCGCCATCGGTCCAAGCGTCGATAGGCCAGTCCAGCTCCCTGCCGCTCCGGCGGGCACCCGATCGAACGACGGTTTCATTCCCACCACCCCGCTCCAGCAGGCTGGGACGCGGATCGATCCGCCTCCGTCGGTGGCCAGCGATAGCGGCCCCATGCCGAGCGCAATCGCTACCGCGGACCCGCCGCTGCTGCCCCCCGGCGAGCGCCGCAAGTCCCACGGGTTGCGTGTAATACCGGTAAGCGGGCTGTCCGTGACGATCTTGTTGCCAAACTCCGAGGTCGTGGTTTTGCCGAACAGCAGAGCACCGGCCTGCCGCAGCCGCGCAACGGCGGGGGCATCCTCGACTGCCGCGGCGCTCGCCGACGTGCGCGACCCGAACCGGGTCGGCAATCCCCGCACCGCGATCAGGTCCTTGACCGAGACCGGCACACCATCGAGCAGTCCACAGGGCTCGCTGCGCATCCAGCGCTGCTCCGATTCGCGGGCGGCGGCGAGCACACTGTCCTCGTCGAGACTACACACGCCGTTCACGACGGGATCGAGCCGTGCTATCCGGTCAAGTACTGCACACATGACCTCGACCGGTGACAGCGCGCGACATCGATAGGCTCCCGTCAACTGATCGGCGCTGATTTCCAGCACATCATTCATATGTAATCCTTAATATCTTGAAGAAAAATAGAAAGATCGAAACGTGGTCGATTATCCTTCGCAGATGTGCAGAATCGGCCCTGCCGAGTCCAGAATCGCAAAGCTGTTGTCCGGCTGTGCGCGCCCTATTCGCGCTTGACATAGCATGTGATCGCCATCTCTGCTCACACCGGTCTTGCCCCGCGGCAGGTCCAGAGACACGCCCGGCAGCACCGTCTTGATGCGTGCCACATCAACGCTGCCAGCCGCCCTGACCGCCTCGGCGAATAAGCGAAGCCCGGCATAAGTGCATTCGCCATGTGGCAGCACGGTCGCATATGGACCCAGTTTCGGATCATGTGGTCCGGCCGCCTGCGCGGTGTAGCGCGTGAGAAAGTCTCGGTTCTCGGGGTTTTCGAGACTCATGAAGTACGAGGACACCCCCACGATTCCGGTCGATGCGCCCGCAGTCGCGATCGACAGCGATTCGTGTGCGATGTCGGTCACGAGTTGCGGCTTCATGCCGAACGACCGATACTGCTTCACGAACGTGACCGGGTCGTCGCCGATGCTGTGCCAGACGATCTGCGGATGCTCGCCAGCGAGCTGCTGCAGCACCGCCCCATAGTCGCGCGTGCCGAACGGCAACCAGTACACGTTGAGCAGTTTTCCGCCATGCCGCTGCATCGCAGCCTGCAGTTCGGGCACCAGTACCTTGCGGTTGCTGCCGATGTCCGAAACCACCGCGCAGACCGAGCGACCACCCTCGCGCATCAACCAGCCGACCAATGGATCGACGCGCTGGTTGGCCGTCAGACCGGTCGTCAGCAGGTGCGGGTCGCATCGCCCCTCGTCGAAGTTCGGGTAGATGACGAGGCGCCCGGCGGACTTGGCCGCCTGCAGCGCGGCTTCTCGCTCGGACGGCAGTACCATGCCGGTCAGCACCGCGACCTCGTCGCGCATCAGCAGTTGCCGCGCCTTCTGCAGCGTCACGGCAGTCGACATCTGGGTGTCCTCGACGCTTAACTGCAGCGGGCGGCCCAGCAGGCCACCAGCGGCATTGATTTCGTCGACGGCCAACTTCGCACAGTTGCGATTGGTCTCGCCCACACGCGTGAGCGGGCCGCTCAGCGGTGCAAGCAGGCCGATCTTGAGCGGCGTGGCGGCCCGTGCCAAGGACGGCACAACAGACGTTGTGAGTGCGCCCACCGCACTGAACAAGGCGGCTCGGGTAAAAGTGCGACGATTCATCGTAATCTTCATCGGGTGAGGTCCAGGTGGGAATGTGTCGAATCTGGCGAAGGCATTGCTGGCGCGTCGGGTTCTGTGGCCGGCGACAGATACTGCGCTAACGGGTGAGCGCCAGCGGCACCGCGTCGAGGCGCAACAGGGCCTGCATGCGCGAGCCGCCCGTTCTTGAGTACGATGCAACGCTGGGCGCTGCGCAGCACGAGATCGAGGTTCTGCTCGACGACGAGCACGGTGAGCTGCGATCGGCGACACAGGGTCGGGATGACCTCGCCGATGAGTTCGACCAGGTTCGGCTGTACGCCGTCGGACGGTTCGTCGAGCAACAGCAGTTTCGGCCGGCCGCATAGCGCACGGGCAATCGCCAACACCTGCTGCTCGCCGCCCGAGAGCGTACCGCCGTGCTGCGCAAGCCTTGACTTGAGAATCGGGAAATACTCGAACACCTCGTCGAGTATCGCCCCGCCGCCCGCGGCCTGCGTGCCCATCATGAGGTTCTCGCGAACGGTCAGCTTGGGGAAAATCCAGCGCCCCTGCGGGACCAGTCCGATGCCGCACCGGGCAATCGCATGGGTGCGCAGGCCTGTAATGGACTGCCCCTGAAACCGGACATCGCCCCTCACACGTGGCAGCAAGCCCATGATCGCTTTGACCAACGTCGTCTTGCCTGCACCATTACAACCCAGCACGCCAACAACTTCGTTTGGCCCGACGTCTAGGTCGATCTGGTGCAGCACTGTGACATCGCCATAGCCAGCGGACAGATTTTCAATGTGCAGCATGACCGGCTCCCTGACCGAGATAGATGCGTCGGATTTCTTCGTCCCGCGCGATGTCTGCATAGGAACCTTGTCGAACGACCTGCCCGCGGTGCATGACCCAGGTTTCGCACTGCAGGGCCTCGACAAAGTTCAGGTCGTGCTCGATCGCGAGCACGGCGCACTGCTCGCGCAGACGGTGGATCAGGTGCACGAGCCGCCGGGCGTCACTGGCCGACAAGCCGGCGGCCGGTTCATCGAGCAGGAGCAAGGCGGGCTGGCACATCATCGCCATGCCGATCTCGAGCCACTGGCGTTCGCCATGTGGTAGGGTCATCGCGTGCAGATCCGCCTGGGCCGATAGGCCGATCTCGTCCAGAATCGCGTCCGGGTCGGGCATCGGCGCGGCCCGGTGCGCGGCGACACCGAGGCCAGCAACAACGAGATTCTCACGCACGCTCATCGAGAGGAACGTGTTGGTGCCCTGGAACTTGCGGACCACGCCGCGTCGGCAGAACTGGTGCATCGGCCGTCCGGTCACCCGTTCGCCAGCGAGGTACAACTCCCCCGCGCCGGGTGCAATTGCACCGGACAACAACCCGACCAACGTGCTCTTGCCAGCGCCGTTCGGGCCAATCACGCACAGCAGATCGCGTGCTCCAATCGACACATCGACGTTGTCGACTGCATGAATCCCGCCGAACGCGCGCTGTAATCCCTCGCCCTTCATCAACGGCATGACCATTACCGCCCTCCTTCCACGCGTTCAGCGCGATGCAAGGAACGGCGTCCCAAAATCTGGCCAAATCGACCGGCACTGGCGAAAAGGCTACCGAGCCGCACACCATTGGGCAGGAATAGCACACAGCCGAGGAACAATGCGCCGAGCAGCAGCGGCCATCCGTCCGTGCTTACGCTCGATACCGTCTGCTTGAGCAGCGTCAATGCAATGGCGGAGAGCACCGGACCACCGAGTGTGCCTCTGCCACCGATAGCCACCCAGAGCATGACTTCCGTTGCCAATACCGGTGAGAACACGTCCGGTGCCACGACGCCCGAGCACGCGGCCATCAATGTCCCTGCGACCGCAGCGAGTCCGGCCGATGCGACAAATACCAGCAACAGATGTCCCGACGTGTGGTAGCCGCAGGCCTTCGCACGCCATTCGTTGGTCGCAACCGCAGTCAACACTGTGCCGTACCGACTGCGGCACACGAGCCAAGTCGCGGCGAGCAACACGGCGAGCACCATTGCGACCGCATACCAGGATCCGAGTGCCCCGCTCAGATCGAGCGTGTGCCCGGCCCATGAGAAGGCCAAGCCCGGAATGCCGAGGATTCCCGTGTCACCGCCTGTGACCGACTGCCAGCTTGTCGCCAATTGTTGGCCGACGATCAGCACGGCCATACTGATAATGGCGAAGAAATGCAGTCGGACACCCGCGAACAGCAGGAAGTAGCCCAGTAATACCGCGACGGCCATCGCGCAGACCAGCCCCGAGATCAATCCGATAGCGGCCGTCTGCCCAAACTGCACGGTGGCGACCGCGAATCCGTACGCGCCCAGTCCGAAAAAGATCGTGTGACCGAGCGTGAGCGCACCTGCCCGCCCCCACAGCAAGTCGTAGCTCAGCGCGAGCAGCCCCATGATCAGCGCATCACGCACGGTCGAAAGCAGATACGGGCCCAGGCAAAACGGCAAGATCAAGGTGGTAGCAACAATCGCTACACCGATCCCCATCGGTGACGTGTCGTCGGCGCTGAGTGCCGGCTGCGACAGCCAGCGGCGCGTGCCTGCTAGAAATTGTTGGCGCATGGTTTAGCCTTTTCCGTGAAGGTGATGAGCGGCGCTGAAACCCGGCAACAGGCCTTGTGGCCGGAAACGGATCAAAACGATGGACAGGATCAGCACGATCGCCGAGGCGAGCGACGGATCCACGCGATAGCTGAGCAGCGTCTCGGCCGTGCCGACAAAGGCGCTGCCCAGTAGACTGCCAGCGATCGAGCCGATACCGCCCAGGACGATCACGAAGAACGCCTTGGCCAGATAGGCGACGCCGAGGTGGGATTCCACCGAGATCATTGGCGCGACGAGCACGCCGGCAAGCGACGCGAGCGCCGCACCGCCACAGAACGCCAACCGGTTCAGCCGTCGCGTGTCGATGCCCACCGCCTCGGCCATCAACGGGTGCTGGATCACCGCACGCAGTTGTGTTCCGAAACGTGTGTGGGCAAACAGCCACCAACAACCAACCGTGACCGTGACTGCCACACCAATGACGAAGAGTCGGTAAGCTGGATAGCTGCCCCCCGGCACGGGGAGCGCGCCGTCAAAGGGCGCGTACACCAGCATCGGATGGGTTCCGAAGATCAGTTCGAGGGCTTTCTGGACGATCAAGCTGATCGCATACGTCGCGAGCAGCGTGTCGAGCGGTCGCTCATAGAGCAGTCGGATCACGAGGCGCTCAAGGCCCCACCCGAGCACAGCACCCACTGCGGGTGCCGCAAACAACGCGAACCAGAACGCATGCGGCCCGCCCCACGATTGCGCCACGGCCAACGTGTAGGCTCCGATCGTGACCCACTCGGCATGCGCGAGGTTCACGATGTCCATTAGGCCGAAGATGATTGCGAGACCTAACACAACCAGCGCAAGAATGCTCACGTAGCTGAGGATGTTCAAAATTGTCGTCATCGTCAAATGCCCTTCATTCCTTGACCAACTTGAAAAAGTGCGAATCGCTCGTTGCAGCAAACGGCGAAATCGCTAGCGAGCCACCAAAAAAACTAAGAAAATCTTAGCCTTTAGACTAAGAGATACTTAGTAAAAATTCTAGAGGAACTACAGAAACTCCTAGGATGCCTCGATCCTCATCGACATCCTCAATTTTCCCCAAGCGCCTGAAACAGGCTCGCTTGCGTGCGCGGCTCACCCAAGAGCAACTTGGAATCGCAGCGGGAATCGACGAATTCTCCGCAAGCGCGCGCGTGAATCAATACGAACAAGGGAAACACACACCCAAGCTCCAAATGGGACAACGCCTGGCCGGGGCACTGAACGTCCCGACCAGTTTCCTCTACGAAGAGGATGATCTTCTTGCAAGTCTTCTCGCCACTGCCGCGCGATTGCCTCGAGAAAAAAGGAAAAGCCTCCTCAAGAGCGCAGAAGCATTGACACAAACCTCTATCTCGACTGCCAAGACCAAGTAATTTTTAGCCCGCGGACTAAGAGTTACTTAGCAAAATGTGCGGGCCTTTCCCGGACACTCCAGGAATGCCCAGCGATGCCGCCACCCCTTCAGTATTTCCCAAGCGCCTGAAACAGGCCCGTTTGCGTTCGGGTCTAACGCAGGAACAACTTGGCATTCAGGCCGGCATCGACGAATTTTCCGCCAGCGCTCGCGTCAACCAGTACGAAAAGGGCAAACATACGCCCACGCTTCAAACCAGCCAGCGGCTCGCCCGCGCGATGCTTGTCCCCACCAGCTTCCTCTATGAGGACGACGACCTGCTGGCGCACCTTCTTTCCATTGCTGGCCGACTCAGCAAGGAAAAGAAAAGAGCGCTCATTGCAAGCGCCGAAGCACTCGCACAAGAATAGCGCTCAAACTCGATCCCTATCAGATCCAGCAGTCATAGCGCATCTATACCCGCAACGGTGCAACATACGCACCGAACAAACCCCACTCGAGTACACACCGCGTCTCCGCTTGCGTCGACTCGACACCTCGCGACTGAAACACGCGACATGGTGCGATCCTCAGCATAGTTCGGATCTCGCATGTGTCTCGCCCTATTTATTATCATCAATCTACGCTCGTCGTGACCACGCGTCAACGCTGACTTGACCCATCGTATACCCCGATCGCCGCGATCGATCTCGGCGCTGCTCGCCTTGACAAATTACGTCGATCACGCCTACCGTGTATTTATTATAATTATTTGGAGGTAGGTATGAGTACCGATCTTTGTGAACTGAGCGCGCGCGAACTGTCCGCGCTCTATGCGGGCCGGCAGGCGTCACCGGTCGATGTGATGGAGACCACCCTCGAACGCATCCAGTTACTGGACCCAACCGTCAATGCATTCTGCCAAATCGCCGATGACGCCCTCGAATTAGCTCGTGCGTCCGAAGTGCGCTGGCACCGGGGCGCACCACTTAGCCTGCTCGACGGCGTCCCGATTAGCATCAAAGACAACATCGCCATTGCGGGGCTGGCCACGCGATACGGGTCGCGGACAACCACATCCGATGCCGAGGCATCAGATAGCCCCAGCGTGGCTCGCCTGCGCGATGCCGGTGCGATCTGCTTTGGAAAAACCACCTTGCCGGACTTCGCACACAAGATCGTCACCGACAGTCCGCTCACGGGCACCACGCGCAATCCATGGGACTGCTCGCGCACTCCGGGCGGCAGCAGCGGAGGCGCGGCAGCAGCCGTCGCGCTCGGCATGGGCCCCGTGGCCATCGGCACGGACGGGGGTGGATCCATTCGCATCCCGGCCGCCTTCACTGGTGTCTTCGGATTCAAACCCAGTTTTGGCCGCGTGCCTCACTCGCCTCGCGGGCCGTTCGGCCTGCTCAGTCATGCCGGCCCGATGACGCGTTGCGTTGAGGACGCCGCGCTAACGCTGACGATCATCAGTCGTCCGGACAGCCGCGACTGGTACGCCTTGCCGTTTGACGGAGTCGACTATACGCGCGGCCTGTCATGCCAACCCGTGCGAGATGGCATTCGCATCGCCTGCAGCCCGACGCTCGGATTGTCGATCCCCGTCGACGCGGCGATCGACGACGCTGTGGCACGCGCGGCCGCAATGTTTCGCGAATGGGGCGCACTCGTTCAGATCACCGATCCGCCGGGCGTCGCGCAATGCAATGCGGTCCACACGACGCTTTGGCGTGCCTGCTGCCGTCAACTCACGGACGGAATGACCGACGGTTGGGCGGAGCTCGATCCGTCTCTGCAGGCATACGCACAAGCCGGTAACGGTATCTCGCGGGACGCGTTGCTGAGCGCCCTGATCGAACGAGGTGAGTTGGGCGCCGCCGTGAATGCGTTCTTCGAGCAACATGACCTTCTCATCTGCCCTGTGTATCCGTGCGTAGCCCCCTCACTTGCCGAGGTTCGTTCAAGCGAACCGTTGTTTCCGCATTTCACGGCATGGTGCAATCAACTGGGACTGCCGGCGGCGAGCCTCTATGCCGGGATGACTGCAACCCGCCTGCCCGTCGGCATCCAGATCGTAGGCGGTCGCCATGCCGATGCATTGGTGCTCTGGGCGAGCCATATGCTCGAACGCGCGCTGGGGTGCGCTCCGTTTACCGAGCTCGCACGCTCCCTCTCGGTCGCAGCCTCTGCTGCGAGGCCCACCTGACCGGCTACGAGCAGAAGGGCCAGGACTTCGCCCGAATGCGTTAGAGCGCGTCGCGGTCGGTACGCAGGTCCAGGTCCGAATCCAATACCAGCTTCTGCTGCAGCGCAGCGTGGACGGTGCGTAGCTGCGCATGCGCTTCGTCCATGTGCGCTGCCATGAGTTGCGCGACCGCGTCGGCATCCCGGCGTCGCGCAGCGTCCAGGATCGCGCGGTGGGCGCCAACCGTGTGACGGCCAAACGCCTGATAGTCCTGCTGCGTCACATTTCCCGCCACGATCACGAGCGTATGCAGCATCTGGTTGATGATCTGGCACAGGCTACGCAGAAACGCATTCGGATGCGCGGCCGCCAATACATCGTGGAAATGGATGTCCTCGTGGCGCTGGTCGAGCGCCTCATCATGACGCGCCTCGAATGGCTCGCACACGGCCACGCTGCGCTCAAGCGCGTCGAAGTCCTCGTCGCTCAGATAGGGAACCGCACCCGCTGCCACCATGGGTTCGAGTGTGCGGCGCACCGCATAGATGTCCTCGAGCGTGACGTTCTCGAAAAACAGATAGTTCTGCAGCGACTGGAACGCCCGCGCGAGCGGCACGCGGGTGATCGTCGCGCCGCCCTCCGGGCCGGTGCTCAAGCTCACGAGCCCCTGTATCTCCAGCGCCTTGAGCGCGTCGCGCATCGAGCCTCGGCTGACGTTGAACATCTGCTGAAGCTCGGCCTCCTTGTTCAAACGCTTTCCTGGCCGTGCCTGCCCATCATTGATCCAGCGCTTGATCTGCTCGGCCACCTGATCGCCACGCTTGATCGCGCGCGAGCCCCGCTTGTCCGGCTGCGCCGGCGACATCTTCGTTTCGGTTGTCGGTTTTCGCCCTGCCATATCCATCACGTCCGTCGTTGGCCATTCGCTGCTGTATCCCGGCGCCATTATCGGGCATCCGCACCCGGCACGGCCAGATTTCCGGCGCTGTATCGCGGCCCCTCCCAACCTTGGGAGGTAGTCAGGGGGACAACCAGCACCTAGGCTGCAGTCCGAACACCATGTACCAAGCACCTGCCACTTCCAGGCAGGGCGCTCATTCGACACAGGTACGCCAACTGAAGGAAATCGTTCATGTCACAGTCGGTGAAGCCACCCGCTGAGCAGCCCTCGCTTGCGTCCATTCGGGCGAGCCTCTCGGCTTACGGTCTGGAACTGGATCGGCTCGCAGCACGTATGCGGGCACAAGGCCTCGAAGCCGATCGCACACGGCAGATCCCGGAGGCAGTTTGGACACGTCAAGACGTACCCGCGTTAAACCTGAATCTCGTTCCGGCCGCGTACGGCGGGTGTGCGCACGTCCAGTCGCTCACCTCGCGCGTCACCCTGATGGAATATCTCGGGTACGCCGACGCCGCACTTGCGCTGGCACTGCCCGGCCCCGGCCTCGCGATGCCGCCCGTTCTCGCGCTCGGCAGCAACGCGCAACAGGCCCGCTTCTTCGAACGATTTCGCGACAACACGCCACGGTGGGGGGCGTTCGCCATCACCGAGCCCGATTGCGGCTCGGATGCGACCGCGATGCGCACCACCGCTCGCAAGACAGCGCACGGCTGGGTGCTCAACGGCACCAAGTGTTTCATCACCAATGGCGCGCGTGCCCACGATGTGATCACGTTCGCCACCATCAACCGGCAATCTGGCCGTTTCGGCGTCCGGGCGTTCCATGTCGATCGCAACACCCCGGGCTTCTCGGTCACCCGTATCGAACAGATGGTCGGCCTGCGCGCCAGCCAGCTCGCGGTTCTCTCCTTCACCGATTGCGAGGTACCCGAAGACGCGCTTCTCCGACGTGGTGACGAAACACCCCTGGACGATGCGTTCTCCGGGGCCCAGCAGGCATGGAACTATTTCCGCCCCCTGCTTTCCGCGGTCATGATCGGCGCATGTCGCCGGGTACGCGACGATCTCGCGACTTACTTTGAATCGGGTGGACATCCGGTGAATCAACGCCAGCTCGCGGCCGACGTGAAAGCGCTCCTCCCTGATATCGACCGGCAGATCACCACGGCGCAGTTGCTTTTCCAGCAAGCAGCGTGGAAAACGGATCAAGGCATCGCCAGTTCCATGGACGCATCGATGGCCAAGGCGTATGCGGCGCAGGTCGCCGCTCGCGTCACCCGCACAGCTATCGATTTCGTCGGACTCGACGGCATCGCTGCTTGTCCGTCGCTCGAGCAAAGCTATCGCGATGCGAAGGCATTCGACATCATGGAAGGCACCGGAGACCTGCAGCGACTCATGATTGCGCGCTCCGCGCAGCGCGCTGCGTCACTTCCCTGGGAGGCCACCGCACCCACGTCGCTCCTTTCCATACAAACGCACTGATCCTGAACCCACCCGACATTGCGCACTGGAGATCGTTCATGGCAACCCATCCCGTGTCCCCCGGATCCACAAACGTATCGGAGACCGTTAAAGCCTGCCTGCTATCGGTACTCGGCAGCACGCTGAGCACCGATCTCATCATAGACGACACCAACCTCTTCGATGTCGGCGTCGATTCGATGAACATGACCGAGCTGCTGCTACAACTGGAACAGCGCTTCGGCTTTACGCTGACCCCCGAGGATCTGTCCGCGGACCTGTTCACGCGCTTCGGCAATCTCGTTTCGTTCGTCGAATCCCATGCCTCCTTCGACTGATTTCCCGGGCGCCGAGCCCCGCGTCATCGCCACGGCCCGATATATCGCACCGCCCGTGAGCTCATCACACGCGCATGCGCAACCGATCGCGGTTTCAGTTATATCCGAACGAGAGGTTGTGATGCAAGCCGTGTATGCCGATACGCTGCGGTGGCGCGGCGGCGGCGCCCCATTCGACGGGACGGGGCTTCCGCCATCGCAAGCTGCACCGTCGGCTGAAAATCGTGTGGCGGTCGAATCTCGCCTGACGCTGTCTGACATGGCACTTGCCACTATACGGGTCCTGCTTGAGACGTCGCCTTATACCGCCACGCCTGCGCCCGATCAAATCATCGTGTGCACGACCAGCTTCGAGCACGACCTTGCGTTGTCATGCGCGTGCCGTCTACACAGCGAACTCGGATCAAGCCGCGCGCCGCTGGCGGTCGGCCAGCTTCAAGGCGTGTCCTTCCTGATGGCCGTGGAGGTCGCCCTGGCGATGATGGCTGCAGACGTTCACCTGAATATCATCGTGATTGTCGCTGCAGAGCGCTGGCGGCCGCCGTTTTTGCGCCAGGTCGGCACACGAATCGAGATGGGCGACGGGGCCGCTGCCGTGCTCATCGCTCGACAGCCGGCACCTGGGTGGCGGGTACGCGCAATCACGCTAAGGACACCAGCAACCGCGCATTTCTCAAGCGAGCCCGAGCGCGTCGACACATCAATGCTTGCAGAGATCATCAACGAAACATGCGCCAAAGCCGAATTGCCCGCTGCCGACGTCGATTGGATTCTGCCCGCCGCCATCGATACTGGACTGGCTCGAGAAATCCATACACGCTGCGGACTGCGTCCCGAACGTATCGGCCGTATCCACATGGATGTGCCGGGTCATTTCTGCGCAGCCGACACGCCCGCACGGCTCGATACGCTGCTGCGGTCAATCGATCCTGACGAGGGGCAACATATCCTCGTTTGGTCAGCCGGCTTCCACGGGCAGGCCGGCTGCGCCCTCCTTGAATTCTGTGGAGGTGGATCTTGATTGCGCCACGACAGGCTGGTTCGCTTGCGCTGTCGGGCATCGCCTTTAGCCTGCCTGATCGGACAGTCGATGCGCATCGTTGGGCCGAACGTTGCGGCCTGCCGTCTGCACGCGCGCGCGCATTGCACGAGAACGGCGTCACGCAGTTTCATGATGCGGCTGGCGTGTCGCCGGTCACACTCGCCATGGACGCCGTATCACTCCTCCTGCGCGACACCGCGACTGCGCCCGAAACGATCGATGCGCTCGTGTACACGCACACGATTCAAACCAGCATTATCGCGCCGCCTGCGAGTACCACCCAACGGATTCAGTCCCACATGAAACTGAACCGGGCGCTGGCATTTTCAGTCACGCAGCAGCACTGCGTCTCGCCGATGGCAGCGATCCGCGTGCTGCAAGCGCTCGCCAAGCGACAGCCCACCATCCAGCGCGCGATCATTGTTTGCGCCGACGTGATCGGTACCGAATGCGACCGGCTGCGAGCCATTCAGGATCTTGCACTCCATAGCGACGGTGCCTGCGCGTTGTTGCTCGAACGAGGCGGCGATCGCAATGCCATCGCAGGCTTGCACCTATATACCGACGGGCGATTCTTCCATGGTACCGACGACGATCTGCAGCCGATCCCCGACGACCGCTACTACTGGTCCGCATTCACCACCATGCGCGCCGCCATTGTGCAAGCCGGCATCACGACACGCGAGATTGCACATGTGTTTCCCCATCACGCCAATCTTCCGGGTTGGTTCAGGCTGATGACGATGCTAGCCATTTCCCGGGAGCGGCTTTTCACCGCAAACTTCGCGTCAGTCGGCCACGTTTTCGGCGCGGATCCCTTCATCAACTTTCAGATGTGCCCGAATCGGGAACCGGACGGTTGGTCGCTGCTGTTCTCGTGCGGCCTGGCAGGCTGCTTCGGCGCCATGGTGGTCCGCCACTGACCGCCACGATTTCCATTCAACGCTCGAGATTCGATCCGGATACCATCATGAGAACCATCCTTGACCTGGTGCATGCGAGTGCCCAGCGCGCGCCCAACGCGGAGGCCGTCGTCTGCGGCCCCGTCCGCATCACCTATCAGGACTTGGCTCGTCGCGCGCGCGGTTTGAGTTACGCGCTCGGCTCGCTGGGCCTCGCGGCCGGGGCGCGCATTGCGATCTATCTGGACAAGCGTATCGAAACGGTCGTGTCGATGCTCGGTGCCACCGCTGCGCAATGCGTGTTCGTCCCAATCAATCCGCTGCTCAAACCACAGCAGGTCGCGCATATCCTGCGCGACTGCGGTGCCGATTGCCTGATAACCAGCGCGTTACGCGCGCACGTCCTTGACGAACATGGGCTCACGGACGTGCCGCACACCCTCATCGTTAACGATGCCGGCGCTGCAAGCCGGCATCTGCGAACCACAACACGCGTGCGAGGCTGGCCCGAGTCTGTCCGCGTGGATAGTACCGAAAGCCCTGATGAAGCTCCGTCGCGCGCCCCATCGTCACCGCATATCGATACGGATCTGGCCGCCATCCTTTACACCTCTGGCTCCACTGGACTGCCGAAAGGCGTGATGCTCAGTCAGCGCAACTTGCTCGAGGGTGCCTGGAGCGTTGCCCACTATCTCCATCACGAGTCGTCCGATCGGATCCTCGCCGTCCTGCCGCTCAGTTTCGATGCGGGTCTGAGTCAGCTCACGTCCGCGTGGGCCGCCGGCGCCACCGTCGTGCTCGTCAATTACCTGACCCCGCAAGACGTTATCGATGCATGCGAATGCGAACGCATTACGGCAATCACAGCTGTACCACCCTTGTGGATGCAACTGATCCGTGCGCGGTGGCCCGAAGCGGCACGCCATACGCTGCGCTACTTCGCGAACACCGGCGGACGCCTTCCGACACCGGTCTTGCAGCAACTCCGTGCATTGTTTCCGCAGGCCAAGCCCTACCTGATGTATGGCTTGACCGAGGCGTTTCGCTCCACGTTTCTCGAGCCATCAGAGGTTGATCACCACCCCGATTCCATCGGGAAAGCCGTGCCCAACGCTCGAATTCTGGTCGTACGCGACGATGGCTCGCCCTGTGGGACGGATGAAACCGGAGAACTCGTCCATGTCGGCGCCTCTGTCACACTCGGATACTGGAACGATGCGACGCGTACAGCCCATCGCTATCGACCGTCGCCCGAGGCGAAACCCGGTGGTGCGCAGCGAGATCGAGCCGTCTGGTCCGGCGATCTGGTGCGTCGCGACGCGCAAGGGTTCCTCTACTTCATCGCGCGCAACGACGCACAAATCAAAAGCTCCGGGTACCGCATCAGCCCCGAAGAGATCGAGGAAGTCGTGCACGACAGTGGCTTGGTCACCGAAACGGTTGCCCTCGGCATCCCGGACGACGAACTTGGCGAAGCGATCACCCTGTTGGTCGTGCCGGGCACCGCCGATTTCGACGCTCAAACGCTTCAGGCCTGGTGTGTGGCGCACCTGCCGCGCTACATGCTGCCGCAGCGCATCGTGGTTCGGGAGACGATTCCACGCAACCCGAACGGAAAATTCGATCGGCCCGCATTGCGCGCCGCCTTCTCGAACCCTCGGGCCAACTCCGACGCGAGGCAGTCGTGAACGCCCCATTTGGCGAGCACAACGGCGTCCTCACCGTGGGCGGCGTGGTGATCAGCCGCCTGGCCGATCGCGCCGGGAACACGCCGTTCTTCGCCTATGATCGCGCGGCGATCAATGATCGCGTGCGCACATTGCGTGAAACACTGCCGGCCGGCATCGAATTGCATTATTCGATCAAGGCCAACCCGATGCCGGCAGTCGTCCATCTTCTCGCGCCGCAGATGGACGGGTTCGATGTGGCATCGGCAAACGAAATGGCGCTTGCCCTCGATACAGGCATGTCCGCAACACGGATCGGCTTCGCCGGCCCCGGCAAGCGTCGCGACGACTTGCGTCGTGCCGTCGCAAGCAGCGTCAACATTCACCTCGAGTCGATTACCCAACTGCATCTCGTGACAGCACTGGGTTGGGAGCTTGGCGTGCAGCCCAGAATAATTATTCGCGTCAACCCGGATTTTCAAATCGATCACAGCGGTATGCGCATGGGGGGCGGGGCCACCGCATTCGGGATCGACGCCGAGCAAGTGGGCAATCTATTGCGCGAGCTCGACGCACGGGACGTGACGTTGACCGGTTTCCATATTTTCTGGGGATCCCAGTGCTTGCACGCCGCGACAGTCGTCGAGGCTCAACGCAAAAGCGCGGATCTCGTCACGAGACTGGCCGCCAACTTACCGACCGCGCCGCAATACGTCAATTTTGGCGGGGGCTTCGGTATCCCCTATTTTGCAGGGGAAACGCCACTTGATCTCGCAGCCGTCACCGGTGCCATGCACGACTGGCTGCCCAAGTTCCACGCCCGCTTACCGGACACGCGTGTGGTTGTCGAATTGGGCCGATATCTGGTCGGGGAAGCCGGCATCTACGTGTGCCGGGTCATCGATCGCAAGGTATCCCGCGGCCGGACATTTCTGGTCACCGACGGCGGCCTGCATCACCATTTGGCAGCATCCGGGAATTTCGGTCAGGTCCTGCGCCGCAATTTCCCGGTCATCCTCGGCAATCGCCTGACAGAAGCGCCGACCGAGCGCTGCCACGTTGTCGGATGCCTCTGCACGCCGATCGACCGGATCGCCGACAACGTGCTGCTTCCCGAGGCCCGCATCGGAGACTTCGTGGTCGTCCTCCAGTCGGGCGCGTATGGCCGCTCTGCCAGCCCGCGGGACTTTCTCAGTCACCCAGAAGCAATCGAGATGCTCGTCTGATAGCTGTCATTTTTCGTGGAGGAGCGCGATGTTCGCCTCTGATACCTTCCCGCCCGGACCTGTTTCAGCGCCATGGGCGCTGAGCGCCGATCAACACAATATGTATTCGGCGAGCCGACGGTTTGCCCGAGATCGACTGGAGCCCTTATTGGCCGGACCGTTCAGCTCGGCTGCCTGGCAGGAAACGATCAAACTGGCTGCAGCAGCCCTTGATCTTGGAACAATGGTACTGCCCGAGAAATCCGGCGGGGCAGAAATCGATCGTCGCGGTCTGATACTTGTCGCACAGGCATTGGCCGCAGGACCGATCGAGCGCGCAATCGAATTGACGCTGGCCGCACCCGCGCTCATGGCACTTCGTGCGCACGACGCGCTCGATTCGGTTCTGGTCCGGCCCGTTCAGGCGTATTTCGATGGCACATCGGCAATCACGTTATCCGTACCTGAGTTCGAAAGTGCGACAGTATGGCAACTCGGCCCGCTCGACGGCACGGCGGCGTTTGCGATGCGCGTTGACGGCGACCAACGCCTCATCGTCTCGACGCAGGCCCGTGATCGTCGAGCTTCGCGATCGACACGCATCACCACACTCGGCGGCCTGGTTCTTGAGCGATTGAGTTTCGATGAGGCCGCAATCGGAACCGCGCTCACCACCATCGCGCAGCCCAGCTGTGACGGCTGCCTGCCCGCACAGACATACATGATGGAAACGGGCCTCTATTTGTCGGCGCTGCTGATCGGGACAATGCAGCACAGCGTCCAGTTCGCGTTCGATTATGCGGCGACTCGGCAAGCGTTCCACAAACCGCTGGCAAGCCACCAGCTCGTCGCGACACGGCTGTCCGACCTGCTGATCTCCACATATGGCGCCCATCTCTTTGTGCAAGCCGTCAGCGCGCGGCCCTCGGCGCCGATCTCACTGGTGCGGCAGTTGCTGCGGCATGTCGCGGCCGAGTCGGTCAACGTCAGCCGCGAATTGGTCCAGCTGTGCGGCGGTCATGGTTATGTTGAAGGTCTCCCACCGGCAGCGCGCTTCCAGACCAGCTACTGGATTGCCCACCTCCTGCTGCGCATCGGCGCAGCGCTCGCCTGGCTCACGCAACCAAGTGCGGGCAATGCGGAGCCCGGCGTATGAATGACTGTGCCCCCGCGGATGGCGGACTTCGAACCTCAGCGGATAACGCCACATCGCACGCGGCATCCTCCACATGCTGGTTGCGCGAACCGGGACCAAGTGATATTGACGACATCGTCACCTGGCTCGCCCAACCGGCCATCAGTCAGTGGTTCGACTTCGGACTCGGCCGCCAAGCCCTGCCCGCATTGGCAGTGCACGCGATGCTCCACAGCAGACAGCATCAAATACGTGTGTTTGGTTCGGCCGGCTATCGGGTTCCGAGTGGCGTAGTGGCCGTCAGCGATGTCACACATCGCTTTGCAACCGGTTCATTTTGGGTACTACGCGACAGGCAACGGCCGGCCAGTGCCGATATGGCCTACCACGCCGCATGCAGCCTTCTTCATGAAGCGTTCATTCGCAACCGGCTACGGTGCATCACCGCATGGGCCGTCGACTGCAATGCTCCGTCCCAACGCCTGCTCGCGCGCCTGGGTTTTCGCCTGATCGGACTGCAACGAGACTGCCATCTCGTCGATGGCACAAGCGTCGGGCGGCTCCTTTACGACTTGCTGCCCGAGGACCTCGTCCCGCCCCGCGCACCATGAATACACCCGTGATCACCGCACTCGCGAGCTACGTGCCGCGCATTACCGCGCTACGTCCTGGCTACCCAATAGGGCCTACGCAGGGCGCGCCTATACGCTCCGGCTGGCACGCTTGGGTCGCGTCGTGGCAAGCAGACTACGCAACCCACCTTACCCCAAAAGCGCCAACGACCAGAGACGCGGCAGTCAACGAAGCGGCCAATGAATATTGTTGCGTGCCCGTTGAGTACGATACGGATCAATCCGGACTCGCCGCCCGGGTGGCGCGGGCAATTTGCGCGCCGCGCGCACCGAATGCGTCGCCAATCGACATTGTGATGTTCTGCCACAGCAGTTTCAACGAGCATGTCTCCACAACCACTGCCGGGCGATTGCGCGCCGTGGTCGGCACGCCCTGCTTTCCATTCTCGGTATCGCAACAGCAAGGTGCCTCCACATTCACGGCACTACGGTTGGCCAGCGACCTGCTGATCGCCGAGCCTGAAATTCACACGATCTTGATCGTTACGGCTGAAAAGTGGTGTTCGCCATTCTCGCGATGGACCGATCGGGATATCGTGCACGGCGATGCGGCCGGTGCCGTCCTGGTGGAACGCGCGGTCGGCAGCCTGCGCGGACTCGCCGTGATCGACGCGCTTTGCAGCCGCGTTCACCGGTTCGCGACACCGGCCCCGTTCTCAAGCCCCGATATCAGCACGGATCTGGTTCCCGTGCTGCGATCGACGATCGACTCGATACTGTCCCGACACTGCCTTCACCCGAACGACCTTGGCACCGTCATCGGAGCAGGAATAGGTCCGCAGCTCGATGACGCCATTTACCGGCATCTCAATTACCGTGTCAATGAATCGACTCGCCGCCGCCATGTCAATCTAGGCGCAGCCGAACTTCTTGTGCGCCTCGCCGGTACAGTCCAATCTCGGGACCTGCCCGTGCGCCATCGCATCCTGGCGTGGGGCATCGGCCTGGGGGGCTACGTCGGCTGCACATTGTTCGAATCGCATGGCAAGCCACACCTGTGCCGCCATGTCGACCTGCGCGATCGGTCATGAGTGTATCGATCGGGATCGTACATACCGCTTACTATCTGCCCGAGCCGGCCGACGACGTCCGTCGTTGGCGCCAACGAACGAATCAGTCGGCCGAGACCCTCCAGCGCCTCGAAGAAGCTGGCGTGCGCTCGTTCTACGACGCTCGGGGACGCACGGCGCTCTGGCTGGCTGCCAACGCCGTCAAATCGCTCGTTCGCGCAACCGCGCTTGCTCCCGACACCTTCGACGCTCTCGTCTACGTTCACACGCTTCAGGGCAGCGTCGCCTCGCCGCCGCTGTCCTTGCCGCACCTGCTATGCGAGCACTTTGGTTTCGAGCAGGCGCAGGCATTTTCGTTTGCTCAGCAGCATTGCGCTTCATCACTGGGGGCGCTACGGATCATTCGTGCGATGTTCACAGCCCGTCCGTCCATCAACCGCGTCCTGCTGGTTGGCGCAGACGTCATGCCACTTGCACGCGACCGATCAATAGACGGGGCCGGATTCCTAAGCGACGGCGCATGTGCCATGCTCGTCGAACGCAACGCTCCGTTCAATCGACTGCGCTCGCTGGCGTTTCACGCGAGCGGCGAAGGCTGGCGCGGCGCACTCGGCGAAGATGATTCGCGTTTCGCCGCACAGTATTTCCTGGCGGGCCGCCAATTGCTGGTGCAAGTGTGCAACGACGCGGACGTACCACTCGCCGAGATTCAGCGCATCTTGCCGTCCCATCTCGATCTGCCCACCTGGCGCAGAATCGTCGCATCGCTCGGTCTTCCAGCACAATGCCTGTTTACTGAGAACTTTGGCCGCATCGCACACGTGACGGTCAGTGACCCATTTATCAATCTCGCGGACTGCAAAGATTTGGTTTCCGGTAAGCCTTTCCTATTATGCGCTCGCGGAGTGGGAGGATTTTCCGCAGCGGCACTCTTCATTCGCTAGCCGCGAGGCATTAATCGAACCGTTGTCGCATATCGCGTGAGACGTCATCACGAACGTTTCGCATGATCGCCCCCGCCTCGCATCGCCCATCTTAAAAAGCCGAAGCACAGTATTAAAACATCACAATTTATCGCACGAAGCCACGCACAAAACTATAGAATTCATATTTGCCAGGCGCTCGACAATGTCTATGCGACAGGGCCGTCCGGCGGGCAATCGAGCGTTGCCAGCGCATTCCCGGACAAACGTCCAGAGCACACCGCCCCGTGACGCCTCGCCGTCGTATTGGCGATGCGAGCTGCCGCCCAATATTCGTTACCCTTCCTCGACATTTCCTTCAAATGCCATTCTTCAATAAGCGAGGCAGCAGCCATGATATCGCGTTCTCGGCATCGTAAGCACAACAAGATATCTAGACCGCCGCCATGGAATGGCACATTAGCCACGCGCATGTCGCCAATCCTGGCCCCCTTTAACAAACCGCAAAATGTGTCTGCGCTTTCTGACGTGCTTGGTGACGCGGTACATTCAATGGGCTTTCCATGCTACGCCGTCACGCGGATATCGATGACCCGGTCCCGAGCCCGACCAAGGATCTCCATGGAGGCAATTTGCTCCCATTATCCCAATAGTTGGGTACAGCACTATCTGGACCATGATTATGGGCTGATCGATCCCGTCCATCGGGCCGCATTCACGGCCTCCGGACCCTACCGCTGGGGCGATATTTCCGACTTGAACCACGCCGAGCAACATGTGCTCGCGCAAGCGCGCGACGCCGGGCTCACACACGGGATCAGCATCCCCATTCGCGAGATCGGGGGCAGTGTTCTGCTCATCAATTTATCCGGCCCGTCCCCCCATGTCGATGCTGGGGTCAGCCGACAGTTGGCAAGCGTGATCAGCATGCTGTTTCATTTGGCGCTGGACCGCCTCGCCCCACATCCCCATCCGAATGCGGCGCTTCAGCTTTCTCCTCGACAACGCGAATGCCTTTCGTGGGTTGCGCGCGGCAAGACGTCGTGGGAAATCAGCATCATCCTCGGAATATCGCGTCATACCGTCGAATACCATATCGCCGAAGCGATGAAGACCCTGAACGTGAATAGCAGAATAGCGGCTGCGGTCAATGCCTCGCACTACGGGATGATTGAGCACTGAGCTCACCCATCGCTCTTTACGCTCACCCGTGAATAGGTCACAAGCCACGGTTACGATTTGACCGCACGCAAGAAGTCCACAAATCCCACATTTTGAATAATGCAAAGCGAAGTATGGACGAATGAGACTGCTGGCGCGGAAGACCTTGTGCGAACGCTCATTTGCGTCCATCTCCCCTCCCTACTCGACTAGTTCCGACTGTTTTTCCGTCTTGATAGCGTGGCCCCCATCAATCAACGATGGGGAACAAACATGCCGTCCATTATCGCGGGTAGACTGATTGACTTGCCGTTTGAGCTTCGCGACGGACTCGGAACCTTTCGGTACGACGTTTTCGTCCGCCGCCTGGGCTGGCCATTACCGGATATTAAGGAAAATGAAACTATCGAATGGGATCACTTCGATGGCGAAAACACCATTCAAATCGTCGCACTCACGTCGCAGCAGCAGGTATGCGGTTGCGCGCGGTTGATGCCGACGACCTGCCCATACTTGCTACGAGAACTGCTTGCGCGATCGCCGAAGTTCGATCTCCCGTCCTCGTCAACCGTGTGGGAACTCTCACGGTTCGCCGGATCCAGCATGCAGTTCTTTCCGTATGCCATGGCCGTGGCGGCATCGCTGGGCGCGACCTGCATCATCGGGGCAGTCACCCACGCCATCGCACGACTGTACCGCCGCTTCGGCCTTGAACTCCATCATGCCGGACCTGGTCATGGCACGCCGAGTTTCCCGTTCCTGATCTGCACGATTGATCTCACTCCCGTGACGTTCGCCAAGCTCGGATCCGATCTCGAAACGCTTCAATCATCGATTACATGGCTTCGGCCATTCACGTCACATGTGCCGTGCTAGGAACAAAACGGCAACGCACCACGCGCATTGTTAGACAGACTGCCCGCAGGTATCTTGCGATGTGCGGCGAGCGGTCGAACACCCTTCGCGCGCTGCACCACCGGCCTCGTTCACGCCACAACTACGACGTGGATCGCCGCCGGTGATGCCGGTTGTCCGCGTCCTTCACCCAATCCGGCCGAATTGCGGAGGCGTAGGCCTGGCCAGTGCGTGAACCTTCGCCACTTGCCTGCGCGCGCAATCCGAGACGTTCGTCAATTGCATGGGCGACAGTCGATGACTTCGGCAATCGGCATCGATCGCAGTCAGCCCAGAACACGTGCATTGCGTCAAACAACACCGACAGGATTTCCGTCAGGTAAGGCAGACGAACAACCACACCGCTGTCTGCTGAATCCTCACCTGTCTGTCGGTCGTGCACATTCATCATGTCTGCCGGCATATCGATTCGTAATGCATCAAGCTCCTCCTGCAATCGTTCTTCGACGCAATAGTGCGCGGCAGCCGAGTTCGCCAGAACCCGTCCAAGCTCGCCTAGTTTCTGGTCTTTCAATTGAACGCACCGCGTGAGACGACGAATTTGCGTTTCGGCGCGACGCAATCGGAGCCGCAAAACCTCGCACTCGCAGGACGATGCCAAACATGCGCTAGCATCAGCTAGTTGCCACGCATTGTCGCATTGCTCCATAGCATGCCTCACCTTATAGACGGCGATATGTTTCTCACACACCGCGGGGAATCGGACCACTGACGCGCTGGACTGACCGCACGCATCGCTTCGGTCAAACTTTCCTCGTCTTTTTTCGGTCCGCTAGGGCATAACGTCAACTATGGAGATTGGGAGGACGCCTGCCGTTCTGTGGTGCGTCCTTCAAATCAATCTCGAGATGCGCCAAGCTCGGACGATAAATGATCGACTCAACGTCCAAAGGATGAGAAAATCACGCCACCGACATTGGCAAATCGCTCATGTTGCGTGTCGCCTCGACTTGCACGGGGCGAGGCAAGCAAATCAATCCTGTTTCTATTGAACACGCGGAGTGAAGAATGGCCACCTATCACGAGCTGAAAGCCCAAGCTGATGCGTTACTCGCGCAGGCAGAAGAAGCTAGGCAGGCCGAATTGGAGACGGTGCTTGAACAGATTCGTGCGTGCGTACAAGAGTACGGCCTGAGCCCGGAACAGATCTTTGGCCGCAAGCGCGCACGCAACGGGGCTGGCCGACAACCCGCGACGCCCAAGTATCAGGACCCGAAAACGGGTAAGACATGGAGCGGGCTTGGCCGCGAACCCTCGTGGATCAAAGGCAAGAAACGCGAACGCTTCTTGATCGCGGACTGACCTCACTCGTGCGCCAGCCTGAAATGGGCGACGCCCCTTTTACGGCAAACGACCGCGACCGTTTGTAATCTGACATCGCACAGGTCCTGTCGGGCCATTGCGCGGGAGCATGCCCTCCACGGTCCGTGGGCCGCCATGAGACATCAGATTGCCGTCGATGGCTGCGCCGGGCGTGAGGCTGAAAGGACGGTCCTCGACGCTGGCTGCCACGTACGCAGATGTGGTGAACAGTGTGATGAGCACGGCTGCCGTTACCAGGGAGGCGGCGAAGGCGCGCCTCAGGCACATCGGAGATGTGGGCATGGCGTATCCAGTGGCCTGGACCCAATGGCCCGGACGGTTTGGCGAAGGAGATTCGCGACACGCTCATCCTAGTGGGGGCCCATCCTCGTGAATCTGACAGGCCGGCAACGCGCTACGGACAAGTCCGAAAATGCCGACGGAATCAGCGATGCAGCGCGCTTAAATCAACCATTCGGCACGCTTGTAAACTCAGTGAATTGAGCCCGGATGGCGACCATGCAAAGGGAGCGGCAAGAGTGGCAGAGTTGTGCACTCGTTCCGTAGTCGATACGGCGTCTGGCAGGCATTTGTTTGCCGCCCCACCCGTACTCGTAGCGTGACGAACGCGGCCGTCGTCCGCCTGATTTTTCGAACGCAGTGATGTGGCCCGGATCGGGGCAACGATCGATGCTCGCCGACAGCAAGGCGAGCCCCCCCCCCCCAACGCCTGACATGCAGGCGGGATTTCAGTGCGCAGATTCCAGATCGGACAGGTCCGGTTCGACGACGATGATGGGCTCCGCATCGCCACACTGCATCGCGCCGAACCAGACACTGACGTTGGCTGCCAATCGGACTTCGCCTATCACCGATAGTGAAATCCGCAACGCACACACTTGCGTGACGGACAGGCGCCCGATCGCCAAGTCAAACAGTAGCCAAGTCAGGCCTGCCACGTTATGCCAGCTTCAAGCGCGGCTCGCCCCGCACCGCAGCAGGCAAACCAAGCAAGTCCCTTACGTCGCCCGAAGTCTGGACCGATATCCCTCTGGCAATCAGATCCTCACGCAGCATGCGAACCTGCTCCCACGTGCCACGTGCCTTGCGTACGCCGCCCGGGATGCTGCTGTCAAATACATTCAAACCATCCTCCAGCCCGATTCGGACCCCGTCCAATTGCAACGCCAGCGCGAGATCTGCCAACATGATCTGCAACGACCCGGGCAGCAACAGCGAAATCAGCGATGACGGGAAACTCGCCCGCAGTCGCTCGACAATGGGATACAGTTGCCCGGCCGCGAGATCGATGGCACGTTGTCGCTCCGATGCATCATCGGTTGCCAGACATGCGGAAATCTGCTGTCGCACGCCCGGGTCAATCAACGAATCATCGCTCACCTCGCCGCTCACCGGATCGCGGCAATACTGATCGACCCCCGCCACCAGCATGAACAGCACAGGTTGGCCGGCCGTCTCGAGAAATACCCTGTACAAGGTTGTCGCATTGTCGACGATCGTATGATTGAACACCTCGACCTCCGGACGCGTGCCGACACTGCGAAAATGCTCGAACTGCGCAGCCAGGAAATCCGGCGCATTGTCGTATCCACCGCCGCCTTGAAAAATAACGGCAGCCGGGCTCAGTGACGCAACCTCGGGCGCATCGATCGCGCCGTATGACTTCACATGGGCGCGCCGCAATGGACTGCGCGCGCCTTGTCGATCACCTCGCACACTGGTCGACACATTCAGGATCGCTGTCGGGACCTTCCCTTTTACCGCCGGCACGATCGCATCGTACTGGTCGACAACGATCTGGTTGCGTTGTGCGCCGACCGTGACCGTGCCCACACCAGGAATCTTGAGTCGTGTCCGATCGCCAAGTTCGCGTGTATGCAGATGAACGATCGCAGCACCCTCCTCCAGCGATCGCAGCGCCTCGTCGACAATTGTGTCCGGCGTAATCGGCAAAAACGCAGACCGTCCCTTGCCGGCTTGCCAGTATCCGTCGCAGCACGTTCGCCATCCCGTCTGACGGAGTCTGTCCAACAGCACTGGACAGTCTTCCCGGATTGATTCGATCAGCGCGGCCGGGAAATAGCTGTGCAACTTTGCGTGTGTCCAGATGAGATCACCCTGTCGGTCAGCCACCCAGCCATAGGTGGTCAATTGCAGCACAAGTCGCCTGACGAGCTCGACCGACCTCACCTCCTCAAGCCATGCACGTCGAACGATTGGAGCTTCCGGCAAGGTCCGTGCCGGCGCATGCCATACGCGGTCTCGACGCGCCCATCCAGCCTGCTCCAACGCATGGACAGCACCTTCATAATTACATAGCATTCCTAATACTTTATCGGAAATAGAATCATCATGTCCTGATGCAAGCAACCAGCCGCCGGCTGGCACAACTTCCCAGCCATCCGAGCGCAGTTGCTGAGCGAGCTGCGCGGCTTGCATCGTATCGAGCAGTTGATGAATCAGATAGGAAGGAATGAAGGTCGGCTCGAGCGGATCGAGCCACTTCGGAACAGCGCCTATCGGAGCGGCGGTAATATACATGGATGCCATGAACGAATCTCCTGTCGATTGAGCAGGTTGACGTCAAACGAGATACCTGATGGCCATCCTATACGATATGCAAGGAATTGCAATGAAAATGGAAGGTTGATGTTGCGTTGATGAATTTATATCAAAATCCGGCCCAATCATCAGCAGCGCGCAATAAATTCGAGCAAATTGCCCATTCTATTTTTTAAAAAACAAATCACACGATTGAAAACCAACGCGCACCCAATTTCTCATTGAATGCCCCGACATCGGAAATGATCAAACATCGAACCAGGAGACCGGTGAAAATGTTCTTTCCATCATTTCATGCATTGATTAGGCAGCCCTGCAGTTCACGCGCGCGAAAAAACGCAGCAGCGCTGTTCGCCCAGCCACAGGCACGCTCGGTGCGATCCCCCCCCCCAACATCGCCACACCACCGACTGTCGGGCCGACAACGGCAGGATCGCCGCACCGACCGCGCTCAACGCCCGAACATTTTGCGACCGGTCCGGATTCGTCCCGCGGCCTGCCACCCGCGCAGGCTCAAGACCCTCTACGACCGCAAAGCCATCGTGCCAATGATTGCTCGACTAATGAGGCACGATCTGCCGGCCGAGCGACTGCCGCAGCCTGCTGGCGCCTCCCGACCACATGCTCTTCTCTGGTCCATTCTTTGTATTTCAGCTTTTCAAAGCATTCTCATGGTGCGCGCACATTCGATGCCTTCGATATTTTTATATTTCGAAATATTGAGAATGATCATCGCCACCCAAGACAACTGATCCACTTCGCAAATCGCGCCGCAACTTCGCATCCAATCCATTGCACCACCGGATATTCCGTGCACGCGCCGATATTCCGCCTTACCTCACTGAAATTTATCTAATAATTCGCGATCAGTTGATATACTCCGGACCAATGCATTTGTGCGATGATCGATACATGAAATCCGGAAACCGTCTCAGCCCGCCATCATTTAATCAACACAAATAATTCAAATGATCATAGAACCAAACAACGTGCACCAGGACCCGTCACCGAGGCACTGCATAATGGAAGGGAACGGATCGTATAACCTGCATGCCATTCCGCAGGCTGACGGTGGAATGACTGCGCTACCGCTGCTAACGCGGGCGGCATCCGAGATACCGATCGAACCTGGCACGCGACCGGTCGTGATCGCTGATTATGGTGCATCGCAAGGCAAGAATTCGCTGGTGCCGATGCGAACGGCCGTCGAAACACTCCGGAAGCGCATGGGCCCATACCGTCCAATTTTCGTTGTCCACACGGATCTTCCCGGCAATGACTTCAACACGCTCTTCGATGTGCTGGAAACCGCACCGCAGCGATATGTCCAGGATGGCGGGAATGTCTATGCCTACGCGAGCGGGAAATCGTTTTATGAAACCGTCTTTCCCCCCGAATCCATCGACCTCGGATGGTGTTCTTATGCCGCAATGTGGCTGAGTGCCATTCCGGACTGCATTTCGGATCATTTCTTTCCGTGTCAATCTGCTGGGGCAGCGCGTACCGCGTTCGAGCGGCAAGCGGCGTTGGACTGGCTGAAATTTCTGTCCTTGCGCGCGCGTGAATTGCGGCCTGGCGGACGTCTGCTGATTGTGCTTGGCGGTATCGACGATGATGGGTCCACGGGCCTGAATGATCTGATGGACCACGCGGCCATCGCATTGTCAGAGATGGTCGACGATGGCATTATCACCGTGCATGAACGTCTGCGAATGATCGTCGCATCGTATCCGCGGCGCAAAGAGGAACTGCTGGCACCATTCCGGCGCGACGGGACAGATGGATCATTTGAGGAGCTGCAGGCCGAATTTGGTGGCCTGTCGATATTGCCCGATCCCGCCTGGACCGGTTACGAGCAGGACAGGGATGCACGGGCGCTGGCAACCGGGCAAGCACTCTTTTTCCGCTCGGCGTTTCTTCCATCGTTAGCCAGTGCCCTGGAATCGGGTCGCAGTGAGGACGAGCGTCGGCGATTCGGCGACGTACTTGAGCAAAAGCTCAAGTCCCGCCTTGCAGCCCATCCTGGGCCATTGAAGCGCTATGTGCAAACCCTCGTTCTCACAAAACGCGTCCCGATCGAGAGTCGATGAGCCGCTGTCGAGCGCATCCGCTGCAGCATGCCAACGGCCCGCGCTTATCGACTACCATCCCGTTGATCCCAAACGAAAATCCCGACTATTGTGTCCACTGATATCGAAACCCTTCAGGCCCAGTTGCATGAATTGAACAGCCGTCTTGCGGATGCAAGGCGAGAAGAGAAGCGAGCCACGTTGGACGCAATTCGTGAGCAGGTTGCGTTGTACGGCATTTCCGAAGAGGAGTTGTTGTTCGCCGCCGGTTTTCGCAAGGCGCGCAGACGTCGCGCGGCGACGAAGTACTACGATCCGTCATCGGGAAATGCGTGGTCGGGCCTCGGGCCGCGTCCAAAATGGCTGGAAGGGAAACGTCTCGACGACTACCTGATCGATCGCGCGCCGAAGAGCTGGTGGCCGGGGGAAGACGCATGACGCGTTCCGCCCATTTGCGAATTGGATAGTCCAACAGCTGGGCGCTCCCCCTCACGCAGCCATCGGGCGAACAGCCAATTGGGCCGCTTATGCCGATCCGAGCACTATCGGACCCGAGCAAGATCGGTCCAATTGCTGTTCGCGAGTGTGGACTCGGGTGGGAGCGCGTCACTACGATTTGCGACGGCCTCGGCACGGCCAGATCAACCAGCATTCATCCCCGCCCGACCTACGCTTCGCGCTCTCACGCATGCCCGATCACACGCGCATCCGCGTCGATGAGCTGATGCCATGGCTTGTTGCCGAGCCACCGGCCACACCACCATGACGGCTGCCGCCGTCAAAGCGATACTGACTACAAGCTTACGTTTTTCCGCATTCCTGCCCAGCATGAATGACAGCGATCGCCTATAGCCTCGGCGCACCAGCTCGGTACACCCGATATGGGAGCCTCGAACAGGTACGCTGTCGTGCGCGCCCATCCACGGCTGCCGGCCCTTCGCGACCGCTCGACACAACCACTTCCGCCATCGAGGCCGAACGCTGCGGCATCTGCGAACGGCATCGGCATCGGCATCGCCTAGGTCATTCGCTGCCTTGAACCCGTGGACACGAAGCGCGCCACACACTCGATAACCATCGATGAGTGGTGGATCGCACGCACTCATTTCGAGCAATGTGATCATATTCACGAAGCCTTCCTGAAACTCGGTTGATCACTTGGCAGTTCGAATCACCCAAGGGGATCAAGCTGCCTTTTTTTGTTGGCATTCAAGGGATCGAAAACCGAACTACATGCCATTGGAACTGGATTTTTATGAGGCCTGTAACGGGGGTGAGTCAGCGAGTGCCGCTCGCTTTTCACACAACGGAGCCGAGACAATGAAGTCGTATCGAACCCTACTAGCAGAACATACCGTTCTTACCGAACAGATCAACGCCGCGAAGGCGCAGGAACGAAGCGGCGCTATCGAAACGGTGCGCGCGTTGATTGCCGAGTTTGCAATCAAGCCGCGCGAAGCTTTTCCTCGTTCTGCAAAACGACGAAAGCTCGTGCGCTACAGAGACCCGAGCACGGGTGCGACGTGGAGCGGGCGCGGGCGCCCGCCAGCGTGGATCGAAGGCAAGGACCGCTCGCAGTTTGAGGTCACATCAACTGCCACTCGATCGTGAACTCCCCACGCGATCATCCAACACATTACTGGCGAGTGAGGGGGTAACCACGCCGAGCATTGGAGGTGGCCTGCCAATGCACTGCCTCACCGCCCCGCTGTTCTCGCCGTCAGTGCTCAGCGTCGATCCGACATAAACATGCGTTGCAGCACGTCGCCGACGTGCCGGCATCATGTCACGCCCTCATTAGCCGACCGTCATCGTCACGCCCGATCGGCCCGTACGCGAGCATCGGCCCGCCCTGCTCAGGATCCATGCCGCGACAAACACGCGCGGCCGACCTTGCCTGTCGAAGCCATAGTGCCGGCAATCGTTGAAGCAACACTGAACGCCGATCGCGCTGCGCGCCTCAACCTGCGGGCTAAGACACAATCCGCGACATCCGAGTGCCCGCACAGAGGCATGAAATTCAGGCCCTGGCGCCTGATGTCGACTGCGCAAATCGTACCCGTCCGGTATGCGCCATCCCCATCGACGATTTCACCGGCACCGTCCGACGACGTGCCCTGCGTCGACCCGCTATTGTTCATCGCTGCGCGCAGGCCAACCCGATTCCCCGATTCCTCGATTCCCCGCTCGTCGCACCGATGACACCGCTTCGATTGCACGTCGCTCGCAGTCTGCGCAATACGAGCAGGGTTACGAGATCCTCGAGTGACCTGCGCCACCGACTTCCCGAGGGCATCCACGCTACGCTCAAGACATCGCGCTCCGTGGCTCGACGTCACTGTAGGACACGTTGAGCCCCGGAAAGGTTAAAGCCAACCGATACGCCAGAAAGACAGGATCGACGAGAGGATGGCACCCCAGAAAAAAGGGGCGAGATTGTAAATGATATTTACCATCTTGATAACACCACTACCACCCGTTTGAATCATCCTTCGAATTTCCTGCCCCCCTTCCCAACGGCCTCCAATCCAGTTAATAATCACACCGATAGTCACGAAAATTTGAAGCAATTGCTTACTTATATAAAATAATACAAATAAAAATGAAAGATTCATCTGTCGTTAAGCTAGTTTTCCGACTTGGGCCAAGTCAAACCTCCGCGACGCTTTGTGACACCCTGATAAACCCAGATTCGCTCTGGACGTGTCGCGATGGATCACCCCCAACCTGATTTCATACGCCTGTTTTGATGCATGCATGTGCCATGCATTCGTACTCGTTCCGCGCGACAAGAGTATTCCTACAGATTGTCAGGCGCGGTATTGAACTGGATTCCTCATTTTTGGAAACGACCGTGCCCGCGACTGCTGCTACGCAAGACTCGACCGAATCGCAGAATGATCCGACGAAACATCGTCGACGTTGGACCGTGGAACGAAAGTGGGAAATCGTGCGCGAAAGCTTCGATCCCGTGGAGTCGTTACATGAGGTGGCCGCTCGGTACGATGTCAATCCAAGTCAGCTGTCACGTTGGCGTAGCCTGTACCGGGATCAGATACGCTCGGCAGCAAGAGCCTGCGAACACGCCAACGCGCACGGCGAGCAAAATGAATAGTCACGCAGGGTTCAAGGCCAATGCCCGCGACGTCGCGATCATCGCCGACGCCGCCGGCTCGATGCCGCATACGCATGTCTCGCTTCGCCTGGCGGACGGGCGGCTCGCCGAACTCACCAAGCTTGTGCGGCCACGACGACGCTCGCGCTGCCCCAAGCCACTCAGCTCAGCAATCGCATTCGTGGCCTGCATCCGCAGTTCCATCCGGCGCTCAGGCGTGTTCTCAGACCACGACTCGATCCCCCATCGATGCGTGATCTGCTCGAGCGCTACCCGTTCGCAAACGCGCTAGCCACCGCCAGCGAGCAGACGCTCACCCACCGCTTGACCAAGCCCACGCCGGCACGAGCAAGCACTTGGTTGGTTGAGATCATCCACGCGCTGAACGCGCAAGCTATGATCGTGCCCGACACGCAAGCCGTCACCGTCGTCATGCCACGCGTGGCCAAGCAAGTTGCGGCCTTGCGCAAGCTGCGCGACAAGGTCGCCGCGGAAATTGAGTGGCTGGTACCTGCCCCCTCTTTGACCGGCCCCGACCAGCATGCCTGGCCTCGGCGTCTGAACCGTCAACCGATTCCTGACCGACGTTGCCCATAATGCCTTCGCGCTCCGCCACGCATCTGCCGGCCTACGCGGGCCTCGCGCCGGCAACCCCGACGCTCAGGCTCGTCAAGCCACGCAGAACGCCCCATCCAGGCCGGACAACAAAGTGCTCAAACGAGCCTTGTTCCTCTGCGCCTTCGCGGCCTGATCAAGTTCGGTCTCATCGGCCCGTAAGCCGCGCAAGATCCAGCAAGGCAAGCACCACAACCGAGGCCTTCACTCGCACGGCGATCCTGCGACGCCCGTTCGCCTTGCCGCGTAACGCGGCACCGGCTATCAACTCGAGTCATCCTCTAACGCTTGAACGAGATAGGACAACCTCCGTTTCAGTCTCGGGCCAACCCGGATTGAACGCATCGGCAAACGAAGTACTCCTACCCCTGGCATCGGCAATACGCACGGCCACTTGCGGCATTCCCCGTCAGTTCAAGCGCCGTGCAGTCGCATGCCCGGCGCGTCAGCCTTCATCCCGCCCCTGCTGCGACCTCGCGCGACTACGCGTCTATCGACTCGATTCGCAGTTCGGCATCTCGCAAGCCAAGGCCTCAACGGCATTCATACTCAGCACCCATGCCACACAGTTCGTTTTCGCACTGTGATCAATGCGCGCTCATGAAAGATTTGTCGAGTCGTAGCCCCAAGCACGCCCATCACGGCGATTCACACCACGCGGAGAATCAATCGTGAATACCGAGCAAAATTTTTCACTCCATGACTTCACCGATTTCAACAATGAGAATACCAACGGATGGATGAGGGGGCGCGCCGGAGTATACGCAAACGTAATGAAAGAGGACGATCAATACTGGCTCCGCTCTTCCGCCCCGGAAGGTCAATCCATTTCGAGCGGGGTTGTGATTGAAAAGGTGATTTATGATCTCACACCAGGCGCGACCTATCTCTTCTCGCTCCGCACTCGCTACTATGATAGCGGCGGCGAGTCAACTGGCATGTACCCGCTCGTTTTCATCAAAACCGGCAATGAAATTTCGACGCACCCCATCGAAATAGTCGACACGGAATGGAAGGTGCATCTTGTACCGTTTCAGGCACACACCAGTAAAATCCTCATTCAATTAATAAATCTGTCTCCCGGGGGGAAAAGAAACGCATTTGACATGGCTGATATTTTCGTCGGAACGCCACTACTGGACATCACCACATTCAATGAGGGCCTGAACGGCTGGGCCCAAGGCGATGTCGGAAAAACCGGATCGATCACCCAGCTCTACGGAATGTCTGTGTTCCAGAACAGAATCCCGCCACAAGCCTCACATAACGGCGTCATCTTAAGCAAGGATTTCACGTTGATTCACGAACGCGAATACGTATTCAAAATATCGGTCCGACGCGATAATCAACACCTACCCAAACCCTTCCTTTCACTGGCGAGCAGAACCGGGGGTCTGACCGAAACTACGCCCGTCGGATTTGGCGATTGGCAAACCCTCGAATCAAAATTCAGGGCAGAACGGGCGATCGAGACATTAAGTATCGTGAGCCACCAAATGGATGACCAAGCGATCGAATACAGCATTGGCAATATCCAGGTCTTCGATTATCTGGCAACGTCATGAACGAGATTTCAGCCCCTTGTCTACTCGGGGCAATAAAAACAACTGATCAAGAGATGCTGAAAACGCTGATCGCATTAGCGCTCGTTGGCGCTCGTTGGCGCTCGAGCGTTTGGCCGCATTCATTTTGTCGACGACTACCAGCACCGACACATACGGGATCTGCGGTACAACCCGCACCTAATCGGCGCAAGCCAGATCGAAGGTCAGGATCGGCTGCGCCCTCAGCCAGAATCAGCGGTTGCTGATGCTGCGCACCCCGAATCGAATGTGGCAACGGCTCAATCATCACGCCATGTGGCACCGTGCTGCGACCTCTCGTTCAAGGGTGGCCCGCCAGTGCCTCAGCCCCGCGCAATTCGCATTCCGCGTACCGCGTCGAAGTAGACAACATATGGCTCTGACCACGCGGGCGCTGATGCTGTTTTCTCGGCCCGGCCGTCCGCGATCCAGAATGAGATTTTCCCGCCCTGCCGCCAGTTCCCCGGAAAGTGGAAGGTCTCCCAAGTCCTCTCTGGACCCGACATCGCAAAATCGCGACGCTCGATTTGATCGGGAATGCCCGTCCACTGTATGGCGCTCCTGACGCTCACATATTGCATGGGGGAGCGCATATGTTTTCCCGTCACCCGCAAGAGCCTGGATTGATCGGGCAGTTTTGCCCCGTCGGGTATCACCTGCCCGGTGATGAAGTCACATACTGTGAAAAGACCCAGGTCTGATTCGTCTGCGTAGGTCGCCGTCAACGTCCATGCTTTCGAGGACGGGATCCTGTCACCCGCGCCGGCGTGGCCGACTGTCAGCCGGTATTCCCGAATGTCCTCAATGCGGAAACTGGTTTCCCAATCCCCACTGGCCGACACGGGCGCCACCGCCATCCGTGTCTTTCCTTCACTGTAGACACCCACCCAATTCGTGTTGCGGGGCGCCGCACCGGATATCGAGACGAACGGCGTCGACGTCGTCGCCCCGTCGACAAGCACATCGTTATTCGCGTCCTTCACTGAAGTAATCTTCAGCATGGCGCCTCCGCGCAATGATGTGAAACGCGCGCCTACTCGCGCGCCAAGTACAAATCGAACACTCAGGTAACCGAGCGACGCGGCATCGCCTGATATTTCGCATCAGCTCTCGATGCGCCGTTTGGCGTGAATCAAGCCGGTCAATACGGTTCGATCGCCGTCAATGGCGCACATCGCCACCTGATGCTTGCACGCCAGAGAACGCGTCAGGACACGGCCGCGGTAGGTTGATCCTGCAGATAATTCTGCAGGTATTCCGCAAATTCCGCCCGCACCTCCGGGTGGCGCAGCGCAAACTCGACAGTCGCCTTCAGGTATCCCAACTTACTGCCGCAGTCGAATCTCGCACCGAAATAGCGATAGGCAAGCACCTGCTCCTCCGCCAGAAGCGACTGCAACGCATCGGTCAACTGCAACTCGCCCCCGGCGCCCGGCCTCAAATTGCGAATATGCCGGAAGATCGTCGGCATCAGCACATAGCGCCCCACCACACCGAAATGCGACGGCGCATCATCCGGCGCTGGCTTTTCGACGATGCCCGAGAGCTTGATCACGTTGTCTCCCCACATTCGGCCGTCAACGACACCGTACGAACGGCTGTCCTCGCGCGCGATGGTTTCGACGCCGACAATCGAGCTGTGATAGTGGTTGAACACGTCGACGAGTTGCTTCACGACTGGCTGCGTACCATGCAGCAGGTCGTCCGCCAGGATCACGGCAAACGGACTGTCACCCACGAGTTTTTCCGCGCACAGCACCGCGTGCCCCAGACCCAGTGCCGTAGGTTGACGCACGTAAAAGCAGTCCACGTTGGCCGGCTTGATATTACGTACGATATCGAGCAGTTTCTCCTTGTTGCGTGCTTCAAGTTCCGCCTCAATCTCGTAAGATTTATCAAAATGATCTTCGATGGCGCGCTTGCTACGCCCCGTGACGAAGATCATTTCGGTGATGCCGGCATCGATTGCCTCTTCGACCGCGTACTGGATCAACGGCTTGTCAACGATCGGCAGCATTTCCTTCGGACTGGCCTTGGTGGCCGGCAGGAATCGCGTCCCGAGGCCGGCAACGGGAAATACCGCTTTGGTGACTTTCAGCATGGTATGCCTTCTCACATCAGTTGAAAAATCCCGACTGCAGCAGTCAAGCCCTCAATCGCGCACCTTAGTAAGCTCCATCTAGTAAGCTCCATCGCGATGCAGCACCACGCCGACCGTCTTGAACAAGATTGCGATGTCGCCCCAAAGCGACCAGTTCCTCACATACCAAGCGTCCAGGAAAACACGCCGGGCGTAATCCGTGTCGTTTCGACCGCTGACCTGCCAGAGCCCGGTCATCCCCGGTTTCGCCAACAGGTAATAGGCCGCGTCGTCGCCGTAGCGTTGAATTTCCTTCTCCACGACAGGCCGAGGTCCGACAAGGCTCATGTCACCACGCAGCACATTCCAGAGTTGCGGCAACTCATCTAGACTGGTTTTACGTAACAACCTGCCTATCGGCGTGATTCGAACATCGTTCTTCAGCTTGAAGTCCCGTTCCCACTCGGCTCGCGCCACCGGATCGCGCTCGAGCAGCGCCCTGAGCATGTTATCCGCGTCAAGCACCATCGAACGAAATTTCAGGCACTTGAATTTTTTCCCGTTCTGACCGATCCGCGTGTGACCATAAAATGCCGAACCTCCATCGCTCGCGACCATTACCACAAGGAATGCAAATACGGGGAGCAGCATGATCAGCAGGCACCCACCGGCTACCACGTCGAACACTCTCTTGAGCACTTTCGCCGAGAACCGCGCGAGATTGTTCTGCACGCGCAGCATCATCACCTCATGGCCAAAGAAATAGGACACGTCCGTTCCGCTCAACGGCACACCGCGCATCGGTGCCATTACCGTTACCTCACGAATTCCGCACTGCGTGAGCTCACGGACCCATGCGTTGCGAAGCTCTCGATCATCGGGCTCCAGCGCAATCACCACCTGCGCCCCCGACAATGTATTGAGCGTGAATGGCGAGAGCCCGGCCAGCACGGGTACATCTCCGATAAACTTCAGATCGGCTCGCGCGTCTGGCGCGACAAAGGCGACCACATCCGCGCCTAGATACGACTGGCTGGACATCACCCGCTTCGCTTCCATCGCAGCGTCACCACAGCCGACAATCAACGTCGCCCGTTTCCACAGGTTGGCCAGGTCCAGGACCTTCTTCGTCAACATGCGAAATGTCGGAACAAGGATGAATGCGCCGCTCCAGGTCAGCGCCCACCAACCTCTCGAAAACATGCCTTTTGTCAATGTCGTCAACGCAAGATGAACAACCGCGAGAACCACAAGTGTTTCGAATACTTCCCTCAGCTCACGCCAGAACGGCCGACGAAAGCTGTAGTGCCGCACTCGCAACCAGAACCACGCCGTTCCGGCAAACGAGAGCACCAGATACACCATCATCGGCTGTTGGCTAATCGCTTTCCATACACTGATCTGCGGTTCGCTTGCGAAAGTCCCGAGCACACGAGTCGTGATGAGCAAGGCCACGGCGAAACCCAACACATCGGCGGCAGCCATCGCGACCTTGATGGTCAGAACCGGGAACGGGCGGAGCTCAATTTGCGGCACTGACAGACTACCAATACCAATGGTTGAATTCACTTTACCTTTCCTCACATCGACGTAGGTACGGTTGCCCGGATTTCAATCCCTATTACACAATAAAACTTGCATCACTCAATTTATCCAACGTATTCTCAACAATTGCAAAAATCAAAACAATTATCACATCGTCAATTAATTAAGCCATATTTATTATTCGCATACCTAAATATTGATTCAGATCTACTTGATTGAATACGTCATCATTGAACCAGCCACTCATTCAGGATCGCACGCGTCGGTGTCACGCGCCCCATCGTTCTTGGATGATCCTATTTTTTTTCACCTTCAGGTTCGGTTCGGATTCGCACAGAAGGCGGAGCGCGGGAGCGTCTGCCGTACGCACGCATGTTCCGTGACCGCCGTGAAGACAGGCGATATCTCGGCTTCAGTGCGTTATGCGATATCACCCTGAAGCAGGTCGCGCAGATACTTTCCGTACGCATTCTTGGCCAGGGGCATCGAAAGCCGTTGCAACTGCTCGGCGTCGATCCACTTCCTGCGAAACGCCACTTCCTCCGGGCAGGCCACCATCAGGCCTTGCCGTTTCTGCATTGTGGCGACGAAATTTGCCGCGTCTGCCAGTGAATCATGTGTTCCGGTGTCGAACCACGCGTAGCCACGCCCCATGATCTCGACATGCAGCTTCTCGCGCTGAAGGTACCGAAGGTTGACATCGGTAATCTCCAACTCGCCACGAGCTGAGGGTCGAATATCGGCTGCAATGTCACAAACGTGGTGATCGTAGAAATACAGCCCTGTGACCGCATAATTTGAACGCGGCGCAAGCGGCTTCTCTTCAATAGACAGCGCCCTGAAATGCGGGTCAAATTCGACAACACCGTACCGCTCGGGATCGCGGACGTGGTATGCGAATACCGTTGCGCCCTCGGTGCGCTGGTTGGCAAGATCCAGCTGTGTCACTTGGTCGTGGCCGTAGAAAATATTGTCACCGAGGATCAATGCAGACGGCGCACCGCCGACAAACGACCTTCCGATGATGAAAGCCTGTGCCAGTCCGTCGGGCGACGGTTGTTCCGCATACTGCAGGTTCATGCCCCAGCGACTTCCATCGCCGAGCAATTCCGCAAAGCAAGGCAGATCTCGTGGTGTCGAAATCACCAGCACGTCCCTGATGCCCGCAACCATCAACGTGCATAATGGGTAGTAGATCATCGGCTTGTCGTAGACGGGCAGTATCTGCTTGGACACGGCGTGCGTGATCGGATAAAGGCGCGTACCTGAGCCGCCAGCGAGAATGATTCCTTTACGCATTGCTTTCGCCCATCAGATTGAAAACGACGCCGAATGACGTAGCATCGGCACCCCAGTACCTTGGCTCGTTGATCACCGAAACCCTCCGCAAGAAATCGAATTGCTTTGCGCACAGTCCGTCGTCTCGCCCTGACGGGCGCGCCCGCCCATGCGTCTCACCTGTTGCCGCTCAATGCGCGTCCGACAATCCGCGCAGACGCATACCCTCGGCAATGCCGCGAAGGACACTTCGCCGGCCCGCCGGGGTAAAGCGCACGCACTTGGCCAGCATGGCCGCAACCGAATAGGATTGCGCGATCAGGGAATAGGGGAAGCCCAGGTTCTTGCGACTGAAGTAAAGACGATTTCGTGTACAGTAGAACAGGCTGAACGGACTCTCGTCGCCACCGGTGGAAAAACTCACCTTGTGAGCGACGACCGACGCCGGTACATACCCGAGGTGAATGCCAGCATGGTTCATTCGCCATACGAAATCCGTGTCATCGTAATAGACGAAGTAATATTCATCCATCATGCCCACGCGTTCGAACACACTTCGGTGCAACGCCATGAAACAGGTGGGTGCATATTCAGAGGAGCCCGGATCGTCAAACTGTCCAATATCCTCATCGCCATCTCCCCGGTGTGATGTGATCGCCTTAACGCGCGAAATCGTACCCCCGGCACACCAAATCCGATTGGTCCCGTGATACAGCATCTTCGGGAACGTCGCGAGCGATGACGTACCCACCTTGATTGGTTGTAGCAGGTTTGAAATCGTATTCGGATCGCGGAACTCGACGTCATTGTTGGCCAGCAACACGTATTCACAATCGTCCGAGAGGGCCATTTCGATACCCTGATTGTTGCCCCGTGCCACACCCAAATTCGCATTGCTGAACACGACCTCCGCAGGTATCCCTGCTTCAAATGCCAACCTTCTGGCCATGACGCTACCGCTATCCTTTGGACTGTTATCGATCACATAGAGCTTGATCTCCACATTGACCTGTACTTTGAGACTTTCGAAAAAGTCATGTAACACATCATCAGATTGATACAGTACGGTCACCACGCCGACCAGCGGCTTTGCATGCTTCTCGTCCATCGCACCCCCTCCATTCACGCGTCGACCTGGCTCGCTTGGTACAACCCCTTTGACAACATTTCGACAATGCTCTTGTCATAATTGTCCGGTTGCACTTCTTGCTTATCGACCCAGGCGGCAAAGCGCGCAATGCCATCGTCAAATTGTACTTTCGGCTCAAACCCAAGAAATTCGCGAGCCCGCGTCAAATCGGCGTAGTTGTGACGAATATCGCCTAGGCGAAATGCACCCGACACCGTAATCGGCACATTGCTTCGATAGAGTTCCCGCAGCTTTCGCGCGACGTCGATCACCGCCGTTCGTTGCCCCGAGCCGATGCCAAATACCCGGCCGTTCGCACCCGGATTCATCAGAGCAGATTGCGTCGCGTCGACGACATCGTCGATGTATACGAAATCCCGACTCTCGTTCCCGTCTTCGAATACATTGATTTCGTTTCCGTTTCTGATGCGCGTCGAGAATATCGAGAGAATCCCCGTATACGGATTCGACAGCGATTGACCCGGGCCATAAACATTTTGATATCGGAGCGCAGACGCGTCGATTCCGATGGATCGACAGACCGTCATCACCATGAGCTCCTGGTCGTACTTCGTGATCCCGTATACCGACGATGGATGAATTTTTGAATCCTCGTCCGTCGGAAGACATTCCATGAGCTCACCCGAAACTGGGCAGATATAGTCGAACCGACCCGCCAGCAAATCCCGCTCGTCGCGCGCATCGGGATAGACGATGCCGAGCGCGGGCGAACGGTACTTTCCTTCCCCGTAGATCGCCCGCGACGATGCAACCACAACCTTACGCACGGTGTTGCCCCGATTCTTGACGAGAATATCGAGGATCAGGCCGGATCCCCCGACGTTCACATCGATGTAGTGACCAACCTCATACATCGACTGGCCGGTGCCCGTTTCCGCGGCAAGATGGACAATCGCATCCTGACCAGACATCGCACGCTCCAGCGTCGCACGATCGCAAACCGACCCTTCGATGACACGTACCGCACTACCCAGCGAGCGGAACAGTGCCGAATTGTTGTACGGGTCTGCACCATGAATCTGCTGCGATAGATTGTCCAGCACGGTAACCGTCGCGTTCTGATCGACGAGCTTTCTCGCCAGGTGCGACCCGATGAACCCGGCACCGCCAGTAATGAGGATTTTCATGATGCGCATCGCTCCCAGGATTGCGTTTCAAGGCTGTATCTTCTAATGACACGTGCCGGATTTCCGGCCACCACGCAGTAGTCAGGCACGTCGCGCGTGACGACGGAATGACTGCCTATCACCGAGTGGCGCCCGATTACGACATTTGGCAAAATGATCGAGTTGAAACCGATAAAACTGCCTGCGCCGATCACAACCCGATTGCCCTGCATACGCAGACGCATACCGATGCGTACCGGATCTTTAACATCCTCAAAAGGATGTTCGACATCCACAATTGCGCACCCTCCGGTTATCGTCACGCGGTCCTGAATTTCTATCGAAGAGCCGCACACGATGTGGACATTCTGCTCGATATTGACGTCGCTTCCGATTGAAAGCTTAGGTGTCGCGTACGATTCATGCACAACCAGCTCGATTCTGGCTCCCGAGCGAATCAGGACCCTTTCACCAAGGTATGCATAATGGACATTCGACAGAAAGCACGGTCTAAAAATCACACTTCCCTTTCCAATTCGCCCGAACACGTGGGGATACCAGAGTCTCGCCTTCAATCTGAAATAGCCATACTTCAGTGCATTGATTCTGTCTATCCAGCGCAACTCCCCAAGCTTCACAATACTTCTGGCAAATACGCTCATACGTGGATCGCCGAACGTGCGGCCACCTGTTTGGCGAGTGCGTACAGCGAGCGAAGCACTTTCGGTCGATGACGCATCGCGTACAGAATTTGTTGCTTCACTCCGACATCCGCGAATTCGGTACTCTTCTGAATGCAATGCTCGAACTGATCATAGAAGCCATTTTCCAGGTATAAAATAGCTGATCGCAGCAGAATACCCGCTCGTCCTCGATCGACGATCTCCGGTTTCATGCCGATCGCTTCGGCCATGTTGCAGGTATGCATCAAGTCCGAAATATTGGTTTCGTGACGTGCGGGATTACGTATGACCGTCGATGTGAAACCTTGCGGATTTACACGATAAACACCCAGGTCCTGATCCAGATATGCCGCACGGCTGCCGTGCAGGCACTGAACGAGATTGGCCACATCGGCGACCACCTTGAGCTCGAGATCGACCGCGTAGCGCCGTCGCAATGCCCCGCGAAACATGACCGAACTGGTGAAAAAAAATGGCCCGTGCTCGATCAGGTATTCCGCATCAAACACCACCGGCTTCATGCGGGCCAAAGGGAAGACGACGGGCTCACCCGTTAAGGCATCGACCGTCCGCATCCGGTGCACCACCATGCCGAACTCGCGTTGTGTTTCGAGGAATTCAAACTGGCGCGCGAGCTTGCCTGGCAGCATCAGATCGTCCCCGTCAATCGTGGCAATGTATTCGCCTGATACACGAGCCATGACGTCAGCGAGATTACGGGAGTATCCGATGTTATGTTCGTGTGTAACGAGCGTGATGACATTTGGATGCGTCGCACGAATCGATTCGATCACCTCGACCGACTTATCGACTGATCCATCATCTCCGACGATGATTTCGAACGGCACATCGATTTCCTGACTCAAAACACTTTCGAGGCATTGCCCAATATAGCGCTCAAGGTTATAGCATAGGATTACTATAGATATGATCGGCCGATCAGCCTTCTGAATGGAAACTTCACTCATCTTCGACCTCTCAGTTCATTGCGAATCTTCCCACCAGATCGCGCGCCTTTCGTTGAGAAATTGGCGACACTACAATCGTCGCGGCTACCATCAACAGCCACATGCAGAACAACATAAAGAACAATGTGACACGCCCGTCCTGAGACGGCGCGCCGTAGTGAAACCCGATGCCCAGCAGTCCGGTCACCGCAATGCGGGCCATCAGTCCCCTGTACCAGACCGGGTTGATGCCCGGCAAAAATCTGCGATGTACTACGCCTACCCAGACAAACAACTGCAACACATTGACGGCAAGCCATGTATAAGCCGCGCCTCGCGCCCCGTAATGGAACGCGCCAAACAGAACCGCGGGCACAAGGATCACGACGAACCCAAGATTGCCCTTGATATGCAACGACAAGTTTCCGTCCGCATACTGAATGAGAAAGGACAAGCCAGCGATTGCCGAACATCCATTTCCAAGGGCATAGCATTGCAAAATTTTCAACGCATCCGGATTCACCGGAAGGGATGGAGACCACATCGCGAAGACCATGTCGGGTACGCTCGCGAACAGGACCGCTACAGGAATGACGATGATCATCATGATCTCGCTGGCAAGAAAATATCCCGGCACAAGCGAGCCGGAGTCCCGAGCGCTATCGGCTGAAAATTTGGGGGTAAACGACTGCTGGACTGGACTTGCAAGCAACATAATTCCGCTTGCTAGAAGCGTAGCCATACTAAATACACCGAATTCTGGCAACGGCAAGATCTTCGACAGGATGATCTTGTCCGCCTGCGTCGACGTGGCCCACATCAGCGCCGAGAATGCAATCGACAGCGACAGTCGCGCTCGCGCTATCAGAACCTCACGCGAGAACGTTCGCGAGAACATCGAAGCTCCGATCGCCCTGCCAAGCAAGACGCGCATGGTCAACGCCTCACCCACGATTGCAGCCAATTGCCACAGGAAGAACAGGTCTACGCGTGGCCACACTGCAATCAACGGAACCACAAGGACAGCTCGAATCACGGAGAATATCGAGATGACCAGGTTCAGCGAAGTTTGCCGGTCAATGCCGACCATTCCCCCGCGGTAAAGCGAGGACAGCCAGCGTGCCGACACGGTGAACACCATCATCACGAAGGCCACCTCGATTTCATGCGCTGGCAACGCTTTCGCCTTGAGCCATGTACTTGCGAAAAACGGTGCCGAGAAGAACGACAGAACAATGAGCAGTGCGCACATGGCGCAAACGAACTTCTCCAGCGACTGCAACAGCGTTCGCACTTCGCTCTTTTCCGCATCGTTGCCCGCGCGGGCCAGCTCGCGACACAACGTAGGCGACAAACCCAGATCAAGCAATTGGACCCAAGCGATCAGTACTGCATTGAACGCAATCAGGCCGTACGCTTCTACGCCGAGATGACGTACATAAACTGGCACCATGACCATGCCAAGAACGACGGTAACAATCTGACCTACGTAATTTGAAATCAGGCTGCGCTTGAGCATCGTCGTGGGTAGATGAAGTTCCGGAATTTTATCGAGTGATTCGATGTTGACTTACTAAGATCATCGACATCGACACTACTAGGAGAAATTAAACATCCGTCAAGCGCGGTGCGATGGATACGACTTAACGGTCCAACTAACCTCCTTCGCCAATTGCGATGTCGTTGTGCTGATACAGCCAACCAACTCACTCGCCCAGACCTGTCGCCTTATCAAGCTGCTTGTTATCCCCGCGACACGTATCGATCCGAACCAGGCAATGCAAATTTAGTGGCGCAAATTCATCGAGAATGTACGGATTCGCACACTGCCCAGTCTGTGCATGGCGCTGCTTCTTTGACAGATATCGCGCGCGGAGGAAAAATGAAGGCAACGGCAGGTAGCCGCCGTTGCTGCTTTGACCGACGCAGTGGCTCCAGCCATGCGGACCGACCATTAGTGCGATATGCCGCACCTGATTAACTGGGTCGATCGCACCGGCCTCGACGCAACTTGCTCAGATAAACCTGGAGATCCCAGAATGCGCTGACGATCCCGATCGCGCACCGAGATGGAGCAGGCTGGGGCTTCGGCCATGCCCGCAGCAATGCACCAGGACGGCCTCCAGATGATCGCGTTCATCTGACTAGGTTGCGATCCGAGATATTTCGATCGGAAGGTCGCGATCGCACGACGACTGCGTCGATCCACGCAATCACCGTCACGGTAGCAGCAATAGTTCGAACAGCGCTGATGTGCTGCCATGCACGACTGATTCTGATGAACTGCTGGAATCTATGGATAGCACTCGGCCTCGAAAAGCCGCTTGCCTTCCGCATCTTTTGCGGCCAATACGGGTTCAGATTCGAGCGGCCAGTCAATATTGATTCTCGGATCGCTCCACAGGAGGCTCCTCTCATACTCTGGAAACCAGTAATCTGTCACCTTGTAGACGAATTCCGCCGATACCGACAGTACGATAAACCCATGCGCAAATCCTGGTGGAATCCAGAGCTGTCTATGATTTCTAGCGCTCAATTTTACCCCAGCCCATTTACCAAAGTTCGGAGAACTAATTCTCAAATCTACGGCGACGTCGAAAACCTCGCCCGCGATCACGCGCACAAGCTTGCCCTGTGGACGAACGATTTGATAGTGAAGACCGCGCAGAACACCGCGCGTCGAACGCGAATGATTGTCCTGAACAAACTCGAACCCTTGCGCGACACCCTCCTCGAATTCGCGTGCATTAAAACTTTCGAAGAAGGAGCCGCGTCCATCGCCGAACACGGTCGGCTCGATGATCTTCACCTCGGGAAGTACGGTCGATGTCACGTGAATAGCCATGTTACCTTGCTCCACGTGCAGACCTCGGTCAATCTCCGAAAGCCCGAAACCGGCAACCGCGCTGCCGCTTCCAACTGCTTGGTGACCGCCTGATTATGACTGCCTTTCATAGTTGCCCGCCTCCCGTTTCCACTCCTCGCCCGATGCAATGTCGTCGACCCATGCTTGATTGTCCAAATACCAGCGCACCGTCTTTTCCAAGCCGGTCTCAAACGTCTCTGCCGGCTCCCACCCCAACTCAGCCCGCATCTTGCTTGCATCGATCGCGTAGCGCCGATCGTGACCCGGCCTGTCCGGGACCATCTCAATCTGGTTCCGATATGACCCGAACGATTTCGGTCTGAAGCGGTCGAGAATACCGCACAGCGCGTGCACGACTTCCAGATTGGTGAGTTCATTGCAGCCCCCGATGTTGTAGGTCTCCCCGGGCGCACCTCCCGCCAGCACTTTGCGGATCGCGCTACAATGATCGCCCACGTAAAGCCAGTCTCGGACGTTCATTCCGTCCCCGTATATCGGTAGCGTATTCCCCTCAAGGGCCCGCACAATCAGCAACGGAATCAGTTTTTCCGGGAACTGGAACGGCCCATAGTTGTTCGAACAGTGGGTAATCAAAGTTGGCAAACCGAACGTGTGATGCCACGCTCTCACCAGATGATCGGAGCTCGCTTTAGTGGCCGAATAGGGGCTATTCGGTGCATAGGGCGAGGTTTCGGAAAACGGTGCATCTGCCGGTCCCAGAGATCCAAATACCTCGTCCGTCGAGACGTGGAGAAAGCGAAATGCCGTTTTCTCGCCGTCAGGCATTCCCACCCAGTACCGATGTGCTGCTTGCAGTAACGTGAAGGTGCCAACAACATTGGTCCGAACGAATTCCCCCGGTGCCGTTATCGACCGGTCAACGTGACTTTCTGCTGCAAAATGCACGATCGCCCGAGGCCGATATCTGTCAAAAATTCGATCCATTTCATCTCGGTCACAAATATCGGCATGAGTAAACATGCATTTCGAAATCTTCCCGAAATTCCGCACCGCCACGCAACTTCCTGCGTAGGTTAGCTTGTCTATATTCACCACCGCCTCGGACGTACCATGCCCCCAGTCGATCACGAAATTTGAACCTATGAATCCCGAACCACCCGTCACAAAAATCATGAAATGCTCCCGATCGAGTCCCCCTCTGCCTACGAAAATCAATTCGCAACCCAGAAGTTAACCTCAGCTAAAGTGGGAAATATTTATACCGCAAACCATCCTTAAATTATCGCAACCAATCACCTATAAAGGCAGATCCAGACCATCCGGCCCATATTAATCAATCGTCATCCCACTTAAGTATGCGCGACCAATAAACAATGGCCATATTGGAAAGATCAGTGTGTTCGCAACGGAAGACCTCGCACCTGGCGCGCGTGAAAGCGTTTGTTCGGCGCCCGCCCCACCTGCAATGCGATGGGTCGATCGAAGTCAAGTCTGCTCTTCTGACAGGAAACCCATGTCTTGTCGGCTAGCCGACAAGACAGGTTTTTACAGATTTTTCACTCAACGCATCGAGGTATTAGATAGTCACCACCGCACCGCCTCAGTACGATTTCGCACATTATCCATTTTCCGACTACATTCGGCGATCACGAATACATCGGCCATATCCTGACCTGATCTAAACTACTATCTGGTCATGATTCAGGTAAGCGGACGTGTAACCATAGCTACGCCTTTCACTGCGCCGCAACGGCACGGCGTTGAAGACGGCACCGACTATCCAAGCGCCGGCACGCTCGAGTCTGGTGACGGTTTCTTCGATTTCTTCTTCCGTTTGCGTACCCGAGCGGAGCACCAGTACGGTCCTGCCCGCACGGTTTGCAACGATTGCGGCGTCGCTCACAGCAAGAAGCGGTGGCGTGTCTATGATCACCAGATCGAAGCGCCGCTTGAATTCTTCGAGCAACGATTTGAAGCCAGGCATCGTCAGTAGCTCGGACGGATTGCTCGGATACCTTCCGCAGGAAAGGAGCGACAAGCCAGGAATACTGGCCGTCTGGATCGCCTGATCGATATTCAGCCTTCCTGCCAGCAACTCGGCAAGTCCCCCGGAGTTGGATTTTCCAAAGAATGAGGCCAGCCTGCCGCAGCGCATGTCAGCGTCCACGAGCAAGACCCGTCTTGTCGTTTCTGCTTCAAGTACGGCAAGATTGGCGGCAACAAAGCTCTTCCCAGTTCCGGGCGTAGGGCCGGTCAACACAACTACACTGTCATCGGCTTTGCCTGTTTCGTTAAGGTGCAATGCCGTGCGGACACCTCGCAACGCTTCGACGGTCGTGTCATGCGGGAAGAGGCGAGAGAGCAAATAGTGCGAGCTCGCGGGTAATGTACTTTCCTCGGGCGGGTTTTCAACGCGGTGGTTGCTGGAAAGCAGCAGCGACGGGTGGCGATGACTCGCTTCTTCAGCTGGTTTGAAGGTAAGCCTGCGAGGCATCGTATGCCCGAGCCGCACCTGCTCTGCGCTGAAGAGAATCGATCCCAATACGGGCACACGCATGGTCCGTTCGATGAATTTTGAATCGGTTACGCCGGTCAGGTATCGGCTACGGGCACATACGAACAAGCTACCAAGCATCAGGCCGATACCCACGCTTGCAGCCATGACGATTGGGACGGCGGGAGACACCGGGTCGGCCGGACGAATTGCGCTGTCGACGATGTGCACGTCGCCAGTCGTGCCCGCGCGACGTACGGTCAACTCCTCGGCCTTGTTGACCATCGCAATATAGATCGCCTCGGCCACCTTTGCATTGCGGCTCAAATCCGCATTCGTCCGTTCCGATGCCGGCATACGGGTAAAGCGGGAATCGAACTGTGCCTTTGCAGCATTCAACTGCGCGAGCTGCTGATCGATATTGCGCATCGGTGCGCTGTCTGGTGTGAAATTTTGCAACATCTGCGTGCGTTGCAACTGCAGCATGGCGATCTGCCGCTCGATGTCAATCCCCCCTTGCAGGTAGGACTGAGCTTCCGCCGTAGGCCGCAACGAGCCGACCGAAGCCTCATACCCCATCAGGGTGGTCTCGGCCTCGCGCAGTTCCTCGCGCAATCGCGGTAGTTCGTTGTTGATGAAGTCAAGCGTCTTGCTGTCATTTGCCCGGCGCTCGGCAATGGTCGCCGCCACATAGCCCTGCGCGATCGCGTTGGCAACATTGGCGGACACTGCAGGGTCGTTGCTGTCGAAGGTAATCTGAACGATACCGGTCTCCCGTCCTTTCTCGACGATCTTGAGGTTGCTTGAAAATCGCTGCAGCGCGTTGATGCCATTCCAGGCCACGACATCGAATTCCGTATGCGGCCGTGCGTCAAGTCGTTTGACCCGTATCGATATTCCACCGGCCTCGATCCGTTCGCCGACCTTACCGCTCAACAGGACCTTGTCACTGGTGTCAAACAGCTCAAAAGTCCCATTCTCCAGTGCGCGCAGGCGGAGTTTCTTGTTCTCGAGATCCGTCGGAACGTGCAGCGAATCGATATCGATTCGCTCTCCTCCCCACGCATAGGAATCGAGCCCGAGCCAGGCACGAGACGGCTCGCCCGGTGTCGCGAACTTGCGGGCAATCGCACCAAGGAGCGGCACGCTGTGCGGCTTGACCGTGACGTCATATCCATAGTGGGTCAACACGGGGTCGAGTACCCTGCGGCTCTGCATCATGCCGATCTCGGCATCGGTTCGGGGCGTTTTTTGTCCCAGCACCAGTTGCCCTTCAGGCGCGAACCCGAGTGCGTTGCGATCCTGAGCGTCAACCCGGATCACGGCGCTCGATGAATATACGGGCGAAACCAGCCAGACGTATGCGCCAGCCAGCATCACCACGACGAGGGTGATACCTGCCACGGTCCACAAATGGTCACCTAACAGGCGGATCACGCCTCGTGCATCTGGTGCGTCTTCGGGCACCCCGCCAAAATCCCGGGCGTTGAAATTCGGAATGTTCACGTTGGTCGTTCCTGTAAGCCTTGATCGTTTGAAAGGAGATTCGTGACGGTGCTCGGCTTCATCGGGTTGCAGCGTAAAAGAGATACATGCTGGTCACCGTCGGCAGAAGCTGATCCAGCAAGCGGTTGAGTCGAGCAATACTCGCCGTGCCCACGTAGACCACATCGAGCGGCTGAAGGTTGAACTGTGTGGATAGCAGGATGGCGTCGACCTGGGTCATGTCGAGCCGGTATATGCTCGGCTTCGTCGGATCATTCGGAGTACGCCGAATGACCAGAATCTGACGCGGCTGCGCACTCTGGGGGTTGATGCTGTTGGCATTGGCTAGTGCATCGGCAAGCGTCAGCCGTCCCTTGTCCATGAATAGGGTCTGCGGCTTCGAGACTTCACCGAGCATGAACACGCGGCTCGCGTTGTGATCCGGAACGTAGACGATGTCGCCCGTCTCTAGAGCGATATTCTGCGAAACGTCGCCGCGATCGAGTGTGCGCTGAACGTCCAGCACGTAGGTCTTGCCACCACGGGTGAGTTGTACGCGTTGCAGATCCGCATCGGCGAGAGAGCCGCCCGAGCGCGTGATCGCATCGAGTACCGTGAGCTTCATATCTGTTATTGGAAGCGAGCCCGGATTTTTCACCTGGCCGGCAAGCTGGATCTGCTGGCTGCGAAACTGCACAACGCGTACGTCGAGCTGGGGTTTGACTGCATACCCCGCGAGCTTTGAGGCGAGTAATGCGCCGATCTGAGCCGTTGTCCTGCCGGCTACGTGTACCCGCCCCAACGTTGGGAAATAGATGGTTCCGTCAGCCGACACGCGCTGGCCGTCCGGTGTAACCTGCACGCCCGGGCCACCTGAACCCGTTCCGGAATTCGCGTTCTCAAAGGGCGGAAGCGGTATGGTGGCCGCGCCACTGACAGTCAATTCCGGATGCCCCCACACCGTAATTCCCAGGATATCGCCATGCCCGACACGGTAGTCATCAGACTGACGGCGCGGTGCATGGGGCAGCCCTGCGGTGTCGGATTCGCTGAAATGAGCCTGCTTGGAAATGACATTGGCATCAATCAAATTGACGGAGTAGACCGGTGGCGTTGCGTTTCCCGTCGTTGCTTCCTGCATTCGCGATGCATCAAGGTAAGGGCCTGGTGCGAACGTGCAGCCTGCCATCACCCAACCTGCCAACAACGCGAGAATCCTGCCCGTTTTTCTCATGATGGTTATCCGGTAACAATGTGCCAGTTGGACTGGGAATGAATCGCCGAGCATCGGTGGTGTGACCAGTCGACTTTCGGCCGTGGAGACGTCTACGGGGTCGCGTTCAGCATCCGATCGTACAAATGCGACGCGCCAGGTAACTGCCTTGTGGATTCGATGGAATTTCCGCGACACGCAGCGTCCTGCCACCGGCGCTGTTTTCCGCGGCATTGTCATAGATGAGACGCTGGAACTCCCGCTTGACGATGCCGTAGCACTCGCACGCGTAACCCTCCAGACCGCGCCGGTCCAAGATGGTGATTTTTCCCCGGCGTTGGGAGATGAGCCCGGCGTCTTGCAGTTTCCCTGCAGCTTCGGTCACGCCTTCACGGCGAACACCAAGCATCGTGGCAATCAGTTGTTGGGTCACGGCCAGCTCGTCGGTCTTTAGCCGATCGTGCGTGAGCAACAACCAACTACTCACCTGCCTGTCGATGTGGTGACGTCGATTGCACAGCGAGTTTTGCGCGACCTGCGTCAACAGAGCCTGTATGTAATAGAGCATCAGCCGGTGGATGAAGCCGTGCCGATCAAACTCGCGCTTGAAAAGCTGTGCATTCATCGCATACGCATACCCGCTGCTACGGACTTCGATGCGGGTCGGCATCGTGAAGCCCCCCGTCAGCACTGGCACGCCGATTACCCCCTCGTTTCCAACCGCTGCAACCTCGGCAGTAGCGCCATCGGCCATCAGGAAAATCATGGAGATGATTGCGGACGTCGGGAAGTACACCTTCTTGACTGTTTCTCCGGCATCGGACAACAACTGGCCGCACCTGAGCTGGACAAGTTGCAGATGGGGAGCAAGCGCGTCGAATTCCGACGTAGGTAACGATGCTAGAAGATGGTTTTCGGATTGTGTATTCATGACATCGGGCGTGAAGGTTTGCGCTGGGTCATTTGACATACCGCTGCAACAATCGGCGGAACGGACCGACCAAGATGCACGAAGGTTTCCGCGCTGCACCAGGCCCAACTTCGGTGCAGGACGACTGCAGACGGCCATCTGCAGCTGACTCAATTGGTATTGCGACAAACATGCCAGACGATATAAGTCTTTGTTTTATAAGATATAAAAAAATATCGTTTAAAACATGTCTCGAATTTCTACTACAAATGTCTCGAAAATGAGCTGTTTTTCGGGGAACCATCCGCGTATCGGCACATCGCCCGCGATGCTGCGCCGCACTCACGGCGCCCGCCATCCATGATTGCAAAGGACTCCCGCCACAACGCCCACGCATTCGGACAGCGGATGAACGCAAAAGCCAGTTGGCGATATTCGATCGAATTTGCGTCAGATCTGATACGAACGAAGGTAAAGCGTAAGCTCTCGCCAGGAACCGACGCTCAATCTTCATCGCCGAATGGCACGTCGAAACACCAATGACACCCTGAAGTGGGCGTATCCAAAGAAGTATCGTCGGCAACCGATCCTCTGTGCGCATCCGCACCGATCAAGACTTTGGCGCCTCATAGCATCGCTTGACCTGCTCAAGCGGGCTCAACGATGCGTGTGAGCGCAGATTGAACGATCATGGAGGTGCCGCGATGAGGGTCGCGCTTGTTCACGATTGGCTGGTCACGTATGGCGGGTCCGAGAAAGTTCTGGAACAGATCATCGAATGCTTTCCCGATGCAGACATATTTAGTCTGGTCGACTTTATTCCGGAGCGTTCGTTTCTGAAAGGCAAACAGGTAAGGACATCATTCGTCCAGAAGCTACCTTGGGCCAAGCGCCGCTATCGTGGCTATCTTCCCTTTTTTCCGCTGGCGATCGAACAGTTCGATCTTTCTGACTACGACTTGATCGTATCCAGTTCGCATGCCGTCGCCAAAGGCGTGCTTGTTGGTCCCGATCAACTACATGTCAGTTACGTCCATTCGCCCATTCGTTACGCCTGGGATCTCCAACATCAGTATCTGAATCAAAGCGGTCTGGTAAGAGGCATTCGTTCTTTTCTGGCGCGCGCGACGTTGCATTACCTCAGGACGTGGGACGTCCGTACCGCGAACGGTGTTGACGCGTTTCTGGTCAACTCTCAATTTATCGGGCGTCGCGTCGAGCGTGTCTACCGTCGCGACGCCCGCGTCGTGTACCCCCCCGTCGATATCGAAGCATTCGAGCTGTGCTCGCGAAAGGATCCCTTTTATGTGACCGTCTCACGGATGGTGCCATACAAGAGGATGGATCTGATCGTCGAAGCATTCACAGCGATGCCCGATCGCAACCTGATAGTCATCGGCGATGGCCCCGATATGGACAAGATACGCACCAAGGCAGGCCCCAATGTCACGATCCTGGGCCACCAGCCATTTCACGTACTCAAGGACCACCTGCAACGTGCCCGCGCGTTCGTCTTCGCCGCGGAAGAGGATTTCGGCATTTCAGTGGTCGAAGCACAGGCTTGCGGAACCCCTGTAATCGCGTTTGGCAAGGGGGGGGCATGCGAAACAGTGATCGACGAAACAAGGCCCCAATCAACTGGCCTGTTCTTCGAGGCGCAGACAATCGAGGCGATCCAGTCCGCCGTGGAGCGATTCGAGTCGAATATCGGTCGCTTTTCCCCAGTGAGCTGTCGTCTCAACGCTGAACGCTTTTCAAAAGCTGAATTCCGGCGTGGCTTCCTCACCGCGCTCCTGAATGCAACGGAGTCTCGCCAGCACTTGCGGACGATACATGCGATCCGGACATCACTCATCCAATCGCTCCGCGCGACGGAAACGCAAAATCAGCTTCAAGCCGAAGTCGCGATGAATATCGACTGATCACCTGTTTCAAATGTGCGCTGCTCACAGCTGAACCGTTCTGTAGATCAGGATCGGACAGCCTACGAGTATATTCGCCCAGCACTACGTCGTAACAGTGAACAGCCCGCAACAACGTGGAAGACGCGTTATGGTCGGTTGATCTTAATGCTTGCCTGGCGTCGCAAATTCAGTACGTTTCCGAACGGATGGATCATTCGTCCTGGCGCGATAGTTGGCCTGAACAAACGTGGCTTCGGCATAGAAGCGATAAACGCGTTCGGTCGATGATTCGAAACTGAAACAATGATGTTCGGTCTGGCATGGCGACGTATCCCCATTCTCCAAGGAGTTTGCAATGTCCAATTCAGCTGGAATGTCCGGATTGCTCGACCAGGAAAGTACACTGTCCCGAGAAGGAAACAACGGCTCCGGCCAACTGACATCGTCGGAAGCCCATCACATCGCAAGCAACGCATTGGCGCATGATGTCCCCGAAAATGAGACCTATCTCGCCACCCTTATCAAGGCCGGTCTTCTTATTTCCACCGGAGTTGAGGGTCTGTATGGCCGAAGCGCGACCTTCGAGGATGTTGTCGACAAGCTCAGTGAGCTGATTGGCCGATGGGGTGCGGACAAAGACGTTGAAGTTCTCCGCTTTCCGCCCGCGATGAACCGTCAAATTCTCGAGCAGAGCGGTTACTGGAAAAACTTTCCCGACCAGATCGGCAACGTATTCTGTTTCAGCGGCGACGAGCTCCGACATCAACGTCTGCTGAAATGTCTCGACAATCAGGAAGACTGGACTGAAGACGTCAAACCGACCAAGATCGCCGTCACCCCTGTCGCCTGCTATCCGGTCTACCCTGTGGTGGCTCAGCGTGGCCCGCTTCCCGCAGGAGGCCGGCTCATCGACATCTTCTCGTACTGTTGCCGGCACGAACCCTCCAATGAGCCAGAGCGCATGTTGATGTTCCGGCAGCGCGAATTCGTATGCATGGGAACGGCCGCACAGGTTCTGGCATTTCGGGAGAACTGGATCGAATATGCGACGGACATGATTGACTCCCTCGGACTACCGGCGTCCATCGAACTCGCCAACGATCCGTTCTTCGGTCGGGTGGGGAAATTCATGGCCGATAGTCAGCGCAAAAAAGCATTGAAGTTCGAGCTGCTCGTTTCGGGTATCAATCCGGACAAGCCCACTGCCTGCGGCAGCTTCAATTACCATCAGGACCGCTTTAGCGCACTATGGAAGATACATACCGACATCGGTGAAATCGCACACACTGGCTGCTGCGGATTTGGGCTCGAGCGCCTGGCACTTGGTTTGTTCAAACATCATGGCTTCGATACCGCCGAATGGCCGCAAAAAGTACGTGCGACGCTGTGGGGACGCACCTCTTCGTGACCCTGGTTTCCTGCCAAGGCTGCAGTGCTTCGGTCTCAAACTCGAGACGTGATTGCATGGACGTCGTCAGTATGAGCCCAATTGACTCTCATCCGTTGCGACGGCCAAATCCATTGTGCATCGGCATGCCCGCCGAGCGCCGCAGCTTGCGAGCCGCGTCGAGACAACGCCTAGCGTCACACGCCGATCGCACGACATGATTTTCCAATTGCGGCATCAACAGATGGGGACTTAAACATGAAACACACGCTGCGACAAATCATCTCCGATACGAAATGCCTGGACGTTCCCATCGACGCGCTGGCCGACCATAGCGACTTATATGCTGTCGGCCTAACTTCGCTGGCGTCTGTACACTTGATCATAGAAATCGAGCGCGAATTTCGCATCCGCATTCCAGATTCCATGCTCAAGTACGAGCTCTTTTCCAGCATCGATTCGCTGGCCGCGGTGATCGCTCAATTGCAACATGAGAACGTATCGGCACGAACCACGCCAGTGGCCCAATCCGCCGTCGACTCCGATTGCATACGCCATGCCGCGTTGCCAACGAGTTACTGACGGTACTTCGCACGACGTTTGACTTGCCGACCTCGGCGAGTTCCACGTCAAGAACCTGACGATGGGGTGAGCGTCGGAAAATCACAAGGCCGAAAAATCAGGGCCCGCCCGGGCTGCCGGACGATGAGTGCGCTTGCGCACGGAACGTCGACCTCAAGCATCAGACATTGCATAAGCCCGGACGCAAGCAACTATCGCGGCAGCTTGCCTTCAGTCGGCTTTAATCAACTCTGGTCCGATTGCCCCTTCGCTCTAGGAGTCGTACGACCATGCAGCATCCAGCTACCGCTAACAAGCGCTCGGCCACTCGCTCTGATTCGCGGCCGCAGGACAACTTCGATGCGATCCGCCTGATCGCGGCACTCGTTGTCCTGTACGGACATGCGTTTCCCCTCACGGGAAGCACATTACCGGCGCTGTTCGGCAATCAGGTGGCCACGATAGCGGTGAAGGTCTTCTTCGTGATCAGCGGCTACCTCGTAATCGAAAGTTGGCGGCGCGACCCCGTTGTTGGCCGCTATTTACTCCGCAGGATTCTGCGAATACTCCCCGGTTTGGTGATAAATACACTGGTGTGCGTCGTTTTGCTGGGCCCCCTCGTCAGCACGCTTCCACTCGGCGATTACTTTCGATCGCCGCTCTTGCCGCGCTATCTCGAGAACATCATTTTGCGGCCAGCCACATTGCTTCCAGGCGTGTTCCATAACCTGCCGTACCCAGATGCCGTAAACGGGTCACTATGGACGTTGCCGGTCGAGTTCGGCATGTATATCGTTACGCCGTTACTGGTACTGCGAGGCGCGGGACAGAAGGTGCGTATCCTCATCGGTTGCGTCGCGCTGTGTGCAGCAAGTCTGTATCTGGTTCGCATCGCGCAACTCGAACCCATCGGCCACGGCCGGGCTATCCTTGATGCCTTTAACGTAGCCCCCTATTTCCTGCTCGGCGCGGCATGGCGCATCACAGCACCGCAACACGCCTTCAAGATGCAAGTAGCAATGCTCGCATTACCCGCCCTCCTGTTGATCCCCGGGAGCGGCGTCGCCTACGAACTAGGTCTTTTCCTGATTCTGCCATATGCAATCCTGTCGCTCTCACTTGCGAAACCGGCCGCGCTCGGGTGGGTTGGGCGTTTCGGGGATTTTTCCTATGGTGTCTATATTTATGCGTTTCCTGTTCAACAGACCGTTGCGCTTTTCTTTCACACCGCCGGCAATCCGCTACTAAATTTCGCACTATCCGTGGCGCCTACGCTTCTCCTTGCCGCAGCATCATGGCACTTCATCGAAAAGCGATTTCTCTCGCTTAAACCTGTCGGATCATCCGCGCAGCGCGGGGCAACAACTGCAGGGCCCGTTGCCGGTTGATTAGCGTATTTCCCATGTACTCTATAAGGAGCTGACCATGACGCGCCTTTTCGACTCAAAAAAACTGTTCTATGGAATGAATATTCATCCACAGTACAGCGAGGCCCCTTGGTTTAAAACACCAGCGGAAGTCATTGACGAACTGTACGAACTTGGATGCACTGTCGCACGAATAGACTGCTACGGTCTGGAAGACGAGGCCAAAATTGTACTTGAACATGTAAAAGAAGCGGAAAAAAAAGACATCCTCGTTGTACCTTGCCTCGCTCATCACACGCCGTTTGATAGCGAAAATTACGAAGCCGGATTATATTTCGGAAGGGTTACGGCTGAAATTCTGAATGAGCATTGCCCAATCTACGAGGTATCTAACGAAATTTCAATTCATTGCAATGGCGAAGGCCCTGGGACAGATCCATCCCGATACAAGCAAACAAATTACGTAAATTGCCGAGAATTAATTCGCGGTGCGATAGACGGTATAAAATCCGTACAATCCGATGCGAAAATTATTATCGGCGGCGGCGTAACGACACTCACGGCATTTAATAAGATGTTATGGTATGGCACCGAACCAAATGGTTCAAGTGGTCATCCCCCGGTTCGCTGGGATTACACCGGCTGGCACTGGTACGAATCAAGTGGAAGGATCGACAGCGCCAATGACGGCACCGGCACACCGTACAACGTACTGGAAGAGCTTGCCAAGTTTGGCGTTCCCATCTGGATCACCGAGCTCGGCTTCATTCCGAATAATGATTATCTCGACTTACAAGCCACCTACGTAAGAGCTGCATTGGCTGAGTACCGTGAGTATCGGGACGACTACAACGTCATCAACACTTGCTGGTATGCGCTGTATGATGACTACAGTGGCAACTTTGGCCTGATTCATGCAGATACTGACATGTCTAATGCGGCGTCAGTGAACATGGATATAAAAGCATATGCAGCAATGAAGTCGAAGATGGCTGCCTCTGCGTACGCGAGGTCAAAATCACGGGGAATCTCTTCCACCACCACGACATCATTCCAAAAAATCAGTTCCAATTCATCCCTGAAGCTCGATTCACTGACAAGAAAGCCCGCTCACGATGCCTTCAAGCTATTTTTGTCCACGTATCCGGATGACGATCAACCCGACCGAGATGTGCACACCGCCGAATACACGTTACCGCTCGCGCTATATCAGCGGCTACGTGATGCAGCCTCTCATAATCAAGTTTCCGAGAATTCCGAACTGGTTCGCCGACTCGACTCCACCTTTACACCGGTTGGGACGCTCTACGAGAACCTGACACGTGCGGCAGAACAGAACGGCGTTTCTCTCCTTGACGAAGTTGTAACTCGACTCGAATCGACGTTTGAATCGCGCAAATGAGCGTCAGCGGTGCGCCCTGCCGCCGGCGACGCACCGCGACAGCGTAAATTCGATGCCCGGCTCGGTTTGCACCGGCAGCATGTCGGCAAATCACAGATCAGCCGGCCAGGCGAGACGATCGATTGTCGCGGTCAGTCAGCGGACGCGATCGCCAGCGCGTCGCGCAACGCAGTCTCCTGAGAGTCCGCTGGATTCGCATTCAGCCGGGGCAGCAGCGTTCTAACGTGAGCGACAAAATCGTCCGGTACCGGCATGATCTCAGGGCAGTACGTGTCCATGCACCTGCCCAAACGATTCGCCACGAACAGTGTTCGGATTTGCCGATAAAGAAGGACAATCTCGTGCTGTCCATCGACCGCTTTGACCTGTCAACTCACAGCGGACTGCTTGACGCTCAGTTCCCGCTAGGCACACGTGATATCGGCATGACGCGCCACGCATTCGACGCGCTGCTGTCATATCGGCGCCCGTCCGACACATATCGGACAGTTTTTTTGGATTTCGATAACTTGATAAATTCCGTGTGCAATTCGTGCCACGCTGGGGATCTCCACATAGCAACAAAACATTCGAACTTACGAGACCTCACGCTCGAGAATGTCCAATAATTGACGAGCCGACGCGTCCCACCGGAAGCCGCGTGCACGCGCATATCCGCGTGCGCGCAAGGACTCGCGCATCGCGGAATCAGTCATCATCAGCGCCACTTTTTCGGCGATGTCGTCGACCGACCATGCATTACAGTACATTGCCGCGTCGCCGCATACTTCCGGCAATGCCGCTTCGCGCGATGCTACCACCGGACAGCCGCAGTACATTGCCTCCAGTGGCGGCAACCCGAACCCTTCATATAACGAAGGAAATAAGAAGCATCCAGCATGTTTGTAAAGTGCCTTCAGCTCACCATCTGAAACAAAGCCGGCCTTGATAACGCCTTTTGACAAATCGAAATCTGGTCGCGGCGTCGAATTGAATACACGTAGATCGCACGCTCCCACTACCACAAACTGCCAGCCGCGACTTCCGCCAAGCTGCTCCACGGCAGCAAGAACCCGAGCCAGATTCTTGCCCACCGAAAGGCTACCGACGATTAACACATAGTTATCCTTCTTGATATTCAGCCGCGACAAAACCCGAACATCTGCAATGATTCGGTCCAAGTGATCGACGCCATTGGGTATGACTGAGATGCGTGACGCCGCGATGTTCAGGCGCTCCGAGATTCGTTGCTTCGAAAACTCCGAGACGGTCACGATATGACGCACCCTTCGCGTCAGGATCGCGTACGCAACGCGATACCATACCTTGTACTTCCAGGAGTAGTTTTCCGGCAAATCATAGACGGCAACGTCGTGCACCATCAGCACCTGGCGCCTAGCAAACAACGGTCCGATGTTGCAAAGACTGAGCAGGGTGCGCTCGCCGATCAAAAACGGCAGCGCAAATTGTTCCCACATCGATCCCTTGAGCCAGCGAGAGGTCATCTTCGATCCGGGGAATATGACACCATTTCGGGCATTCGAAGGAACTAGCAGCGGCGGGCTCCCGTCGTTCGGAAAAAGTCGCACGAACGCCACGGCGAGTTCATAGCCAGCCCGTTGCACACCAGTCATTCGTTGTGAAGCAAATTTCCCGTTGATCGCGAAATTCCCACGCCTGTCAGGCTGTCCGCGCATATAGGAGACGGTCTGGCCTGCGTCCAGAATTTTCATCTGGGTCGATGCGTCGTACGCATTCGGCTGCGCAGGGGTGTTGTTGCAGTCAGCAATCATTTGCGTCATGAGGCTAGGCTCTCGGCGATTCGGCACGATGGTGCTTTGTTTCGTTAGAAACTCGCATTGCAAACGGAAAGGCGTTCGACATGTCGGCACAGTGCGAACCAACGGAATTTCACGTTCCCCAATGCACTTTCGGTGCGACGTATTAGGCCATTTCCAACGTGCCATAACTGTACGATGTCGCTCATTGCAGGTGCCATGAGGCAAAGTGCGATTCCGCACCGATTCCTCGACACGTTGGGCGCAGCATGAATATGGCTCATCGACATGCCGGCCACCAGCAAGGTCACGCAACACCAGAAATCACTCTGCTTGCTACACCAAACCTCATGTCCAGCGTGACCAGTCCCCACCGCATCGTTCATGTCGATGCCATGTGTACGATCGAGATAGCACTCATGGACTGGACGTTGTTGGCCAACAAGACAATGCCGCCGGATCCCTTCTCGAACGTGATGATGATGCCAACCACATTCGCTCATGACGAGTTCGTGCCGCGCTACTGGCAACTCGGAACGGACCCGTGCTCTGATGTCTTGCGCATGGGTTTGCATCTGCTCGGCGGATTGCACCGGATATTCGTGACATTGTGCCGCCATACGATGACACGTTCCTGCTGGGATGAAGCAGCGGGATGACCCAGGCAATCCGGCACCTGCACAAGTGCGGTTGCATACTGCATGCAACACGCTCGGTATCTCTACATGGATGCGTCAGTAGGTCCGCCAAGATCGCAAGCCGAGGGATGGCATGACACCCTTGCCCGTGTTTGACTTCATGCAGTTCAACGCCGGAGGGTTTGATGTACGCCAGAACGATTTCGATGCTCTTCTATTTGTTCTTCACTTGTGTGATCTTCAATCCGCAGGTCTCCGGCGTCACCATCTACCTATACACCATCCTGCCCTTTCTGGATCCTGGCTTCATCGCATTTCTGGTATCGACATTGCGTCGCTGGATCGTACCCGTGGGAATAGCGATCACTGTGTGCCTTCTCGGTAGCCCGATGATGGCGGCAAAAATCGTGTCCATCGCGGTATGCGTCGGCTATTTGATGTACACGATCGCACGGAGAATCGAGTATCTACACGGATGGATGGCCGTGAACATTCTGTTCGGCATTGCGCAGTTCGTCCTTTACTATGTCGACTATAGGCTGTCGATTCAGTTGGGACCCGACGAAGTGTCGAAGATGCTTTGGGGCGAGGCGGCAACCCAGACCAACACGAACTACTACGAAATCCTGTACTTCGCGCGTGTCAGCGGGTTTTCGCGTGAAGCCGGTTTTTTTGCATCGCTTCTGTCAGCATCGTTCGTGCTGTATCTCTTTCAGGGAAGACGCAACAGATGGATGCTGGCGTTGTACTGCGTGGGGCTCTTCGTCAGTCTATCTAAGTCTTCCTTTGTACTCTTGATTTTCGCGCTCCTGTATCTCGTTCGCAGGCAGCTACGTGCAGTCCATCCCGTTGTTTCTCTGATCGCCTACTTCACCATCACCATGGTGCTTGCGCTTTATATGAGCCAGCACGATTTCTTCGGATCGCAAACGTTCGCACATCGCTTGGCTGGCTATCCGTTCCTGCTCGATGCACACTTCGCCGACCTCGTCCGAGGTATCAACGCCCGCAAGTTGCTTGACGATTACGGCTACTTGCCGTACGTGTTGATTAACCGGGATATCTACTTCGTCAGCGACGCCACCTTTACCAGCATTCCAGGTCTGTTCGCGGATCTGGGATTGCTCGCCGGGCTCGTATTGCTAGGTGTATTCGCCTTCACGGCAAGCGATGGCTTCGTCATACTGCTTTGCTTGCTCATCACGGCAACCGTGGGAATGACGACGGTGACATCGTTCGTACCGATCGCGTATCTGCTGTGTTACTGGTCCCGCTTCGTTGCATATCTCAGCGTACGGCGCCAGCGCGGAACGCCACCGATGCGCTCGCGATTCGTCACGCGCCCAACGACTGCAACGGTAACAGCTTATCCTGATCAAGGCGCGCGATGAACTTCTGCCAATATTCCGCCAACTACCGGTCACTGTTGCGCACGCTCCTGTTCGCTTTGCCGCTACTGTCGCTACCGATAAATTGCCTTGCACAACTTCGCAATGTCAACGACGCAGAATCTCTCTATCGTCTGCCGGGTGAGCGGATATCGCTCATATTCGAGGCGGCGTCGGTCGATGCGATGGGTGCCAAGCTAACCGTGCAAGTGTTTCCATTCGACGAAAGTGGCAAAGCTGCCCCCACCCCCGTTGCCACTTACCGTCGGAAGATCGACGCGACGCAGCAACGCCAGCCCGTGAGCATTGTAGCCATGATGCCAAAACCAGGCTTCTATCGGGCAGAGGCCGAGTCACACTCGTTGTCGGGCACACCGCTCGGTCATACGTCGGTGACGATCGCGGTCATGCCGAAGCGTAGTAGTGAGGCACCTGCGGACTTCGGCATCGTCACGCACTTCGCACAAGGTCAAGGTTCGCCGTCAATCTTGCTGCCACTGATCAGGCATGCCGGATTCTCTTGGATTCGCGACGAGCTCTACTGGCAGGAAATCGAAAAGGTACCCGGCCAGTTCAGTTTTCCGGCGCGCTATGACGCGTTCCTCCAACAAGCCGTCCGGGTGGGAATTTCGCCGCTCATCGTGCTCGATTACGGCAACGCGGGAGCATACCCTCGCGTCTTCGGATCATCGCTATTTCCGCAGACAGCAGAAGCCCGGACCCTGTTCGTCCGCTATGTCAGCAAGGTTGTGAAGCGCTACGGCAAGATCGTCAAGCACTGGGAGCTGTGGAACGAGCCGTCCTTCGACCAGATTAGCTACTCGAGCTATCTCTCGCTGCTCAAGGCGTCGTATTCCGCCATCAAGAAAGCGAGTCCGGACGCAAAGGTCATCGCTTGTGGTGGAGGTGGCATAGGCGGCGGCCCCGGGGGCGACTGCGTGATCCAGCTTGTCAAGGACGGGGGACTGGATGACCAGGATGGCTTCAGCGTCCATCCCTACATGTCACCGAACACGCCAGAATTGGGCTACCCGGCAAAAGGCGGCCCTATCGACGTCGTCAGCATCCCGACGACGTGGCCATACCTGAAGTCGCTCGCCGTACGGCACCCGAAGACAAACGGCCGGCAGCTCCAAGTCTGGGTCACGGAATTCGGCTGGCCCGTGAATCGCAAGGTACCGGGACAAGACGAAACGAGCCAGGCTGCCAATCTGGCACGTAGCTATTTGCTATCTCGACGCTATGATGCAATACGAGTGCTGTTCTGGTATGACTTGATGGACGACGGCATGGATCCCGACAATTTTGAGCACCACTTCGGATTGCTGCATCACGATCTCTCGCCTAAACCCGCATTTGTCGCGGCATCCGTACTTGCCACGACCCTGGCAAACCGGCCATGGCGCGATGCACTCATCGATACCGATGACGTCAAGGTGTATCAGTATGGGAACAGCGAGACGGTCACGGCTGGCTGGACAGTTGGCCCAGCCCAACGCGTCGCGTCGATAAATTTGCCTCCGGGCCAGTACATTCAACGAGACTGGCAAGGTGTGGAAAAACCAGTCACGGTCGCCTCTCAACCATTCGAATGGACGCTCGGACCGTTGCCGCGCTATCTCCTTGCTGCAGGTCATGCAAACTAGCTCGTGTACAGCTTGCAGTGCGCTCATGCTTGGCGGTGCTCGCGACGCCACAATCTTTAACTCACGCAAATTCGTGAATGTTGTCGCGTTTGACCGAGACAGGCATGTCGGCGAACCGAAGGCCCGCCCCCTCACCGCGCCTCGTTGGTACGGCGATTCACGTTCAGTCGACTGAATCAAGCTTTGAAGACTTTCAGCGCCGACACACTCCCTTCCAGTCGCTATATCGCAGCCGGCTAGCTTCTACTGTCGTGAAACAGCCTACTGAACCACCGGGTCGCAGCATTCCTGGCAACAGTGATCCCTGAGATATGACTTGGCCCCTCAGTGACTTGCCGACGTGCCTCGATCTCGTCGGACGACAGCATGCGCTCGGTGCGCACGTCCCCGCGTCGTGCCGCGATGCAGAGCGATGCAACAATGATGATCGCGATGATTTCCAGCACTGCGATGATTATCAGGAGACGCATAGCTTTCGAGTGGATGTCGATCAAGTGCCAACGTGGATTTGCCAGCGATGCAAGTTTGCCACAGCTCATGGGTAGCGCTGTCATCAGTGCGTCGGCCAACGACGCCGGCGGCGAACACCATTCTGAACGTACAAGATTCCCGTGCACCATGATGCATACGACGGATCATGTGTTCGAATTCGTACAGTTTCGACACGTGGCCGACGCTACATTTCGTTCCGTGAAATCCGTGCAGCACGCAGCTCCCTCGCCCATTCGATTGGACCCGCTTCATGCGACTGCTCATGTACTTGACGAATTTCGGCGATCCATACCTCACGGTCCCGCTCGCTGGATTGATACTGGCATGGCTCGCGATGACGCGCTCGACGCGAGCGCTCGTCATCTGGACGAGCGGCATGGCGATCAGCGGGTCAATCGTGGCGGCCAGCCGGGTTGTTCACATTATCTGGGGGGTGGAAGTATCCGCGTTGAATTTTACGGTGATCAGCGGACATACGATGCTTGCAAGTGCGGTCTACCCCACCGCACTGTCCATCTGCGAGGACCGCACACGCAGAACCACGGCGATCGGACCATATGTCTATGGTCTCGCCTTCGCGAGCGTAATCGGCATTTCGCGCGTACTACTCGGCTTTCATTCGACGTCAGAGGTGGTTAGCGGGCTGGTGTCAGGTGTTCTCGTGGCTACGCTGACCTGCGCGCAGCTCGCGCTTTCAGATGCTCGCCGTGCAGCTCCCCGTGCACGGACCACTGGATTGACCCTGCCCGATCCAACGCCTTTCGCGGCAGCGGCTCTGGCTGCCGTCGTCATGTACCACGGAAAAATCGCACCGGTATCGGCATCGATCGACCGCAACGCAGTGGAGTTATCCCAATGGGGAAAGATGCAGGCCGAGAAACTCCGTCAATGACATGGCGTGTGCCAACACGACACGCTGACGTAGCGCGGCGTCAGCCGATGTTCATTGCGGATTCGTCATGCGACGAAACCTTCGAACCCCGGACTACGAATATCTCGCATCCCATGGCAATTCTTATCACTGACTTTCCGGACAGGCACGGCGACCCATTGATCCGTGTCGATTACACTGGCCACTGACATTGACGTAGCATCGTATTCGAATTCATCGCGGTCGACCAGATCGTGTCCAGCACCCCCGATTTTGAAAAATGACGCCTCACGCGCGCTCAATCCGGTATCGACTCCGTCAACATGAGGAGCACTGTATTCATTGGGCTTGCCCCCACTCAAAAGCAAATACACCGAAATAAAAAGCAACCGTGATGCACACGGAGTCGACCTACGTTCTGTCAGGTTAGCGATCGGCGTTATACAAACGCCTGCCGCAGCATTCCATGTAATTATTTCCGCCCGCCTTTGGTCATCCGTTACCCAGGTTACAATTTCCGCCCCTCTCCCCAAAATCATTTCCATCCACACTATCGCAAGCTGCACGCAAACGTTTTACGTCAGACAAATACGCCCGCCAGAGACAAAATAGTACTAACTGGCCGCAATCAAAAATCAACAGTTCCATTTCACATCCCCAATAGTCAAGCCCCGAATTAAAGTTCTATTTAGATCATGCCGATATGCATACGAAGCCGAAGGTGCATCTGTTGCGTGGACCACATCGCTCCTATTTTTCCCAAAAAATGAACAATCCGCCGCACACAGGCGAGTATCATTCGGGGATTTCACCCGTTGCCTGGTGATTCTGAATCACCCGCGTCTGAAGAGATGATTGCATCAAGAGGCCCGCTCCGGTCACACCCAGACGAGCCCAAGGGGCCATGCACTCATGTTGCCAACCCGACCAGTGCGCACACCGACATGAGCGATCGAGATGAAACTGAAATGAAAGATTGCGTCAAAAACGGGGCAGCAATTATATACGATATTTATTATTGAAATAATTCGTGAATGCTCTGTTGGAAATACCCCCTCACCTGCCCTACATTCTTCCCCGCTGCACCTCAATTTAGTCAATAATAGTGAGGAAAGCTTATTTAATTGCCAAGTTAGATTTCTGACTTAGCATGAACCACACCCGCCAGAGTGCACAGTGTGCATGCTGACAGGTTAGATTTCTGACTTAACCTGATTTAAATCGCACGCGGCACGTTATGACATCAGGATGAACCCTGATTCACCTCGATGCGAGCACAATCGACGCGGAATCTAATTGCATCCGATTAGATCAGCGTTCACGTCTATTCAAGTGCTATCCACGCCCGAGTGCGTCGTGCGCGACTGGTGCAGCTCTGCAATTTTCCAGGCGCGGCCTCGAACTGACATCACCAATTTTGGAAATGATCGTGCCTGTGACTGCTGCTTCCCAAGACTCGGCCGAACCATTGAATGATCCGTCGAAGCGTCGTAGACGTTGGACGCAGGAAAAGAAATGGGAGATCGTGCGCGAGAGCTTCGACCCCACGAAATCACTGCATATGGTGGCGGCCCGATACAACGTCAATCCAAGTCAGCTGTCGCGCTGGCGCCGGCAGTATCGCGACCAGATTCGGTCAACAACGAAGTCTGACGACGAAGGCCCGACGAATACCGGGTGAACTGATTAGGCAGACTGAATAGTCGAGCTTGGTTCGATGCAGCCTCGGCTCTGGATCCTGACGAAAGGCAACTCCAGAACGTCCTGGGGATTGGGCTACCCGGTGCGTGCATCGTCGTCGTTTCGTCTGTTAAGCAAAAATTCAACGGCGGATGCGTTGGTCGCGATCAATTCGTGCTCGACGTACCGAACGTCATGATCGACCAGCGCTTCTTCCAAATCCCGAGGCGCGGTTATTTAACTCCGAGGGCAATGTATGCAAGAGCCGCGCTTTGTTGTCCCCCAGATTTTGCAAGCCGCCGCGTCATCTCATGCAACAACGCATCTGCGTGAGCAATCGCATTCGCCGCCCATGCGTCCGTGCCTGTATTTGTCACGTCATCCCGATACCGGACTCGTGGCTCTTCTCAAGGATCAACACTGGAACGTGCAATGCGAGAAATCCGTGCATGATGCGCGACGGATCGAGAATCCCGGGGCCGCCCGGGCGGGAATCATCGACCTCGATGGCCTCAAGACGCGCGACCTAACCGCACTGGAGCCGATCCTGCGCCACAAGCAGATCGGCTGGATAGCACTCGCAAGTGCCGAGCGTCTTTCAGAGCCAGAGATCCGTAAGTTGATCCATCAGTACTGCTTCGACTATGTGAAAAAGCCACTGTCGCGAACGTTGATCGATTGCCTGGCCAGCCACGCATATGGGATGGTGACGTTATGCGATCGCGAATTTGAGACTGATTCCACGGGCACGGCTGGCAACGAGATGGTCGGTACGTGCGACGCGATGCAGCATCTGTTCCGAACGATTCGCAAGGTGGCGAACACTGACGCGGCCGTGTTCATCTCCGGTGAGTCGGGCACCGGCAAGGAACTGACCGCGATCGCAATCCACAAGCAATCCGCGCGCCGCAAGGGCCCGTTCATCACCATCAATTGCGGCGCGATTCCGCACCACCTCCTTCAATCCGAACTTTTCGGCTATGAGCGCGGTGCATTCACCGGCGCGAACAAACAGAAGATCGGCCGCGTCGAGGCTGCACACGGCGGTACTCTATTTCTGGACGAAATCGGCGACATGCCACTCGAGAGTCAGGCGAGCATGCTGCGTTTCCTTCAAGAAGGCAGAATTGAGCGGCTCGGAGGTCAAGAGTCGATTCCGATCGACGTTCGGATCATATCGGCAACGCACGTCGATCTCGAAACCGCCATCCGCGACGGACAGTTTCGTGGAGACTTGTTCCATCGCATGTGTGTGCTGCGCATCGACGAGCCGCCGTTGCGCGCGCGTGGCAAGGACATCGAATTGCTCGCACATCACGTGCTGCAGAAGTTCAATGGCGACGGCGCGCGAAAGATTCGCGGCTTCACGCCGAACGCAATCGAAGCGATGTACACGTATTCGTGGCCAGGCAACGTGCGCGAACTGATCAACCGGATCCGCCGCGCGATCATCATGGCCGACAGCCGGTTGATCTCCGCTGCGGACCTCGACCTCGATCAGTTCACCGCACAACAACCAACGACGCTCGCCGAGGCGCGCGAGCGCGCAGAGAAAAGCACGATCCAAGCCTCGCTGCTGAGGCATCGACGGCGACTGTTCCCGGTGGCCGCCGAACTGGGAGTCTCGCGCGCCACCCTGTATCGACTCATGAGTACGTACGACTTGTAAGCGTCCCGGCCGGGCTTTGTGGACAAACAAAGCCTCGCATATTGAATGCGTCGCTTATTCGTAGCGACACAAGTCATCCCGGCAATTGGGGTGCGTGCTTCGTCGTGTTCGCTCAGGGCTCGCTGCCTGCGCATATAGTGATCGACGCAAATGCCATGCGTCGCAAAGATGGTTGGCTTCGCAGCAACTATCCTCACGAAATATTTCGGTCCGACCGGGCCGTGTCAGTCGCAACGACAGCCATTGCCGGACGCGTTCTCGGCAGCGCCTACCGACAATGGTGTCGTGGAAAACACCGGCCTCCGCGAACCCGACGTGTCACCAAGGATCACGGACCTTGCTCATTACGCTGAAAGACGTTGTCTTCGAACCATGCGAATAGCGGGGCTTACGGCGAAATCCGGGGACTTCGAAGAACTGACGAAGCGCGCGTGCGCTACGCAAGTCTTCCGTAGCTGTCCTCGAACCTTACGATATCGTCCTCACCGAGGTAGGTGCCTGATTGAACCTCGATGATTTCAAGCGGCGTTTTACCAGGATTTCCGAGGCGATGCACGGTTCCGAGAGGAATAAACGTCGACTGGTTCTCCGAGAGCAGAAAGGTGTCGTCGCCACGCGTCACGTGGGCTGTTCCCTTTACCACGATCCAATGCTCGGCCCGATGGTGGTGCATTTGCAACGAAAGGGTTTCGCCGGGGTTCACGACGATACGCTTGACCTGAAACCGCTCACCTGCGTCGATCGAATCGTAATGTCCCCACGGACGATGCACCTTTCGGTGATTATCGGCTTCTGGTCTGTGTTCGGCTCGAATGCGCGATACAACCGCCTTGATTTGCTGGGCATTCTTCCTGTCAGCGACCAGTATTGCATCTGCGGTCTCGACGACGACGACATCGCGCAGTCCCACACACGCGATCAAGCGCCCCTGAGAGTGCGCGAAGGTATCGACGGTGTCCTCGAACATGATCCGTCCCTGGCCCACGTTACCGGTAGAATCCTTCGGAAGGATTTCCCAGATTGCGTCCCACGAGCCGACATCCGACCATGGCGCGTCCATCGGAACCACGACGCCAGCAATGTTGCCACACTCGCCCAGTCGTTCCATGACGGAATAGTCGATCGAGTCTTCAGGACAATTCGTGAAGTCCTGCTTTGCAAGGCGAATAAACTCGTCGTCGGGCGTACTGTTTCGATAAGCTGCGCTGCAAGCAGCAAGGATATCCGGACGGACTGCAGCGATCGCCGTAAGCCAGACCGACGCGCGTACCACGAAGACTCCACTGTTCCACCAGTACTCGCCGGAATGCACATACTGCTGAGCCAGTTCGTGATGAGGTTTCTCGACGAACTTATCGATGGCAAAGCCGCCGTGCTGCCCGATAGGCATGCCGACGCGAATATAACCGTAGCCCGATTCGACGCGACGGGGAACAACGCCGATTGTCACTATCGCACCGTCGGCAGCGTAGCGAGCGGCGCGTAACACCGCGGCATGGAACGATTCGATATCCGGCACAGCATGATCGGCGGGCATCACGACCAGGATGGCGTCCTGCTCGTCGGATGTACGCACGAGTGCGGCGGAGGTGAGCGCCGGTGCGGTATTGCGTGCATAGGGCTCCAGTACGATACGCGCTGACTTGCTGCACGAGCGCAGTTGCTCGGCACTGATGTACCGATGGCTCTCGCCACACACGAGAAGCACGTCATCCGACACCGGCCATGTCTTGGACAGACCGTCCAGGCGCTTCGCCGTTGCCATGAGCAGCGACTCTTCGCCCAGCAATCTAAGCAACTGCTTCGGATACTGTTCTCGCGAGAGCGGCCACAGCCTGGTTCCCGCCCCACCCGCAAGGATCACGGGTTGAATGGGTAGGCAAACGCTGTCGGCCGCGTTCGCAGGCTGTGTCGATCGAAATTCAAACGTGGTGCTCATCATCGATTGGCTCCCTTCTCACGGGTGGATTTGCGCAATCCGCACCGGCAAATCCCGCAGCAAATTTCCCGAGACGTACCTCTCGGGAAATTTGCTGATTGGGTGTACGGATGCTCGGCGCAACGAGTCATGTTTAAAACGAGTACCCCAAAAATGCACGAGCAGACAGCGTCAACGTAAGGGGTTGGATGCCAGGGTTCTGTTCGATTTCGAACAAAGGCATGAATGAGCGACAAAGTGCCCGTTCGCAGGTGTATTGCAAGCGTTCGCGTGTCGAGCATCATTCGGGCACATCCAGCCCCCGTACTATCAAAAGTGTGAAAGCGCACCGAAGGAATGAGCACCGACATTGCATGCTGAATCTTCATGAAGAGCGACTGCCGGGTGAGCCAGTCACAACGTCGAAGGCGTGACGATTCGTTCAACATTCGTACGGCAAGCGCGTTCAACGATGGGATGAATGCCTCCTCGCGATTCGCATGAAATCCTGACGTGACAAGAAATGCCCACCGATAAGAGACCGTGAAAAATATGGAACCAGTCGTTTTCAGCGGACATGCCGGATGGTTGCATGCTGCCCACGGCGAATGCGCGGTTGTGCTGTGCAACCCCCTCGGACACGAAGCCATGTGGTTGCACCATGCAATGCGTCAGTTCGCGCACTACTTGGTGTTGCGAGGCATTTCCGTGCTGCGTTTCGACTATTTGGGGACTGGCGACTCAACCGACACCGGAGACTGGGTACGTCCATTGGATTGGGTTGCGGAGGTTGTAGACGCTGTCACCTGGTTGAAACACACAACGTCGGCCAAACGCGTCTCGCTTGCGGGATTCCGTTTCGGCGCAACGATTGCGGCATTGGCGGCGAGGCAAACTGAAGTCGAGTCGATCGTCATGTTTGCGCCAGTCGTGTCGGCGCAGCGCTTCCTGCGCGAATTGAGCATCTTGCATCAGACGTGGAGCCGCCGTGCCGGTCTGGAGGAAAACTCCCCTCAAAGCCCGCATGGCGCCCGCGAGATCTTCGGACACCTCTTCAGCGCCCAGGGACTCGAGGCTCTTGGCGAGATCGATCTTTGCAAAGCGCCGCGATCTTCTGCTAGCCGGGTGCTGATCGCACACAATCGTCAGCGTGACGGCAGCGACGCGCTCGCCGAACATTTTGCGGCGCAGGGTGTCCGAGTCGAATCGATTGAGTTCCCCGATTACGCTCAAACGCTATGCCCACCGTGGTTGACCGAATCGCCGGTTACCCTGCTCAATGCCGCTGCAGACTGGCTATCCATGAAGAACGGGCTCCGTGCAGAATCCTCGTGCAGGCTTCCCCTGACTCACACGCCGGCGCGGATCTCAGTACCCGATGCTACCGAACGTGCGGTCAAGGCTGATGATGGCCGACTCCCGGGCATCTTGTGCGAACCGGTGCAGCAATGTGAACCGGCCGCGCCCGCGTTGCTGATTGCGAATACGGCGGCAACCCATCATGTCGGCGATGGACGTTTCGGCGTTGAACTTGCACGAGAGATGGCCAGTCACGGCTATACGTCGCTTCGCGTCGACGCGAACGGCATGGGCGATAGCGAGGGCGCAGCACATGTCCGTATTCCAGGCGAAATCACGTTCGATTCAATCTCGTCAGATCTATCGCTTTGGGTGGACTGGCTGGCAGCGCGCGGTTATCGACACGTCGTCATCTTCGGGATTTGCGCCGGCGCGTATGCCGCGCTGAATGCAGCGCGTGATAATCCTGTTCTTCGCGGGCTCGTGCTCGTCAATCCCGCCAGCTTTAATCTACCGGAAGGTTGCACGATCCAACAGGCTGCTCGGCGTCCGCGGGGCTCACCCCGCGCAAATTTGCGCTCGATGATATGTCCGGAAAAGTGGTTTCAGGTCATGCGCGGGGAAGTTCGCCTAGGCCCCGTGGCTCATACCTTGTGGCGCCACGCCTTGGCACGAGTCCAGAGTCTGCTTTCGATCTGGTCCAACGACATGTTGTTTACGACCACATCGAGCTATCAGGTGCATCGACTCTTTCGACGACTCGACGCGGCAGGTATTCGTATCCAGCTTCTGTTCAGCCCAAGGGACCATGCACTGGATGAGTTCTACATGCATTTCGGCATCGGCCGGCGCGGCATCAAGAAGCTGCCGCGACTGAACGCGCTCGTTCTGCACAACGTGGACCATGAGGTCCTCAACAGACGAGCCCGCGAGGAGGTCACGGCCGCCTGTCTGGCACTACTGCAGGACATTCGCTTCTCCGAACAGAGTGAGAACGCACGCACTACTGCACCTGGACGAAGAACTGAGCTGCCTCATCCTGCATCACTGACCTCGCTGGCCAGTTCAGGCGTACCCTCGACGGAGACGCTCACGGTTGGAGGTGCTATCACACCTGAGCTTTCCATTCCAAAGAAGTAGACAAGCAACGACTTGGTTGTGACGAAATGAGCATCGCTGACACGCCTGAGGTGCAGCAGTCGACTCGGCTTCGCCCCGCGCTCCAACCGAAGGCTATACAAGTTCGTGCAAAGCTAGAACAGCCATGTGCGCGGAAAACGGCCGATCCGCGCATGATTGCGCACCCGTGTCGAGATCAAAACGCTCATCGAGCTCGAACAGCGATTCCACAAGTCACGCCGGTCACGTCGGCTCATACTTTGCCCGGTACAGAGACCCGTCTGGCCAATGTGGAAGGCGATCATGTCGACGTTGGACTCGCGCCCGGAGCGCGGACACGTTTTCCTCGCACCTCAAAGCGCACTACCGAACATTTGATACGTGTGCCGCGAGATGGCCTGCTGATTCGGGCACTCATTTTTTGCGCGATGCGACTCACACTGGCCGCCGTCCTTTCGTTGTTCGTTGCATTTGGAAGTTGGCTCATCCAGCCACCCACTGCCACCACGCCACATGAGACAAGCGCTTACGGTCTCGTCGAGGCGTCGGCCAATTCCGCGTTCGCTGGTGCAAATTCACCCACTCATACCATTGAGACTGCCAAAAACGGCCACTGCTCATGCGAATGTTGCGGCGCCTTCAGTTGTGTCGCAGCTGCACCCGCCCCACCCACCCCGTTTATTCCCGTACTGCCGTTGTCATTTCCCCTTCCTGCCGGACCGCTTATACCTATGTTCGGCGGTTGGTACAGACGACTGAAAAGACCCCCTCGGCTCATCGAGCTCTGATCTGATCGAATCCGGACCGTCCGAGCACTTGTGTGCGTCATTGCACCGCGATACCGCACATGGCGCACGTGGCGCACGTGGCGCATCATTCGACGATGCATCATGCCTTGGGCCACCGTTTTCATCGGATGCACCCTTTCCATTCGGTGAATCACATTTCGATTCACGGGTTTAAGATTCAAGCGATATCGCTTCTTTTGCTGCAATTCCACTCTTCGGTGTGCGAAAAAGCGTGCTCGCTTTCGTGTCGAACCGCCCGCATGTCAGATTCGTTTTTGCAAACCCTTATCGGGTATCGAAACCAAGGATCGGTGACCACGGGAAGTCCATACGGCGTACTGCCAACTCAACAAAGAGAGAATCGCGATGATCCATCCAACCGTTCATGACACGATCAGTTCCTCGGTCATTCATGCGCGGACCGTTCCGGCCCGCACCGATCAACTTGAATACTTCTTCGGTCTATACAAGGACATGCTCAGCCAGTACTTTCGTCGGACCATAGGCTGGGACGACGCCTTCAGACACGCAGCGTTTCGTCTGAGCTACCCGATTGATCGCTGCATGGCAATAGTCACCGAATCGGACACCCCCTGCGGCGTGCTGGTCACACAACCGCATGACGAAAACGCGATCGATATCGCACTGTTGCTCATCGACCCTGCATTTCAATGCCAAGGCATCGGCATGCAGGTTCTGCGGCACGTATGCGAAATGGCATCCGACAGCCACCTCGATGTGTGTCTTCAGACCTTCCGGTTAAATGAGCGGGCATCAGGATTCTATCTGCGGCACGGTTTCGAAATCATCGACCAAGACGATTACTACCTCTTCTTCCGCAAACGGTGCATCAACACCGTTACGTGACGGGCGATGTCAAACGGTAGTGAACCGCATCCTGTCCGTGCTCGAGACCCATATGCGATCACGCAATCGACCGACCCAGCTCGCCTCGGCTTGAGCTCGAGAGCAACTTGTTGGCGATCGCATCAGTCGCGCTGGTTTCGAGCACGTGGACAACTCTGCCGATCGGCAAGTGCGGAGCCGAGCTTTTCAGGCCGCGCCAGGTGGTCAGGCCATTCGCCGGACCGGTCGACTCCCGGACCGTGTCGGACGGCGATCAAATGTCAATTCGAATGAGTGAAGACAGGCAATCTCGTGCAAGTTGCTGATATATTTCGGTGCCACGTCGTTTGCGATCAATCTCATCTTGCGTCAGCTCACGCGCCACGTGCGCAGGCATGCCGATCACCAACACACCCTGCGGAAAGTGCTGCCCCGCGGGAATGAACGCGCATGCTCCGACGATTGATGTCGCCCCAATGACCGCTCGGTCCATCACGACTGCGTTCATCCCGATCATCACATCCCGTCCGATGTCCGCGCCGTGGACGATCGCACCATGACCGATGTGACTGTTCACGTCCAGCCGACAAATCTCTCCCGGGGCGACATGCAGAACACAACTGTCCTGGACATTGCTCCCCGCTCCAATTTCGATACGGCCAAAATCGCCGCGCAGGCTTGCGCACGGACCAATGTAGCAACCGGCGCCGATATGCACGTCCCCAATCAGTACGGCACGCTCGTGGACGAACGACGACTCATCAATTCGAGGGCGCTTTCCCTCCAATTCATAACATGCCATCGTCCCCTCCCGACAATCCGGAATGGTCTCGCGGTGCGGAGTCACGCATGCGAAAGACCTCGTTCGCCGCAAAGAGCGCGTTCAATGCAGCGGGCACACCTGCGTAGAATCCCAGCTGCATAAAAGCTTCGATTATTTGCGCGCGAGTACATCCAACATTCAGTGCGCCATGAAGATGCACTTTGAGCTGAGGCGCCGCAGTGCCAAGTGTGGCGAGCGCCGTGACGACCAGGAGCTCTCGCGTCTTCAGATCGAGCCCCGATCGCGAGTACATGTCGCCGAACGATTCCACCACGAATTTCGCAAAATCGGGCGCAATGTCTTCCGCGTTTGCGATCACACTCTCACCGACCGGCCCGTAAATTTCTCGCAATCTGCCTATTCCGTCGATATACCGCTCGCTCTTCATCGCATCCCCTCGATATTGACATAAAATTTCGACCGCCCGAGTCAAAAAACAGGCACTCACGATCCATTCAAAAAAATTCAATCCACTCATACAACAGCAACAACTTCGATCCATCAAAGTTCGATCTGAAAATCGAGCACCGATTTCTTGAATGCATCGGATATCAAGATCGGTCGCCGCCCCTTATAGTCGTACATAATGTGAGAAGAATTTCCTGTAGCGATGTGATGTCCTATTCCACCGACACTTTCCATGAGGTACTCGATATCGAAGCTTTTTGTCCCAAAGCGAGTAACACTGCTTCTAACAATGATCAAATCCCCGTATCGAGCCGGCTTGACATACTCACACGAACTCCTTCCCATAATTTGAGGAATTTTATCTTCCATCGGAATTTCCATGATTTTATGCATAAACGAAAGATACGCGTGCATCATATACTCATAGTACACCGAGGCAATAACGTGCCCCATCGAATCGGTGTCTCTATATCTCACTTCAATCGGCGTTTCGAAATACCTTTTTTCCATGACCAGCCTCCATGACAAACGTGAAAATCTATCTGTCGGCAACGACTCCGATTTTCAGGTGAGCGCAATTCGAGCATTTCCTGTCATCGGACATCCATATAGAACTCATCTTTCATCGAATCAGGTCCAGCCTTCGTCAGGTGGAATCGAGCAAGCGCCGGAGACCGGTATGGTAGTGACTCAGGCATATGGCGAATTGCTTCGACTGTGCTTCGAAGCTGCGCTGCATGCCTTCCGTAACCACGCAATCCCCACCATCGACCACACGCATGAGCAAATTCGTGCTTCGCACCCGGTAAGCCCTGCTTTTTCACTCCGCTAGGTGGATCGTCAAACTCAGCGTCAGCACGAGTCCACTCGCAATCTGTCAAGACTGCGCCCAAACAGGCTTGCCGGTTCATCCTCTGTCTGATTGACACACAGGAAGATGCTCGAAAGCGGCATTGCGTCGCCGGAGTAAACAATAGGAAGCAGAGTGCAAGAATTCAAGAGCATTTTCTCGTATCGCGCATGGCCCCGGAGAACTTGAAGAGAACTGAACGCTCGGGCCAATCGTGCGTCGCGACAATTTCACGGCTTCGCGAATAGTGACGGCACAGCCGCGGTGGATCGTCGTCGGTCGTCGCTGCGGGCCGCTTGCAGATCCGATACAGCCCGCGCCAACACAATCCCCTTTTGTGTTTTTCGTTGATCAGTCGACGTATGTCACAGACGCTGAGAAAGCGATTATCGATGAGTCGGTGAAAGATTCATGCAAGTGCCACGCCATTTCCGATCGGGTGTTTCTGTCATTGGCAGCACGCGTTTGACGGGCTGGATGCGCCCGATGCGTATCTGCTCAAGCGGGACCGCGAACTGTCGACGGGTCAATAGACCTGACGAGGAATAGGCGAACACCGTTGCGCGCGACATCCAGCCCCATCAAGCCATCTATCGACGCAACGATCGCGCGACCGTGCTCGAATCATTGAAACGACTCGGCGATATGCTCATGCAGAGGTTCCATTTCCCACAGTTTGATCAAGAGCTTTTGAATCGATTCGTCGCCGACGGTCTCCGCAATCGACTCCCCTTGAACGTATTCTGATCGCAGGATGAGTACGATCTTCGGGGCCCGGACCTTGACGCGCTGCAACAGGTCAAGTGTTCCCACGGTCGCCATGGAGACGGACTCTGCTATTGTCTTAGACAGTTGCCATCCTCTCGTGGAGGAAGTCAATGAAGGATCTGGATGTTGACGTGGGCCGGGCAACCGACGCCGATCTGAATGGAATAATGGCGCTTCAGGCGGAAAATCAGACCGAGCGCGGGGGATTGCTGGCTGCCGAACTGCCACCCTCCCGTGTTGTCGAGATGATGTTAAGCATGCCACTCATCGTCGCGCGTCGAGCCGGCCGCATAGTGGGCTTTCTGATGACGACTACACGAGAAATGAATTCAGATTTGCCTGTTGTTCAAGCAATGTTCGCTGCTTATTACGGGGCATCGGACGCGTACGTCTATGGCCCCATCTGTGTCGATGAGTCGGAGCGAGGTAAAGGGTTGGCGCAGGCCATGTTTGCTGAGCTGCGTCGACTGGAGCCGGGGCGCGAAGGTGTTCTTTTCATACGGCAAAACAACTCGGCATCGATTCGTGCTCACGAGCGAATGGGGATGCGCCAAGTGGCCGAATTTCGGCTGCAGGCTGACAATTTTCTCGTTTTCTCCTTTGTGGGATGAATCGCAAATTTACGCCACGCTGTCGGCTGATCGAGGCAGTCGAAAGACCGCTGCAATAGCTGTGATGGTCGATCAAATACGGAAGCGGCACGACCTGCGATATCAGCATGCCGCCCCTTTGGCAGCCCGCCTGGTGCGCACAACTATTCTCCTGCCGTGCACGCCACCATGTGCGTTGCCTTCATAGATCACATCCTCCTCTGCCCCTGCGAATCCCGCAACCAAAGCCCGCCATGTCGACCGTTCTGCGCGTTGATCGCGCTACCGCGGATCGCATGGGCGATCGTCACGCCAAGTTCCGGCGCGAAGCACGTGTTGGGGGAACAATCATCGCGACGAAGTCCTCGATGGTTGCCAGCCTCTGGCGCAACATCACCGGGCCCTGCCCCTGTAGTCATGCTCCGGCACGATAACCGACACTGCACACCGTGGACCGCACAGACTTCGCAAACGCATAAACCGAAGGGCGGGCGGAAACTGCCAACGGTCGCGGTAGGCAAGCGCGCCCAATACATTCGGGTACCAAGCAGCGTGCCACCCAGCGTATCGGATCAACATCGCACATATGACGCACTATCGTCCTGCTACGCCCCCTTCGGCAGACCGTGATAGACGTGCAGCCGCATCACATTTTTTACATCTATCGCATTCGATCGAGTCAATACTCCGAAAAACGGAATAATCGACATAACGCGCGCAGATTAAATTCACTGCATTTCCTGAGAGCATTGTTATTGCGGACGAGTACTTGACCACTGGCACACTCACATTATTTCATTTTGCTTTCCGTCAGAAATTGACGAATTCGATGGAAACAATAACAGCGAAACGGTGCACGGGACCCAAAACCCGGTACCGTATCAGACGTACCGAGCACGTTGGCACAAATTCAAAAAAAAACCGGTCACTGACGGGAGAAGCCGTGACCGGTAGCAGAGATGTTGTCCAATTCCAGGCACGGGAGAGGACGACACTGAGTCTAGGCGAAATTTGAGGATGGTCAAATAATATCGATTCTCGATATTGCGATTCCAACAATTTATCATCTCGGCATCGATCGCTAGGCTTACAACGACACCTATGGGCTCAGGCCGGCGACGACGCACTGGCATCCGTCGCACGGTGCATCGACAACAGCATCCGCCACCTGCGCGGACGGCGCTGCCCGACACTGTGGTGAGGAATTCGTCGTGCTTGTGCCGGATTCATCCATCGCGGACGCCGCAAGGATTGTCGAAACACGTCACCCCGCGGCTTCATATCGCGATCAACGCGACCGTCAAGGCGTTGTACAACGCAAAGGCCACCGAGTGCAACAAGCTTGCCCAATTCCTCACCCCGTGCTGACCTTGTCTGCGCCAAGTCAAGCGATGTACCCTCGACGCAGTAATTCTCCGGCCTGCGCGGCACTCACCGCTTTGCTGAAGTGAAAGCCCTGCGCCTTGGTCGCACGATTCGTTTGCGCCAGAAACAGACACTGCTGTTCCGTCTCCACGCCCTGCGCAATCACACCGATCCCAGCCTTGCTGGCAAGGTCGATGATGGAGCAGATCGTTTCGGCACTCTCGGCGTCACTGGTCGCGTTTGCGGTAATCGATCGAGAGATCTTGAGGTGATTCACGCCATAAGCGCTCACGTAGTCAAACGACGCGAATTCGCTGCCGAAATCGTCGATGGCGATCTTCACCCCAAGTTCACGCAGCGCCCGAAGCACGTCATTGTGAGTCCACGCGAGCCGGGTAAGCGTCGCCTCCGTCACATCGAACTCCAGGTCTGACGGCGCCAGCTGCCATTTCGCCATGGTTTCCCTAACGTCGCAGACAAATGTGCGGGAGCGATCGAGTTCGCATAGCGACAGATTGATCGCGATCATTAGCGGGGCCACCCCTTCGTCGCGCCACGCCCGCATTTGCCGACACGCCTCTTCCAGAACCCAGTGGCTCAGTGCTGCCATGGTGCCGAATCGCTCCGCAATCGGCATGAATACACTAGGTGGGATGAGACCACGCGCCGGATGATGCCAGCGCAGCAGGCCCTCCATACCGATGATGTTCCCGGAGGACAGTTCCACCTCGGGCTGGTACTGAAGCTCGAATTCGCCGCGACCTATTGCTCCTTCGAGATCGTCCGCCAGCGCCATCCGCTCGAACACACTCTGGTCCACTTCGTCGGAAGCGAAACAGATCCGATTGCCGCCACCATGCCGGGCGCGCCGAAGGGCGCAACCCGCTCCCGCGAGTAACGCATGCGCCGCCGTGCTCCCTCGACTGTAGGGGCATATGCCGACACTCGTCGTGATCCGCCCAACATTGCCACTCAAGCGATGAGCTGCCGCCACTGCTGCCTGGAACTTTGTGGCCATGCGCACGGCATCGATGGTCTCGCTCATTTCCACGTGCAGCACGGCGAGCTCATGATCACCCGCGCGCGCTATCAGATCGTCGCGGTTCAAGCAGGCCATCAAGTGTCTCGCGATCTCCTTCAGCAGCGCTTCATCGACCGCGCGACCCGGCCGGTCACGGGCCGATCGGAAGTAGTCAAGGCTCATACGAAGAACGGCAAACGGCATCGCGCCGCGTTCGGCAGAGGCAAACGCGTGACGCAGCCGGTAGCAGAACGTCGCCATGCTGGCCAGTCCGGTATGGGCATCGAGGCCGGTGAGTCGCGCAATTTCGTCTTCCGCGACCCGTTTCCCGGTCACGTCGCGAATGATCCCTTCAACCTCGACGAGTCGCCCGTTGCGGTCGCGTACCGGAATAAAGCGGTTCTCGACCAGACGACGCGTGCCGTCCCCCGCGTGCAGTCGGAACTCGACCGATGCACTCGGAACATCCGGTTCGAGCATGCGTGCGATGGCCGCGGCGATCTTACCCCGGTCGGCCGCATCGACCAAATCCGTGATCCAGTTCGGCGACTCCAGCAGGGCATCGCGGTCCAACCCAAACCGCACAACATCGTGCGACAGGTACATCAGCGGCAGTGCAGGCTCGCCTCGTAGCCGGTACAGGACGACGGGACTGTTTTCCGCGAGGATGTTCGCTTCATCAACCGCCAACGCACCTGACTCGACAGCGCTCGAACGAGTACCGATGCCGGCCACATCTGTCCAGGTTATGTCTGCGTGCGTGCCAAGACCTTGCGCACTTGCCGCGGTCATCGGCGGGTGCCTGTAACGTTGTATGCCTCTCCTAGCGGGCCAGTGTTGCACCGTGTATGCGGAAATCATGATCCCCCCAATTTGGATAGGTCTGCCATCAAGGCATCGACGGTGGGCTATCTCCAGGTTGAGTACTACGAACGATGGCAACTCCACTCCACCGAACGCATAAGGGTCAGAATTGACTTCAAACGACGGAACACCGCACTCGTGTGGATGCCACCAATTCCGGACGTGTCGCCCACGACAGCAGGTGCATCATGCGATGCATCGCGTGGCGATTCCGCAAGCCGTGCTGTCTCCGGCAAATAATCAGCAGTATAGTTTTCCTCATCGGTCTAACAACCACTCCCCAAAATCCGATCATGCGGTGGGTTTTGCCATGGCCCGGGCAATGGCGCGAACTCGACCGGTAGCCAGCCTACTTGTTTAGACCCCAATCGAACTGGTGCGGCGTGATGCAATTGCCGGTTGGATCCCTCACTAGCAAACATTGATGTAGGTGCGAGGAGGTCCGTATCGCCAAAATAGCGGCCGCCCGGCGTGCAGGCACATATCCGGCCTGCGCCCCATGCCGTCACGCTGGATGCTCACGAAGCAGTCGGTCGTCCCGCACGCCACGCTTATCGAGCGATCGGACGAAGATTCTTTAAAAATCGAGAATCGCGTCGCCGCCAATTCTTGGCCATCGCACAGTGCAACTGGTAGTTTTATAAGACTGTCACGCCATTCCTTTTACTCAATATATTCAGCTTCCAATTCATTCTAGTTTCCAATCAATATCAATATTTCAAATTAAAACATCAATCAGAAAAACTCATCTCAACCCCAATATCTAGGATTGATTTTTCCGAAATTTCCATTGAAAAAGGCAGTCGGTCGATCTATCGTAGGATGAAAAGTCGGATGGCATTCCGGCCGACATGTAGACCAACCGATTTGCGCAGCGGGGGCGCTTCAGCCATGACAGGGATCGAACGACACCCACGTTGTGCTGTCGTCGGTGGCGGCATTTCGGGTATCGCAGCCGCACATTTCCTGCGGCTGCGCAATATCGATGTCGAGATCATCGAGAAGGACGCCTCACTCGGCGGCCGGGTCGGTGCAGCGCAGCTCGGCTGGCGCACGATCGACCTCGGTGGCAAGAACATTGGCCATCGCTATGCTTTGTTCCGTGCCTTCGCAGCATCGCTCGGAGCGTATGGTTATGAGCCATTCGGCATCAACTCCTCGCGCGTGCGCAATGGCAAAATCGTCACACTCGATAGCACTCGCCGTTGGCGCTCCACTTTCAACTTTCTACGTGACTGCCCAAAAACCGATATCGCGCGATTTGCTTACCTCAGCGCGCACGTTCTCGCGAATGAGCGAAATCGCTATCTCGGCTCGCCGTTCTTCAATTCTCTCGCGCGTCGTTACGACGATTCGCCCCTCGCTCGCGCGTTCAGTTCCAACTTTTGCAATGCCATGTTGCGTCCGATGTCGGTACGGATGAACGGCGCAGAACCCGACGAAGTGTACACAGGCAATATCGGCACCAACCTGGGCATGTGGTTCGATAGCTACGATCAGTTGCGAGACGGAATGGCGCGCTTGCTTGAGGATTTCGGTCGAACGGTACCCGCGCTGTTCTCATTGTTCGTAGACGCCCTGATCGTGCGCGACGGCCGGGTCGCGGGTGTTCGCGTGATGGATGCCAATGGCGAAACGCACACACGCGACTACGACGAGGTCGTGCTGGCAATGCCAGCCACTGCCTCGGCGCGCCTCATTCGTGACGCCTTGCCCAAAACCGTTGCTGCGCTGGATCAAATCCGCTATTTCCCCGTGCTGGTTCTCATCGCCGAGTACAAACGCGACATCTTCTCCCCTGCGGTCCGTGCGTTGACATTCGGGCCCGACGAACCGCTGAGCAATGCGGGCGCGTACGGCATCGACACGCGCAACATCGTCCGCTATACGTTTAGCGGTCGCGCGGCCCGTGTGCTAATTGAACGCGGCCTGCCGAACGAGGCGCTGCTCGAGATTGCTGAAAGCATTCTCGGTCGATACATCGCCGTGAAGGGTCATGAGCGGCAAGCGTTCGTCGCCCGTACCTTCGATCCCGGATTGTGCGCCTACGCACCGCACCAGCAACGCGTACTGGAAGCGGTTGAAGCCGTCCCGCGCACAATCGGAGGTCTTCACCTCACCGGGGACTATGTGCGTGGTGCATCAATCGAAGCGTGCATGCGCGCAGCGCGCGAAACCGTTTCGCGCATTGAAGCAAAAGCCTACCCCGCACGCAATATTGCGTCGCCGGGCGGAGATCCTCTGGAAGACGCAGTCTCTCGCTGACGAACAGAAGTCACGTCTTCATTGACCATCCGTATACGAGGTAATGATGAGCATCGTTGACAGATCGCTCGAATGGACGAGCGAATTCGACGCGGATAACCGCGAGCGCATTCACCGCAAGCTCGTGCACAAGTCCGAGTTGATACATGTATTCGTGGAACGGATCGAGACCTTGCCGCAAACAACGGACGGACTCGATCGCTTTCTTGCACCGCTCGTCATCGACATCCGCCATCCGTTCTTCTTCGAGCACCCGCTCGATCACGTTCCGGGACTCATGTTGATCGAGGGCACCCGCCAGGTCGGCACCGCAATCTCGCATTTGTTCTATGACGTTTCATTTGATCTCACCTTCATACTGAATTGCCTCGAAGTGCGATTTACCAATTTCGCGGAGCTCACCAACCCTGTTTCAATTCAGATGACGATTGTCGAAAAAGCGTTTCGCCGCCAACATCTGAACGGTCTGACGTGCCAAAGCCAATGGATGCAGAACGGCAGATCGCTGGGTACCATGGACGCGAAATGGAGCTTCTCGTCACCGGCCGTGCTGATGCGCTTGCGTCATGGCTCGGCTCCGTTCGCGACGGATACCGATGTCTCGCCGGACACTCCTCTCGTGGCTTCCCTGCTTCCCGACATGCAGATTGCACCGAGACCGGATCATGTCGCGACCATCAAACCGTGAACGAATCACGCAATCGAGCTGCTCGAGTGATTCGATTGGTTTGGAACATCAAGCGCACCACCGAAAGGAAGACCTCATGTTCGCCCCGTCGCCACATCTATTGCGCCACCCCGCAGACCGAGCCCCACTGGCACTCGTGTTTGCAACGAGCGCCGCTCAATGGATCTGCTATTGGCAAGTGCACGCGATCGGCTCCATGATTGTTTGCGCCCTTCTTCTTCTTCTGCCAGAGATTGCTGTCTCGACGGTCGTGCACAATCAGTCGCATCTCGGCATGTTCAGAAATCGGGCACTGAACCGCCTCGTCGAACTGATGATGTTCCTACAGACGGGAATGTATACGACGAAGTTTGCACTCCACCATAATTGCGGACACCACTTGCACTACCGCAATCCGAAGCGCGATCCATCAACCTGGGTAAAATCAGACGGGACGGCGATGTCGCGGCCGGCGTACATCGCTCACTATTTCCTCACATACAACTACCACGTCATCCGGATCGGTTTGTCGCACCCACACCTGCTCATGCAATGCACACTGCAGGTGCTCTTGAGTTATCTTGTCCTGGCCGTTGTCGTCAGTGCGAAACCGATTGCCGCGGTGATTTTTTTCATCTCGCCGACCCTGCTGGTCTGGTTGAACTTCATTCACCTGACCTATGACGATCACATCGACCTCTATTCGAACGACGCGTACGCTGCCTCTCATACGAAAACAAGCCGGTGGTTGAATCTGATCTTTTTCAACAATGGCTACCACCTTGCTCATCATCTACGTCCTGGACTGCATTGGGCAAAACTTCCGGAATTCCATCAGCAGATCGCGGATCGCATCACGGCACCGCGATCGAACACGCCGCTCAATCGCCTGTTCCGGTAGCAATGTAGCGACGCTGGCTCGTCACTTCCGATGACAACAGGGATTGCGCGGAACGCTTCTGGCAGCATATATCGAGGACATCATGAAGACGCTGACTGCGGAGATCGGCGCTGAGCATTGCGGAAGCGACGACGAGGACGCACGCTTGACCGACAATCCCAGTCGCGGCGCGCCGGAGCGTGCCATCGTCATCGGTGCTGGAATCGCGGGCTTGCTTGCCGCGCGAGTGCTCGCCGATCACTTCGGCGCCGTTCACATCATCGAACGTGATGAACTGCCGGATGAGCCAGCGAGTCGCAAAGGCGTGCCGCAAGCACGTTACGTCCATCAACTTTTGATGCGAGGCCGGCTCATTCTCGAGCAGCTCTTTCCCGGCATCGAGAACGAGCTGATCGCCCTGGGTGCGGTGCCACTGGACTGGCATGCAGATGTGCGCTGGTTCGGGCCTGCAGGCTGGATGGCACATGGCGAAAGCGGTTTCGTCACCTGGTCGACAAGCCGCGATCTACTCGAGTTCGTCATCCGTCGCCGAGTGTTGGCATCCAGTCGCGTCACCGTGCAAACGTCGTGCGATGTCATTGGCCTTGTGCCCGGTATTGGGCCTGGCACAATCGGCGGCATACTCGTCCGCTCACGCACGCCACAACCTTTGACTCGCGAGATCGCGGCAGCACTCGTCGTGGATGCCAGCGGGCGATCGTCGCATATGCCGATCTGGCTTCGCGCACTCGGATATGAGGCACCACGCGAAACGGTCGTCAATGCATTTGTCGGCTACGCGAGCCGCATCTATCAAATACCGCGCGAGCATGCGGCCACAAGCTGGAAGGCATTGGTCGTTCACGGCCACCCGCCTGCCTGTGTCCGCAGTGGCACGATCTTTCCTATCGAAGGCATGCGCTGGATCGTCACGTTGACGGGCGCCGCGTGCGACTACCCGCCCGCGGACGAGAGCGGCTTTCTCGCATTCGCACACAGCCTGCGCATACCTGCGCTCCACGACGCGATCGTGAACGCAGAACCGCTCGGCCCCGTGCATTGCTATCGGCGCATGGAAAGCCGACTGCGCCACTACGAGCGCGTCGCGCTCTGGCCCGACGGAGTCGTGGTCGTCGGTGATGCCGTATGTGGCTTCAACCCCGTCTACGGGCAAGGCATGACGATTTCTGCAATCGATGCACAACTGCTCGATGCCCATTTGAAAGCAGCAGCAACCGGCAAGCACGTGATCGGACAAGCGTTTCAACGCGAGGCGGTCGCCGCGCGTCGCGCCGCATGGACGCTGTCGACGGGTGTGGACTATCGATATGAAAAGACAATGGGGCCCAGTCGCGCCTGGTACACGCGCGTCACGCAACGCTATACGGACCACGTGATCGGACTTGCCGCCGAACGCGCAGACATCTATCAACGGCTGCTCCAGGTCATGCACATGGTCACCCCACCAACATCGTTGCTGACCCCTGGCATTGCGGCACGCGTCGCACTCCGATCCGTCCTTGATTCCACAAAAGACAACGAAACCATGCCGCCACGCTGACCCGGCACGCCATCGACGAAGTTTAACTGGCGTCCAATTTAGGTCCGGCATGCATCACGATTCATACCTGTCTGATGGCCAAGCGACGTGTGCTCGTCAACAATAGGCCTGCCGGTGGAGTAACGTTCGATGGTGCTTCGAATAGCGAAGTCCGCTTGGCGGCGGCTCCTTCGGGAGCGGTCGATTTTTAACGTCGTGCATGCGAGTGTGAATGCCTTGTGGCGGTCGGTGGGCGCGACCGCATTTTCTAGAACCGTTTCGGTTGTGCAACCTGGGATACACGCTGCCATATGCGAGCACAGGGCATTCACTCGCGCATCACACGACGCCAGCCATGGGCGAAGTCGCCCAGCCTGGATGACACCGGTGACCAACCTTGACACTGCGTTCGAAACCGGCCCGTCGACTCAACCAGCTCGCAGGGACTGGCCGCTATCTTCCACTCGCGCCGCGCGTGTGCTCGGCCCGCACGAACTACCCAATGGCGTATTTTCGGCAGTTGCACCCGTACCGGATGCTGGACCTGTTCCAGATCAGGCGCTCGCAGCTCGGCAACCTAAATGCGCCGCTCGGCACGACGTTCCTCACCCGTTGTTTGCCCAGCATCCGGTTTGCCGACTGACGGCCACCGCGACGGCTGAACAGTTCCTCGCTCGCCGGTGCCGGCACGCTCCGTTTCGGGTACCCGAAGTGCACCGCCAAAAGCGAAGCGGCCGGCGGGCTTCTGCGGCTGAGGCATGACCACGGACCTCACGATCTGGGTGTCCGCGATCAAGTGCGCGAAAACGATCGGGCCGCCGAGCGAGCGCGGCCGTTTCTTCCGCTTCCTCGACGGTGATCGCGGGTCGATGAAGGCATCGCTCGCGACCGCGTCGATCACGTTGTTCGCGTGCTGGTCGACACGCACGGCGTATCGCACGGCAGAGCGATCCGGCCGGCGCTCGTCGGGTACTCGGTGGACTGCATTGTGCTGAACGTATTGCTGCTGCTCGCCAAGGATGTGGACGCGTCGGCGACCGATGATGCAATAACGGCGGATTAAGACCATCTCGGCCGCAACCGGGTAACGCCGACGCGCAATAGCGGTCGGTGGATGTGCACGGTGATCGTGTTCTGCGGTTACCACCTATCGTCGGCAGCTGAAGGAACGGCTCCGGTGAAGCCAGATGTCTGAACCAAACCCCGGATCTGGCCCGGAGCGCGCCCGCGTTCGTGATTCGAGAAATTCACAGCAATCCATTCGAGGCCCGCGCCGCCGCTCGGAAATTCACGTGGCCTCATTGGAATGTGTCCAGCCGCCTACGGGACCGGCGCTCGACGCTTGCCCCGTCCCGGCTCCCGTCATTCGTTCACGTTTTCGCAACTCGTCGGACCATCTCCCCAGCTCTTTCCTCCGCCGTTCTTGCACTGCCGCTTGGTATATTGCTCGGGCGGCTGACCTTTCGGCAGCTTGCCATCGGCAGGGCAATTGTGATGGTAATAGCAGAACGATTTCTCGGCGGCACTGGCTTCTCCACTGAAAACGAAACAGACCATCAAGATCAGAAACAAAATCCCGATAAAAGTACGCATGTCTGTGCTCCAGAAGCAAAACGCGATTGTTCACCAGGCAACGATGCTCGGAAATCGCAGGATATGGCAGATGGTGGGACTTGATTCCGATGCTCCCGACGACTTGCGAAGCCCAACGACCTCGCCGCGCCACCGTTACCCGTCCTCCTGTTCACACCGCTCCAGGTGAATGAACACCTGAAAAACGCCTGAACCTGACAAACTGGTGCGCGCGACACCAAACGCCACCTCGTCGTCGATGCGCAAGACACCTCGCTTGCCGTCACGCTGATCTGCCCGGATTGCGACAACGTCACACAACTCGAGATACGTTCGATGCAACGTCGGTCATCCCGACAAGTGCAATTGTCTCTTGCACAAAGCGAACGTTCTCCGAGGCGATCCAGGCTACCGTCGAAGCCTTAGCGAAATCTCGTCATGGAGTGCGATATCACGCCGACGTCGGCCACGATCAGTTTGATTCGGCAAGGAGATAGGCGCCGTTTCAGCGCCCATCTCTCGCATGGCGGGTGAGCGTCGGCTACCTAGTTATCGTACTCGAGCAGCAGGCCGGATCGCACGGGTTGCGCGGCAATGATGCGTTCCACCACACTGCGCTCGGCGGCAACTTGTTGGCCGTATTCGACCTTGAGCTTGATCGTATTGCCGTCCATGTACGCCGTGACGGTCGCGAGATTCTGCCCGCTCGGATAGGTCAACTGCTGGGGGCCAACGACGACATTGCTCGAGATCACTTCCCCGAGGACGAGCGCATTGAACAATCCAATCCAGTAGGTCGGCGTCACCTGAAACTGAGCCGATGCGCCGCTGACCACACCTTTCTTGAACACGGCGCCCTGGCCACTCATGCCGATACCTAGATTCGCGAGGTTGTCCGACACGTTGTTGATGAGAATGGAGTCGGGTGGCGGCGAACCGGTTCCCGGCACCAGTTGCTGGACGTTATCCTTGAACACACAATTCCAAGACGATCCCAGTTCCGCACGTAATGTCTGACTGGCTTTGTAGACCCCGATGCCGCCGACCTGTCGATAATTGGCGATGGCGACATTGTAGAAAACATCCCACTTCACGCCACTGCTCCCGCTTTGCGGAACAGTCGTTTGCTGCCACGACACGCTCTCCAGTCCGATGGAATTCGGTAAGGTCTGATATACCCCCATAGTCCATGTCTGCTGGGTGTCATTATTGAAGTCAACGTAATAGGCAGTCATTTCTCGGCCTCCATGATGGAAGTTTGATTTGCCGTCTTTCCACACCCTACTTTACTGAACCTAGCTTTTCAGCATAAAACCCTCCTCAGTTTACGATTGATCGATTCTGGATCCATGGGCAAAAAAAATACAGAATCCCTGGGGCAAGGGGACGTTATTTGACCCAATCAAGCTGCGGCCCATCATGAGAGAGTTGCCATCCTGCCCGGACTCTCACCCAATTCACCATAACCATTCCATAGGAATAAAAATCCAAAACGAAAGGAATTTCGCTCATGCACCCCATTCAACGTACGCCCTCACCTCGTCACTCGGGCATCCGTCAAATCATCTTAGGTAATTTCCTTAAATCAGATACAGAAAACATCCTATCGTTTACCCCATACGGCAATTCGATCATTGATAAATCACACTCAAATTGCCGCGCTCGATATTTTTGTTTGAACGGAAAATTCCATTTTTATCGATACTGCGCTTTGCCATTTCGATTTCAGATCCGCAGCCGAGGCGGTATTGCTCTCGCTTACCCTGTACGTGCGGTTCGGTCCGAGCCGGCTCCCGTCGGTCGCGCACTCGGCACTGATTGTCAGTCTGGTCTCGCGCGCGCCCCCGCATAGGCGGCCGTGTGGCCTGCCTGTATGGTGTTGCTGAAGGAAATGGTTCTCCGAAAGGGTTCTCCAAACCCAATCGGGGACGGCGTTTGCGTCCCGTCGGGTGTCAGCCGGTGGTTATCCACGATGGTTCCCGCCTCGAAGAAAGCGGGAAGCTGGCGCGCACGAACAACGGCCGCACGTGTGAGCGATCCTGACCGATCGAAACCGGTCACAGGTGTTTCACGTCATTGGCCGGGCGGGAGATCATCGGCAAACTGGTTCGTATAGCCTAGCGTGCCAACGCCACCAATCGAATTGCACGTCGACGACGCGGCGCCGGGCGCACAATCGACGTCCCGATCGAGCGACCAGAAGTGAACGCCAGCAAGCCCGTTCTGCTTCACAAACACGGCAACGGTCCGTGCGTCAGCCGGCGTGAAAGTCTCACCGACCACATCGTTGCCACCGATCATCGGCGTCAATTCAATCTGACTGTACGGTACGCCCCAGTGATCGTGCAGGTTCATGGCCGCCTGTATTGCCGATTGCCCCATTTGGCAGGCTCCGTGCGCGACAACGCAGTTGCCCGCCCCGGCCGAGCCATAGTCCATCGTCATCAAGTTGATGGTGTAGTTCTTCAGTCCCGACTGCTGGATCGCCTGCATGACCCAGTCACCATAAACGTTGAAACTGTCCGGCGCACTTGCTCCCCAGGAAACGGCCGTGGATGCTCCCGCCTGGGAAGGTGCGAGCGTGGCCAGGGTGAAACTGAATCGAAGTGTCGGATAATTGCGCAGGGCCACCACCACACGTTGCACGAGATCGTTGATCATCTGCTGGGTCTGCCCGCCCTCGATGTCGAAATCGATCCCGATGAGCTTGCTCGATGCGTAACGATTGATGAACGTGGCCATTCCCGAATCGGATCCGCAGGTAAATGTCCCCGCGGCACCACCCGTGGAGATCACGTAATTCGTATTCGCGGCGACAAACCGTTGGACATTGGCAGCGGCCAAGGCGGCACCGTCGACGCCTGCCCAGTTCTCGCTGCCGCATTCACCGGTCGCAAAAGCGAGTGACAGTGCACGGACCTGAGTGGGCAACACCGATAGAACAGGCCTCAACTGACCTGTAATCGCCGATGAAATGACGTTCGTGTTCCAATCCATCGAGGTCGTCGCATCCTTGTATGGGCTGAAAATGAATGGCGGCGCCGTACCGATACCCGAACCACCTCCACCGCCGCCACCGTTTCCACCGCCATTTCCACCGCCACTCCCCGTTCCGGTACACGAACCGATCGCGGTCCATGGCTGACCACTGTCGATCGCGCCGCTGTTCGACGCGGGATTCTGGCCCTGGGTCCACCAGTTGGCTTGATAATTGATTGCGCCGACGGACGCGAGGTTGCCGCGCGTATAGATCTGACTGGCTTTCCATGCTGCCTGACATTCGTTCGACGATGAAGCCGAAGGCGAAAGCGGTGTGGCTATAGCCTCACCGGTGTCGAATGATAGTCGTACCAACAAAGCGATCGATGCAACGGCCACGGCCGATCGCAGCACATCACCATATCGATGTTTCATCATTTCCTTGCCCTCTTTGTAGTGGCGGGTCGATATCGAACACTGAACATTGGTACGCCAGGCAAATACGCATCACGCAGCCTGACGCCACATTCGTCACGGAACGGACATGTCATTTTTCAGCCGATGAACGAATTCAGTCGCAATCAGGAAGGCGTGGATGACAAACGCCCCCCGGGCGACCGAAGTGGGTCGCCCGTTCTCACTTTCGGCGCAGCACTGCCTTGCGCACTAGCGCGTTAGCGACATGATCAGATCCGCCTTGGGGCTGCCCCACCCGGTGACCAGATCGTAGCCCTTGACCGCCGAGTAGCTACCTGCGGTTCCGGTCGCAATATCGTGAAAGTTGGCCGTATAGGCTGGGGTCAATGCCCCATTGATCTCGTTCTGCGCGTAGATCACCGGATTGAAGTAACCAACGGGCGCTTGCCCCGCGGCTGCGGCCTGCTGATTGGCCAGTGCAGCAAAGCCGGCCCACATCGGTGCGGCAAAACTGGTGCCGCCAAACTCGTTGGCGGTGCAATCAGTCTGATTCGCGCACACATAAAAAGTGAAATCGGCGTTGGCGGAGACGTCCGGCCCGTTGCGATACGTCCTGGAGCCGTTGTTGCGAGCATTGATCACGCCGCTGATCTTTTGCCAGGATGGAATCGCGACATGAGCAGGCGAGACGCCGCCACCGCTGTCGCTCCAGGCTGTCTCCGATACCCAGGCGCCGCCCGCCGAACCGGTCATCAGCGCTGTCCCGCCAACGGATATCACATATGCGCTGTCCGCAGGCCATGCCTCGTTGGAGGCCGACCATGTCGCATTGTCTCCGGAGGCCGCAAAGAACGATTGCCCTTGGGCGGCCATCTTCTTGAAGTACGGATCCAGCGTGGACGGATCGGCCGGCGTCCATCCCCACGAGCAACCAATCGTCATTGGCAACGGCCGGTGCGTCGTCATTGCGCTGAGGAGGGCCGTATCGGTGGAGCCAACAAACATCGTCAGGCTTGCAAGCCCGGGCGCCATACCGAGAGCCTGAGTCATGTCGAGCGTCTGTTCGCTATCGTCGCACGTGCTCGGATCGCAGGCTGTGCTGGTGCCATCGGTCGAGATCAGCTCGATTGGGACCCGATTGGTCTGGCCGACGTTATTGAAATAGGTATCGAGGTCGGCCAACTCGGTTCCCGCATACTCAAGCAACCCCAGGTTCTGTCCGGCGCCCGTCAGGCTCGCGCCGCCATAGTAAGCCGCTCGCATGTCGCTTCCCAGGAACGACGCTGACGGCCCCGACCCGGTCGTGGCACGGTTGGCGACCGTCCCGGGGGCGATGGCGTGCGTATTCGCACCGCCCCCCTTCTTGACGAACAGCGGATGTGGGATCGAATAGTTGTCCAGCCCGGAGATGTGCCAAAGCGGGACGACCATCGACGTTGTCGGCTCGCGGTCGGGACCGAAAAACAATCGGTCCTCTGTCGGATGACGATAATATTGCAGCCGCAGGTTGAAGGCACCTTCGACAGCTGACGCAGGCCCTTTCACTTGCACATCCATGCCATCAAGGCTGCCGCCTGTCACGGTCAGACCATGTTTGACCAGATACTGCACGACCGACTCGTAGTCCGCTTGTGACGGCCCGAATCGTGCACTGAACTCGGCGGGCGTCACGTAGTGACGGAAATTCGGACTGGCCGGGCTGGTCACGTCTGCGACGAGCGCGTCGAGCCCCTTCCGGTCCCGCAACGGCAGCACCACATCGAGCACCATCGGTCGATCGGCGAGAACGTTCATCACCGGTGCGCCCCCAGCGACGCCGCTGCCAGCGCGGACATGGTGGGTAAGCACCTCCGCTGTATGGCCTGCCGCGGCCACCCCAAGCGTGAGTAACGGGACCAAGAAAAGCAAACATGCCCGTGCAGAGCCTCCAACTGCACTATCGAAATGCTGATCTTCGCCATGCCGGATTTGATGCATGATAGGTTCCTCCTTTCAATGGATAAGTCCCACCACCGTCACGCCACATGAAATCCAAGGCCAACTTCTTCAATACGCATCGACATTTCAATCCGATGCAGACTCAATACCGTCAACAATCCCCACCAGCCATTCTGAAAAAAACTCCCTCTCGAATACAGTCAACACAATCGACGCACATCTACTCGCCACCCCGAATCGGTTCGGTATATCGCGCCCATTGGCATGAAAAGGCGTCACTCTGCATGGATGTGATACAGCATTTGCCAGGGCAAGCACAATCCCCAGCAGGTCGTCGCATCAGGCCCACCAAGGGCAATGTCGATATGACTCAAAGAATTACCACTTCAATTCATTTCTTGAAACAAAAATCCAAAAAGTGCAATAGATAAATTCATTGCACTCAGACATCCATTCAGGCCATGGACATATAACATTTCTGCGATTCAAGCGAGGCAATTCCCATGCATGATCCGATCACTTACAACCGAATCGATCAATCGAATCGTGGAGCAAAGCATAGAATGCAAACGACGAACGTCAAGTGAAATATGAACTAGCAATGCGCCACGGCATCATGATCGGCTGACTCGCGCGTTACCGTTTCAATTGACAGAGCGGATACGGCTGTGTATTGCACACGGCGTCAGAAGATCAGAAGGGCTTGTGAACTGCCTGGAATCTCGAGCGGCATGACGATTCAAGGTGGTACAAACATGTCAGCGCGGGCTTGGCATGGCCGACGGTAGCTTGCCGTGGGTGAGCTGGATACGGATGAACGATGCGATCAACTGCCAAGGATACACCGATGAGCCGCTTCCAGCGTCCCCCGATGCGGCCGCGATAGTGGCATGCGGTTGATCACCGACACGACCGATTCGATCGGTCGTCAACAGTCGGCCCGTGCGGCTCCTCTCGGCCGTCGGTATTTGCGGTGTCGCCCCCATCTCGCCATTGGCTCTGCGTGCAACGCCATTAACCTTCGAATGAATATTCAACGCTGATTGCCCGATCATCAAGCCAACCGAAATAATCAAAAACAAATACAACGCCGCGCTGAATTTACAAAATATATATCAAAATCAAAAACTACCATTCTAGATTTTCGATAAATTAATTCGATTGGCCTCCGACAATCCCAATCCATAGCCTGTGTTGTGCGCCGCAATACCACGCGTTCGCAGTTTCGGGATGGCGGAGGCGCAGCAATCGTTATTTAGCTTGTGTATTCGTGATCGTTTTTATCGGTCCCGGTCATCGCCGATTTCACCGAGCATCAGAATTGGAAATCCAGAAAAGAAAACATGTCACTCCGGACGTGACTGCGGCCGTCCAACAGCATTACTCACTCGTTATCTAAGGAAAGTCATGAAAAAGATCGCAACCGTGCTTTTTTCAGCGTTGATGCTTGCCTCTTCGTGCGTTTCCGCACAGGCGCTTTGCAAGGCTGGCAAGATCGACAAGCTCGAGACCGATACCACTGGCAATCTGCTAGTCACCATCGCCGATGGCGTCTATTCATTCAGCGCCAAGGAAGTCTATTCCATCATTTACTCGGCCTACTCTGAGAATAGGAATATGTTTATTTACGGCAATAACTGCGCAAATGGTTCACCGGCAGCTCGGTTCGCCGTTCGATAGATATCCTTGAGTGATCTGTTAATCGCAGATACGTGGCGCGTGGAGCCGGATTGGCGTATCCAATCCAGCTCCATTGCTTGGGCCAACGCAGATACACACTGACATGACGTGCAAGCGCTCGTCGGCGCAGCGATTCCTTCGATCCAATTCGGCCAACTCGCGGGTCGGCGCCCAGGAACGGAAAACGCACCATCTTGGCGGATCGTCAGCGTGACGGCATCGAAACCCGATGGGTCGATGTTGGGTGTCTCGGACACAGACCGAAGCGCTCGCGACTTGCCGCCCGATCACTGTCCGACGCCGCCCGTCCCGGTGATGAAGTAGGCGCCGCCTGCCGTGACGAGCCACGCGTTCATCGCGTTGGCGGCATCCAGGGCGGGCAGACCCAATGCCTGCGAAGGCAAGTTCTGCAGGCGCCAGCTACCGCCGCTATCGTCGGTACGGAAAATCTGGCCGGATTCGCTCACAACCCAACCAATCGACGGTGTAACGAACTTGACCGCTAGCAGTGCTTCGCTGGTCGGTGCGCTCACCGCCGTCCAGGTCGACCCGCTGTCGGTCGTCTTGTAAATCTGGCTTGCGCCTCGACCAACGGCAAACCCTGTCGAGAAACCGCCGAACGAGATGCCCTTCAACGCCGTCCCGCTGGCCCGGAAAGCCAGATTCCAGCTTTGGCCACCATCACTCGTTCGCAGGATCGATCCGTTATCGCTGACGGCAAAGGCATCATTGACGTCAATGGCGTCGATCGCATTGAGTGCGGGGTTGCTCGTATTGCTGTGCTGCAGCGCCCACGATTGACCGCCGTCGGCCGTGCCCCAGATATTTTCGCTCGGGCCAACGGCCCAGCCGTGCCGCTGATCGGCGAACTTGATGGCGACCAGCGTCGACGGCGATCCGGTTGCCACGGCCTGCCACGTTGCCCCACCATCGGACGACGACAAGACGTTGCGCTGTCCGTCCAGTGCCCAGACATGATTGCTGTCCACCGCCGAGATACTCCGGATCGCGTTGCCCGATGCAATCTGTATCGTCCACGTCAGCCCGCCATCCGTCGAATGAATCAGCGCACCGCTCTCGCCGCCGATCCATCCGGACCGCGCGTCGCCAAACGAAACTGTATTGAGCGATGTCGGCCCGATCGGCAGGCCTGGAGCAATACACCAACCCGTCCCGGCCGAATTACCCGCGCACGGCAAGTCGACCATTTCGTCCTTGCCGACGACTTCCAGCGTCATGGACGCACTGGAGGATCCCGATACGGGATTGGACACGGTGAGTCTGACAGTGTATTGCCCTGCCGCCGCGTATGTATGCGACGGGGAAACATCGCCGCTCGTCGCCCCATCACCAAACTCCCAGGCGTACGTGACAGCGCCGCCTCCCGGATTCTCGAAGCTTACAGTGAAGTCGGCCGAATCTCCCAGCGGAACTTCCAGCGGCCCGTGAATCACGACACCGTGAGGCGGCTGCAAAGGCAGAACCTCGATGTTCGCTGTTGCCGTTTCAGTACGGCCAAGACTGTCCGTGACAGTCAGCGTGACCACTCTGGGACCCGCTGCAGCATAGGTGTGTACGACATTCTGCCCGGTCGCACCGCTCGAACCATCGCCGAAATCCCACGTGTAGGACGTCACGCTACCATTCGATGGCGGTTGCGCATCGCCCAAAAACGTGATTGCACTCTGCGCCCGAATCTCGTCGGGCGCAACGATCGTCGGCAAAAGCGGCGGAACAGGCGGATTAACCGGTCCGGCCACGATCGTGACTGTGGTCGTGCTGGCCGAACTCAAACCGGCAGGATTGGTCGCCGTCACCGACACCAGGTAACGTCCCACTGCACCGTACGCGTGTTGAGTATGGGCTCCCGTTTCGCCTTGTCCATCACCGAAACTCCATGCATATGTCAGCGGCCCACCTTTGTTGTTGGTCGAGATCGCGAGGAACGACAATGCACTGCCAGGAACCGGAGAAGCACCACTAAGCGTCACAATCGACGGGGGTGAAGGCGGGGCAGGCAGTGCCGAAACCGTGACGGTGGTCGTGGACGTGGCAACCACTCCATGGACGTCAACCACTGTCAACGTAGCCTCAAACGTGCCGGCCGATGCGTAGGTGTGGGATACCTGCGGACCGGCCGCGCTCGCACCATCGCCGAACTGCCAGCCGTACCGGATGCCCGTGCCGGTGCCTACGCCGTGAAAACTCACCGGGACGGCCACCGTCGGCTCGTGTGGATCGACTGACACGATCTGGGCCGTCGGAAGATCGGGAACGGGCGCGACGCCTACCGCATCGCGCGATACATGGTGGTCACCGCATGCTGCGAGCATGGCTATCACCACAAGCAGCATACCCCGGCACCACGTCGTCGACGTCAAAATCGCCGCCTGTCGCCAATCGCTCACACCCATGATCGATATCCGCTGAAAATGACCAGCGAAACCGTCTCCCGGCTGCCGCGTACCGACGTCCGATAATTCGGTTGACTACGGGTCAACAACACCCGCGACGAACAACGGTCGACTCGAATGGCACCTCGCTCCCAAATGCGCGGCGCGTCTGCATTCAGTCCGGCACTCGATAATTACGAAAAACAATCAATTTTCTTTCTTTACACCAACAAAACGATTGCCTGAAGGTCCCCTTCGAGCCGCGCTAAGATAAACACATTCCGACTTGATCGGCTTCAAAGTTATAAGACACGTTAGTAAATTATTCAAATGAGGCCGCAGCGCGCCCCGCCGCCGATGGCCGTCAAACCGGGAAATCCCGCCGACGTCGCGCACCAGATGCCAGTAGCCGTATCGAAAAAG